>JAHEHC010000103.1 GCA_024644805.1 Flavobacterium sp. | reverse complement strand
ATATCACTTGGGCTATCACCACCAATTCGTTTTATCTCATCCCAAAGCAAGTTCTTTTCATATTGGGTTTTGGCTGTTCCCCAAACCTTTAATTGTCCATTCTCTTCTCTAACATCTCCGTTTTGTATATCGAGTTCTCTGCCAAGATCCAATACACTTTGATATTTTGCTTTTACCATTTTAATTGATTTAATGATTAAGTACTAAAGATACGATTTTATCATCAAAAAACGAATAGCAAAAGACATGGTCTTTTCATCAAAGGTCATTCATAATGAAGTTATATTATCTCACTACACATCATTTTCCAACACATCTGTCACCACATGATAACGGGGGTCTTCGATTGAAGTTTCTATGATATTTTCAAATAATGGATTTGCTTTCAAAAGGATCATTTTACACTCCGGACTTAGATGAGTGATCTTTATTTCTTTACCATTGGATAAATATTTATCGGTCACATTTCTTAATGCTTCAATACCGGAGTGATCACTTACCCTCGATTCAATGAAATCAATCTCTATTTTTTCAGGATCATTTTTAATATCAAATTTTGTATTGAATGTTTGTGAAGAACCAAAGAATAGGGGACCCCAAATTTCATATACTTTGGTGCCATCCTCTTTGATTCTCTTGCGAGCCCTGATCATCGTTGCGTTTTTCCATGAAAAGACCAAAGCAGACATGATTACACCAACTATAACTGCAATAGCGAGATCCAGCCAAACGGTCACAGCCGAAACAGTGATCAGAATAATGGCATCGGCAAGTGGGATCTTATGGATAATCCTAAAACTACTCCAGGCAAAGGTTCCGATCACAACCATAAACATTACCCCCACTAAGGCAGCAATGGGAATCCGCTCTATAAGGGGTGCTCCAAATAGAATAAAACACAATAAAGCAACAGCAGCAACTGCACCAGATAGTCTTCCTCTTCCGCCAGAATTAATATTGATTATTGATTGTCCGATCATGGCACAACCTCCCATGCCTCCAAACAGACCATTCACAATATTTGCTCCTCCCTGAGCAACACATTCCCTATTACCACTACCTCGAGTTTCGGTCATGTCGTCCACAAGGTTCAAGGTCATTAATGATTCGATCAATCCAACAGCTGCCAGTAGGATGGCGGTTGAGAATATTAGTCCCCAATGACCGGTTATCGTATTGAAAAGTTCAAAAATCTGTATTTGAAAAGAGGGCAATGTTCCTTTTAATCCTGTTCCGCCACCATCTCTGATAAATGACCCAACTGTGCTGACCTCTACATTACCCAGAATGGTGATTGTTGCAACAACCAAAATTGCTACCAGAGCCGCAGGAACCATTTTAGTTAGTTTGGGCAATAGGAACATGATAAGCATAGTAAGTCCGACAAATCCCATCATCAACCATAAGCTATATCCCTGAAGCCATTGTCTTTCCCCGTCAACATTCTCCATAAAAAGCCCCAATTGGGATAAAAAGATCACAATAGCCAATCCGTTCACAAATCCCATCATTACTGAATGGGGGATCAGCCTGACAAATTTCCCCAGTTTGAATAATCCAGCAGAAACTTGGATCAATCCAACAAATAAGAGTGTTATAAATAACCATTGAAGTCCTAAATTCTCAATAGGGCTCTCCAACGTGATCCCTACCTGATTTCCCTTTTGGACCAAATGGACCATTACAACAGCCATTGCACCTGTAGCCCCTGATATCATTCCCGGTCTTCCACCAAAAAGAGAAGTGATAATTCCCATCATGAATGCACCATATAACCCAACTAATGGATCTATTCCGGCAACAAAAGCAAAAGCCACTGCTTCAGGCACCAAAGCCAATGCTACGGTAAACCCGGAGAGAATATCATTTTTAGTATTGAACGTGAAATTCTTAATTAATCTTTGCATGACAACTTTTATTCAAAAAAGTCGCAAATATAGATTAATTAAAATTGGTGCATCGGCAGGAATGCATCTAATTTCAGAATATCATAATCTGGTTCTATGAATTTTAAAGAAAGTGAATTCTTTTAATGTCCGATATGGCATCCACAACCCCCATACATAAAGCTTTGTACTTCTTCATGCCATGGAAATGCTTCACTTGATCCATTGAGTTCCCAGAAAAAAGGAGCTCTTTTTTTTGGATGATTCCCAATCTCATTCATGGTCTTCGAATCGAATAGCCTCCCATTGATCATGACCATTTCGACAGATTGAGTATTTTCAATGTCATTCAACGGATCCTCTCCCAGTACGATCAGATCGGCTAACTTTCCTTTTTTCAAGGAACCGATTTCATTTCCTGCACCAATATAGTTTGCTGCATTGATCGTAGCCGCTTTAAGGGCTTCCAAATTGGTCATTCCACCTTGTTGAAGCATCCAGGTCTCCCAGTGTGCTCCAAGCCCTTGTAATTGTCCGTGTGCTCCCATATTGACCTTCACTCCGGCATCCGACAACTTCTTGGCAGTCTCAGACACCAATATATGTCCATTCTTATATTCTTCCTGAGGGATCTTAGTTCTATAGCGTGATCGGCTATCAATGATCCTCCTTGGGGTGAATTCCATCAACTTCTCATTCTCCCAGACATCATCTCTGTCATAAAAGAAGTATTCTCCATTTACACCACCGTAATTCACGATCAGAGTAGGAGTATAGCCTGTACCACTGGCACCCCAAATTTCAAGTATATCCTTATAGACCGGTGCAACAGGTATATTATGTTCTACACCGGTATGACCATCGATGACCATAGTTATGTTGTGATAAAATGTCGAGCCTCCTTCAGGAACTACATTGATGCCCATTTCTCTGGCTGCCTTTAATACTTGCTGCCGCTGATCTCTTCTGGGCTGGTTATAACTCTTCACGCTCTTAGCTCCAAATGCTTTTGTTCTTCTGATGCTGCTTCGCGCATCATCCAAATTATTGATCACCGCTTTGAAATCACCATCAGCACCATACAGTATGAAACCTGTAGAATAAATTCTAGGTCCGATCAATGAACCTGATCGTTGCAGTTCAGATAGAGAAAAGACGGTCTCTGTATTGGCTGAAGGATCATGAGAAGTGGTAACGCCAAAGGCAAGATTTGCCATCAGCCTCCAGTTTTGCTGAGTGATCAGACCATATCGGAATGCCCCAATATGTGCATGAGCATCTACCAGACCTGGCATGATCACCTTTCCCTTTACATTATACACCTTAGCATCAGTCGGAATAGAAACCTTGGAGGTCTCCCCAATAGCAACTATTCGATTATTGGTGATCACTATCGTACCCTCTTCAATGGTCTTATCACCTTCCATGGTAATGATCTTTGCATGAGTAAATGCAGTGGTTCCATTAGGAATATCCGATGGGTATTTCAAACCGATCTTGATACCACTCTTTATTGGTTCAGAAACGGTATCCGGAGACCCATTGAGGAACGTGAATCGATCCTTTATCTCATTGCTGAAATATTCATCTCCTAAAGTCCACATAACCTTTTTACTGTCATTGGACCAATGGATCCCGATACCAGCATCCGATGCGATCTCGGTTACCGGAACCGATTTAGAGTCCTTGTCCAGATCGATGGATTCTCCTTTAAAAACCAATGGAGCAATGTAAACCTTATGAAGGTGTGTGAATGCGATCCATTGATTATCGGGGCTGACCACCAATCTGTTGGCATATTTCGAAGAGATATGTTCTTTTTCATCGTTTCCTTCTAAGTTGACACTGATCAGTTTTTTGGTCAAAGAGCCAAAATAGGTGCCCCCGGTTTGTAGAAATATTCGTTTTCCATCTTTATCGAATTGTGGATACGCCCCATTTTCTGTTACAAATGAAACATCTTCCCCATTCGACTTCATGGTATAGATGCCGGGATTTTTAGTGAAAGCAAAGCCCTGATCCAAATTTCCTCTTTCTTTTCTATACACGATAGATAAACCATCCTGAGAATAAGTGGGGGTTCTATAAATACCTTTTTCGGTTGTTAGTTTTTTAGGCATACCACCAGATACTGGTATGGTTACAATTGCTCCTTTGTTGTTATCGTTCCAGGTAACATATACGATGGTGTTTCCATCAGGGGAAAAGCTGGGTTCACTCTCAAAATCACTTCCAGAACTCAGTCTTTGTGGCACACCATTAGGCAATTGCTTTTTCCAAAGATAACCAAGTGCTTGGAACACCAAAACTTGCCCGTTGGGAGAAGTAACGGCATGCCGGATCATCTTGGCGGTACTGCTTTTTTCTTCAACAGGAGAATTAAAATGTACGGTTTCTGCTAGATCGATTGCTGCATTCACTTCAAAAGGGATGTTGGTCAATTCATTGGTTTCAATATCAACTTTATTGATCTTTCCACCACTCCAGAAAACGATCTCTTTATTATTGGGCATCCAGCTGAAGTTTGGATACACTCCAAAGATCGCCCAGGCTTCTTGTTGGTCTTTGTTCAACCGGTCATATACCGGCCATTCTTCACCTGTTTTCAGATCATGGATATAGAGTACACTCTGGGTTCTGACCCGTTTAACGAATGCCAATTTTGAACCATCATAGGATATTACTGGACGAGCTGCACCGCCGGGACCACCGGTGATGGTTTCTGTTTTACCCGTTTCAAATTCATATCTTTTGATGACATAGATCTGTTTGTTAGGATCCTTATTGTACTGAAAATTCCCTCCGGGATAGACATCCTCACTATAGTATAAGAATTTGCCATCAGGAGAAATAAATGGTTCATTCACATCCTGCTGATCGTTCTTCCTTTTTGTTATTTGCATACCTTTTCCGCCCGTAATGTGATACATCCACATTTCTCCGGCACCAAGGCTTCTTTGTGACGTGAAGTGTTTTCGAGCGATCAGGAAATGGCCATTAGGCATCCAAACAGCATTGTTCAATAATCTAAAATCCTCTTTAGTGATCTGTTCTGCATCACTACCATCAACATTCATGACCCAAATATTATCGCCGCCTCCAGCGTCACTGGTGAAAGATATCTTTTTTCCATCCGGACTGAATCTGGGTTGAATTTCGAAAGGGATACCAGTTCGAAGTGCCTTGGCCTTTCCTCCGGTAATTGGAATGCTATAGAGATCACCCAACAGGTCAAATACAATGGTTGAGCCATCTGGGCTAACATCCAGATTCATCCAGGTTCCTTCATCGGTCTTGAAACGATGGGTTTTATAGTTGAAGTCCTTTCTGGGATTGGAAACATCCCATTTCTGAGTGTCTTTTTCTTCTTTCTTTTGTGCTGTAAGTGATAATGGTAAAATCAGTAATAGAAGTATGAGAGTATATCGCATTGTAATTTTTTTTCGAACGTAAATATAATATAATTGATGAAAATCAATCGGGAGTCTTTTTATTGGCCTCACAAAGCCTGATTATTTCCGTGATCCTACGATTTCGAGTATCAACTCTCTTGGCATAGAATAACCAATACAAATAGCTCTTACGATACCCTCTACTGAAATTCATATAATTGGAATATGCATTGGGATGTTTGTCAAAGGCATTTTTTAGATCCTCAGGAATTATTAACTTCTCAACCTCGTCGAGAGCAGACCAGCTTCCATTTTTCTTTGCTGATTTAATAGCCTGAATGCCACTTTCATGCATTAGATCATTTTGCTGTAATTCACGTATATATTTCTTGTTGATAGCACTCCAGGTGCTCTTGGTTTTTCTTGGACAGAAATATTGTCTGCGCTTACCATCACCAAGACTTTTTACCGTACTATCGATCCAACCAAAGCATAAAGCGACTTTTACCGCTTCTTCCCAGCGCATGGTGGGTATATCGGTCTCCAATTTGTAAAATATCAGGTAAACTCCCTGGGGATGAGTATTATAATTGAACAATAACCATGTTCTCCATTCCACATCACTCTTAAAATATAGTTCAGGCCTTTTAGACAAAATGATCCTTGGTTACTTGTTCTTGGAGATGATCTCACTATCGATATAAAAATCTCTTTTGACCTTTACCGTGTTGATGGTCTCTGAATATTCGTTTGTCTTCCAACTCTTATTGGGAAAGATCCATTCTGGTTTTTCATTTACAAAGACAATGACCGGCATATCGAACTTATCGATCACATTCACATAACGGTATTGGAATGAATTTCCAACGATCTGACACTCTAATTTGGGTATCATGGTCGTACGCAGGTATTGTTCGAAGAATTCGGTAAGGTCAATTCCGGTAAGTTCGCTCATATATTCCTCCAATTGTTTGCTGCTTATGGTTTGATGGTAAAAATGTTCATTCAATGATCTTAGAGTGGATCTCCATTTTTCATCGTCTTCGATCAGTTGACGTAATGTGTGTAATATATTAGCCCCTTTATAGTACACATCGATATTGAATTCACCAATTACTGGCTGGCTGTTTTGAATTCCGGTTCGAGTTCCTATAACATAATCTGCCGAAGCTTCTTTTCCGAAATGGTAATCCAGATATAGATTTTCAGAATAAGCGGTAAACCCTTCTTGGATCCACATATCGGTAAAATTGTTCTTGGTGATGTTGTTGGCAAACCACTCATGTCCGGCCTCATGGATAATGATAAAATCGAATTTCAATCCCCACCCTGTACCCGAAAGGTCACGCCCTAAATATCCATTCGAGTATTTATTACCATAGGTAACACTGCTTTGATGCTCCATACCCAAATAAGGAACTTCCACCAACTTGAAGCTATCCTCATAAAAAGGGTAGGGGCCAAACCAATGCTCGAAAGCTTCCATCATCAAAGGTGCTTGCTTGAATTGTTCCTTGGCCTTATTTAGGTTCTGCCTTAATACATAATAGTCCATGTCTAATGTCCCTTTCTCTCCTTGATATTGTTCCCCAAAATGCACATAATCTCCTATATTGATATTGATCCCATAATTGTTGATCGGGTTGACCACCTTCCAGTGCCAAGTTCTTGTAGGACCATTATCGGTCTCTTCGATCAACCTACCATTAGATACCGCCATCAGATCCTTAGTTGTAGTTACTGTGACATCAGCTCCCTGATCGGGTTCATCATAAGGATGATCTTTATTGGGCCACCATACACTGGCACCGATCCCTTGATTTGAATTCGCAATGAAATGATTGCCGTTGGAATCCTTTTTCCAAGTAAACCCTCCATCCCAGGGAGGATTAACAGCGACTCTTGGATTCCCTGAAAAAAAGATGGTAAGTTGATTGATGGAGCCTTCGATCTGGTGTTCCTTTAATTTTATAAAATGAGCATTTCCTTCAGAAGTGTATTCTATTTCATTACCATTTTGAACTATCCTGTCGATTTTCATAGGATCTTGAAGGTCGATCTGCATGATATC
>JAHEHC010000102.1 GCA_024644805.1 Flavobacterium sp. | reverse complement strand
ACTCCGTAACATCATAATCGTAATTGTTCACACCATCATTCAAATTCACATGTCCATCAACCCAGGATCCAATAATAGGATGGTTCGATGTCAATACAAATACATCTGAAGATGTAATGGCAGTCATTGCTAAATCAAAATTGATCGGTGCGCCGGCAACTATTACTATTCCAGATTCGGTTGAATAACAAACATTCGTTGCATCATAACTATAGGTCCCGTCTAAAATTCCAGGGAAAGTTGCAATTCCAAATGCGTCTGTTGATATAACTGTCCCATCGAGATCGATACTGACATTTTCTATCGGCATTGCCGTGTTATCGTCTGTGACTGTAAAAGTCACATCATTCTGTCCAAAACTTTGGATAGAAGTCACTATTAATATTAGAACAAAGATTAGATTTTTCATTTTTTTGGATTTTGTTTTATGGATTTTGAATTTTTATTTTCTATGGAATTGATTATTTTTTTCATTCCGGTTTTTAAATGTTCATTATTGATTATGATCCCCTCCAACTCGTTGTCGAGAATATCTTTATCATCATATTTTTTGTTTTTCTTCTTGGTCATTTTAATAATGCGTTGGAGCCAATCGTTTAGTTGTTATTAATTTATTTTGGACAAATATATAGGGATGAAAGAGGGGGGCAACTATTGAGATAATCACAAAAACTCTACAATTTGAAAAAAGGAATAACATTAGTACTACAATGAATGTACTATGCTGATATGCTGTACTTTATGCCAGTAATAAGTTTAAATATTTTTCAGCTGAAATTGCTGAAAATGAAGTGATATCTTATAATTGTGATAGAAAAACGATAAGATTTTCGTCTCTGTCAATATTTATTTTTTTGCGAAGTCTGAATCTTGCCATATTGATACTCTTGATAGATTGATGGGTTATCGCCGATATTTCTTTGGTCGTCATATTCAATCTAAGAAAGGCACAAAGTTTAATTTCATTTGGAGTTAGATCGGGAAATGTGGTGTTGAGGGCGTCATAAAAGTCTGAATGAACCTCTTTAAATCGAATTTCAAATTCATCCCAGAGCTTTTCGGATGAGTTCTTTCTTAGCTCATTGATTATTCGTTGAATGATATCCTGATTGTCTTTTTTTACACTTGGTTTAATGTCTTTTAACTTTCTGGCTATTGTGGTGATAAATTCATTCTTCTCGATTAGATACATCATATTGGATGCCAATTCTTTCTTTTTGTAGTCAATGTCCTGATTGAGCTTCTCGGCTTCTAGCTCCAGGTTTTTTTGTTTTAAAAGGCCTTTTGTGGTTTTTGATCGTTGGTTCAGATACAGTAAGATCATTATAATTACAGCAAGAATCGAAATTATTATAACTCCCGTATAGAACAATTCCTTTCTTTTATACTCTTCTTGATTTTGTATCTCCTCAATTTCTTTTCGCTTTAGGATCTCATCAAACTTGTATTGCATTTTCAACTGAGTGATCCTTTTTATATCATACTCTTTCTGATAGGCTTCGCTGTTTTCAATATAAATTTTATAATAAGCCAGTGCAGAATCCAGCTTATTCTCCTTATCGAAGATCATACTTATTATTTTCGCATTTTCATAGATGTTCTTCTTATATGAATTTGCATAAGCTAATTGAAGAGCGTTCTTAGCATATTGCTTGGATTCGCTAAATCTATTATCCTTGAATAGTAATTTTGCTGCTGTGGAATATATCCTAACTTGATAATAGGAAATCGGTCCTTTGAATTTACCACTCTGATTTTCGATGGTGTTCATTGACAAATTGTGGTAATCTTCTGCCTTCTTATAGTCCTGAGACGCAAAATATATTTCGGAAATGGCATTATAGGCCATAGCAATATCTTCCCAATTCTCACTGATCGAGAACATCCGTATGACATCCAAATAGCCACTTACAGCTTCTTCATAATCGCCCAGGCTGCTCTTGATGTCCGAAATATTGGATAAGGATTGAGCTGCATTGTATTCATCCCCTTTTTCTATATATAGGTTATAGGCCTTTTCAAAATAGATCTGGGCATCATCGTAATCTTCAAGTTGGAGATAGAGGGTCCCCAGATTATTGTACAAATGAGGAATGAGCAAATCAAAATTATTTTCAGTGGAAGAATCTAATGATTCCTGATACAATTGAAGTGCATCGATATAGTTGTTTTGCGTAAGATTGATGTTTCCGATGATCAAAGAGATCTGAGCTACATCAAATGGCCTGTCGATCTTCTTGAAGTTCTCAACAGCTATCGTATAATGAATTTTAGCCTCTTCCAGATTGTTCTTTATCACATAGAAGTCTCCGAGTGCTGCAACATTCTCAGCAGTACCTTCGGGATCATTTTCCTTTTTAGAAATGCGGTATCCGGTTTGTGCATAATAGATAGCCGAGTCAATATCCTGATGTTCGAACTGTTTGGCCAATTCACTATAAAGAAGTGCTTTTGCTTTTAATCCTTTTGTATTATCAATCAAATTTGCAAGGCTATCCTTCTGACTTATTTGGGCAGTCAGAACTGTTTGTACCAGAAATAAAAGAAGAAAAATCGATCTCATGCTTGCGCTATTCCAGAGTAAAAATAACAACTTTGTACTATAATTTGTTGGTTTCAAAATATTTTATTGGAGATGTAATGGATTATGGTTGAGAATAATTGAATGAAAAACCACTCTCGTAAATCGGGGAGTAGGTTCTAACCTTTTTGTTTTTCGCAACAAACTAGAACTGGGTTCACTCCTTTGCGAAAACGTGAGCTGCACTCTACTTTATCGCTCCTCCTAATATTATTTTGGCGAACCATATTTATGAAGATTTGATGAGGATTGCTTCATTCTATGATACTAATTATAAATGTTTTAGCCTTGTTCCTTAAAGGGAAAGGTGGAATTATCGAACTTAAATCCAGATAAGTCTATCAGTGTTTTTTGGGAGGTGTCAGATTTTGTCTTGATTCAAGAAATAGGACAAGACTAACAATCGATGACAAAATAAATATATACAAAGCTATTATTCCAATAAAGAAATAAAGAAATTCATGAGTTTCGGATAAGCTGGATTGTAGATTGTGGATAACTATGCCTACAATACCAATAATAAAAAACAATCCCGCAACTATGCTTAAAGTTTTCAATCTTTTCAATTTCTTTTTAGCTAATTGTAGTTCAATTTCTTCGTGAAAAATAGGTTTCTTTTTAAAAAACATCACCCATAAATATGCCCAAAATGCTATCGAAAGGATCACACCTAAAGGGAAAAAAAACAGCATTAACACTGAGCCTAATCCAATTAAAATCCAGTATACTAATTTATTTTTCATAACATATTATGTTTACTTAAAAATAAACTATAACACCAAGAATATAAAGCTTTTCTAAAAAAATTAATCCTATTGTACTTTTCTTCTTTTATCCCTATCTAAAATTCAATGATTGCAGCTGTTGTTATGATCAAAAAAGTATGAATCCTTGGTTTATTATTTCCCGAAAAAATGATAATTTCTAAAAACGAATGTCGAACCACAAAACAGAACGTGGTGATAGAGTTACTCACTAGGATTGACAAGGGCTTGAGAGAATTGGGCAGAAAAAAAGCCATCAGAAACGATGGCTTGTCCACTTTTGCTCCTCCTCTTGGACTCGAACCAAGGACACCCTGATTAACAGTCAGGTGCTCTAACCAGCTGAGCTAAGGAGGAATCTCTTAAAGAGGCTGCAAATATAAATTATTTTTTATCTGCAACAAACCTTTAGCAAAAATTTGTTTATTTAAATAACCAGCGGTAAATATCGTTACCATTGGCGAATAATACCAGACCTATCAATAAAAAGAATCCTACCAACTGAGCATATTCCATCACTTTTTCATTGGGCTTTCTCCCGGTGACCATCTCATACAACAAGAACATAACATGACCTCCATCCAAAGCGGGTATAGGAAGTACATTCATAAAGGCCAGAATGATCGATATCAATGCTGTTGTTTGCCAGAAACTCAACCAATTCCATTGATCCGGGAACAGATTCCCAATAGCACCAAATCCACCTAACTGGGTGGCCCCTTTTTTGGTGAACACATACTTGAATTGCTTTACATAGTCCTTCAGAATATTATATCCATAACCAAATCCTCCGGAAATTCCTTCCCATAAGGTATAATCGACATGAGTAATTGGTGTAAAGCTATAGACCCCGATCTGACCTTCATCATTGGGAGTCACTGGAATGGTCATTATTTCCCCGTTTCGGGAAACTACAATATTGTTCTCTTTGTCCAAATTATCCTGAACATTCAGTTTCAGTTCATGCCAGAATCGTATGGGGGTATCATTCACCGAAATGATCCGGTCTCCTTTCAAAAGACCCGCCTTTTCTGCCGGAAAATCTGCAACCACGGTATCGATAATGGGTTCCAACCTTTCGGTAAAGGGCTTTAATATATCTTGCTGAAACATCGATACCCCGATATCTTCCGGAACAGAAAGGATCTCAGTCCTTCCATTCTCATGTCTTACCTCAATGGTCTCAACGTCTCTCAGAAATAGGTATTTGTTGATATCGGTCACGTCCAAGAATTCCTCGCCATTCACTTTCAGTATCTGATCTCCATCCTGGAATCCGTATTCCTTAAACATCTCGTTTACGGCAAATCCGTTTGGAATGTTCTCATTGGTAACAATGTCCCTTCCAAAGAAGGACAGAATGCTCATATAGATCACAAACCCTACAATGATGTTCACGGTAACCCCGCCTAACATAATGATCAATCGTTGCCATGCTGGCTTGCTTCTGAACTCCCAGGGTTGCGGTGGACCCGCCATTTGTTCTTTGTCCATACTCTCATCGATCATCCCGGCTATCTTCACATAGCCTCCCAATGGTAACCATCCAATTCCGTAGACCGTCTCCCCGATCTTCTTCTTGAACAACGCAAATTTTATATCGAAGAATAGGAAGAACTTCTCAACTCGGGTTTTAAATATCTTAGCGGGGATATAATGCCCCAGTTCATGAAGCACTATCAAAATGGATAAGCTCAATATCAATTGGATCGCCTTAACAGCAAATGGACTCATAGTTCACAAAATTAACGCACAAAAGTAACCTTTTAAATCTTGCTATGAAACCCAGTCTGTCAATTTTAATTAATTTTTAGGAAAATCCACATCGAAAATCAAGCATGTGAGAACGAAGCATTTAGGTAATGATTGAATGCTTGCTCATTTTCAAAATGAAAAATACCCTGCTGGAGTAGAGTAATCCAAACAGGGTATTCTTAATCGATCGAATCGATCTTATTCTTTTACGATCTTTTTCTGAACCGTTCCAAGGTTGGTCTCGATCGTCATGAAGTGGATGCCGGAGTTCAATGAGCCAACATAAACTTCTTCTCTATCATCAGACATCAGAACCTGCCTTCCCAACACATCAAAGATCAGAATGCTTTCAATGATGATATTATCAGGTTTTTGGATATGGATCATATCTTTTGCCGGATTGGGATAGATCTCAAATTGATCATCGATCTGATTATCACTTATTCCCAATACCACCGTATTGAATCTCGAGATCAGATGAAAATCGGGATCAATGGCGATCGTACCCACATCGAAGTTAACCGTCTCAATAAAAACCTCTTCATTTACGGTATTATCCAAGACCACATCAACGATCTCGCCCCCTGTGCCAAATATCCTGAGGGGAACCGGAGCTTCAAAAAAGCTGACCGATGGATGACTTTGAGTTTGATTGATCACAATACGTACCTCATTGGAGTTGGGTTGATTCCATTCGATGTTATATCTCGGATAGCCCTCATTGTATACCCAATCGTTGAAGAATTCTTCAAGATCGACACCGCTTGATGTTTCCATTACGTTCTGAAAGTCCGGGGTCTTTGCATAACCATAAGAATAGGCCGGGTCTACAAGAAAGTTCTGTAACCCTTGATAAAAAGTAGCATCTCCTAATTTTCTTCTCAGCATGTGCAATACCATAGACCCTTTATTATAAGAGAGTCTGCTGCTAAAAATTCTGCCAACATTAGTACTGTCCTGAGCAGGGACATATACCGATCCTCCTGTTTGTGATGTGATGTTATCAACCTTTCCAACTCTCCAGGATCTGAAACTGGGTTCTCCATCAAAATCTTCAATTACCAGTCCAGATAAATAGGTTGCAAAACCTTCATTAATCCAAATGTCCTGCCAGCTTCCACAAGTTACCTTGTCCCCGAACCATTGGTGGGCCAGTTCATGGGCTATCAATCCGCGTGAGAATCCTCCCATAAATGATACTGTAGTATGTTCCATGCCACCACCCCATCCAAATTGGGCATGACCGTACTTTTCAGCAGCGTATGGATATTCTTCAAAAAGATCGGTGAATAGATTCATAATATCCACGGTAACTGGTGTGCTTGATTGAGCATATGCAAGATCTTCAGGAAACACATAGTTCACGATATCGAATGGATTCCCATTATTAGGCACCACATGTGAATAGATCTCATAGTTCGTTATAGCAATAGCGACCAGATAGGCCGGGATCGGGTACTGGTGTTTGAAATGGGTCGTCTTTGAATTTCCGTTGATCTCCTGACTTTGTTCCATTCCGTTGCTTACTGCAATATATTCTTCATTTGATGGATTGTTCAAAGGAGTAGTGATATACACATCCAACATCTCTATCTTATCGATCAGATCCTGCTTACATGGCCACCATCCCTTTGCTCCAAAAGGTTCAGATAAGGTCCAGATGATAGGATCTCCGTCATGGGTGGATTGTTCGAATGACCCAAATCCAGAACTGACCGGGTTCCCTGAATAGGAGATGGTCAATGAGTCCAATACTCCTTGATTCTGAGGTTGTGAGAATGTGATAATGACCTCATCATCGTTGTTTTGAACAAAGCTCAATGGATTCCCTCTTTGCAAGACCTGAGAAACCGTCATATTATCAGTTAGCTCAAAAGTAATATCGTTTAGAGTTTCCTTAGCTTCAAAATAGGTGGTAACATCTCCTGAGATAAATGAAACATTTGGGTCGACATTAAATTCAAGTCGGTGATACTTAACGTCATAATCTCCTGTATTGGGATTTCTTGTTGCATTCATCATCGCTAAGGCCGATTTGGTTTCGGCTTCAATGATCTCCATTTCTACCTGTGAGAACAATGCAGATGATATCAGCAATAAATTCAATAGTACTATCTTTTTCATAATTCAATATTTTTTAAAGGATTTTATAAGGGACATAAATTTACCACCCATATTGGTATTGTTTTATGATAATTGTCACCTAACTTTGCTGGTTTATCTGAAAAAATGTTGCGTTTCTTTTCCAAATACAAATTC
>JAHEHC010000101.1 GCA_024644805.1 Flavobacterium sp. | reverse complement strand
AGAGAATTGCAGGATAAGGAGCCTTTAAAAAAGTTATTGCTTCAATTGATGGAAAACAATCACTCCAGAAAGACGACCAAACCCATCCTGTTGAAGATCGCACCGGATCTCAGTGACGACCAATTGATGGATATCATTGAGATCGTCAGTGAGACCAAGATCGATGGTGTCATAGCAACAAATACAACCATATCCAGATCGGGATTACATTCTGAGAATAAAAAAGAAGTCGGAGGTCTAAGCGGAAAGCCTCTTGGGAAACGATCTACTGAGGTTATTCGATTTCTAAGTACGAACAGCAACGGATCATTTCCAATAATTGGAGTAGGGGGTATTCAAAGTCCTGAGGATGCTCTTGAAAAACTGCATGCAGGCGCCAGCCTCATTCAGATCTATACCGGATTTATCTATAAAGGGCCAAGCCTTGTAAAAAAGATCAATAAAGCCATAGCCAAGGAATGTTAGAAAGCCTGATCTCCTTTTCTATTGCCTCATTTGCACTGGCCTTGTCTCCAGGACCAGACAATATTTATGTGATCACACAGTCTTTGGTCAATGGTGTGAAGAGCGGTATAGCGACTACAGCAGGATTGGTCAGTGGGTGTATTGTTCATACGACTTTTCTGGCATTCGGGCTTTCAGCAGTCATCACAACCTCCTATGTATTTCTGATGGTCATTAAGATCTGTGGAGCCATCTATTTGCTGTATCTATCCTATAAGGTGTTGATGAGCGATTCCAGTATAAATCTATCGGTATCAGAGGTGAAGAATAAAAGATCCTATTTTGAATTGTTCAAACAGGGGGTGATCATGAACCTGATCAATCCGAAGGTAATGATATTCTTTTTGGCATTCTTTCCAGGATTTCTTTGGAATGAGACTGAAAACACGATTTCCCAGTTCTATATTATGGGCTTGATATTTATGTTAATTGCCTTTATTGTTTTTAGTGGTTTGTCCCTCTTGGCCGGATCGATCTCCAGATATACGCTGAAACATCCCTCGGTAGGTGGGATCCTGAAATGGCTGCAAATTGTGGTATTTGTAGGAATAGCTATTTTTATATTACTTCCCTGATTGATTCCTGCTCATTTTTTTGACAGGAATGAAGGAGCACATCAAATGAATTTTTATCTTTGAGAGAATGCAAAAAATCAAATTCATAGAGTGTCCAAGAGATGCTATGCAAGGTATTAAGGATTGGATCCCCACTCAGGAAAAGGTTCAATATATTCAGTCCTTATTGCGATGTGGATTTGATACGATCGATTTTGGAAGTTTCGTTTCTCCAAAAGCAGTTCCCCAAATGAAGGATACTGCCGAAGTACTCTCCCAACTGGATCTTTCGAATACCGAAAGTAAACTATTGGCGATCGTGGCTAATATAAGAGGTGCACAGGATGCGATTCAATTTGATGAGATCCAGTATTTGGGATACCCATTTTCAATCTCAGAGAATTTTCAAATGCGAAATACCCATAAGACCATCGATGAATCGATAATCGTCCTCAAAGAGATCTTGGATCTTGCTGACAGGCAGAATAAAGAGGTTGTGGCCTATTTGTCCATGGGGTTTGGAAATCCCTATGGGGATCCCTGGGATGTGGAGATCGTAGCTAATTGGACCGAACGATTGGCCTCAATGGGCGTGAAGATCCTTTCCTTAAGTGATACGGTAGGCAGTTCTACCCCGGAGATCATTGACTATTTATTTTCCAACCTGATCAGATCATTTCCTCATATTGAATTTGGAGCTCATTTGCATACCACTTCAAACACATGGTTTGAAAAGGTAAATGCCGCATTTGAATCCGGCTGCTTGCGATTCGATGGGGCAATACAAGGTTATGGTGGATGTCCCATGGCTAAGGACGATCTTACTGGAAATATGCCCACAGAGAAGATGTTGAGTTATTTCACCTCAAAGAAAATACATACCAATATTAACCCTATGTCGTTTGAAAGTGCTCATAACGAGGCTTCAAAGATATTCAACAAATACCAATGATATGTTACAAAAAGTACTTTTATCCCTGTTCTTAGTATTGTTCCTGATCTCATGTAAAAAGGATCCATCAGCAGATGAGATCACGTTTAAATTCATTCAACTAAATGATGTTTATGAGATCGCACCGCTAAGTGGAGGTCAATATGGAGGCTTATCAAGAGTGGCCCACGTGAGAGATTCCATCATGAATGTGAACCCAAACACCTTCATGTTCATGGCAGGAGATTTTTTAAACCCTTCCTTGTTGGGAACGATAAAGGTCGATGGAGAACGCCTGCTAGGAAAACAAATGATCGAAGTGATGAATGCGATGGATTTTGATCTGGTCACATTTGGAAATCACGAATTCGATCTGGATGAGGAGTTTCTTCAGAAGCGATTGAACGAATCGGAATTTCAATGGATCACCTCCAATATATATCAGGTCAGTGAAGATGGAAATAAACCCTTTCATATCCAAAAAGAAGATACCCTCGCAATACCTGAATCCTTTATCCTGTCTATAGATGATGGAAATGGAGGAATGGTGAGTATAGGCTTCCTCTCAGTTACCCTACCCTCAAATCCTAAGGAATATGTGCATTATGAAGATGTTTTCTCAAGCGCAAGCAGGACCTATGAATCGTTAAAAGATGAGGTGGATATGGTCATGGGACTCACTCATTTGGCAGTAGATCAGGATCAGGAACTGGCCAAGCAACTGCCAGATATTCCATTTATCATGGGAGGTCATGAACACAACAGCATGTTGGTAAAAGAAGGAAATACATTGATTTCGAAGGCCGATGCCAATGCAAAGACCATCTATATTCACACCTTTACCTATAATACTAAGACCAAGGAGCTGAAAATTGATTCCAAGCTTTTCCCAATCGATGAGAAGATAGCATCTCAAACTGAAGTTGCTGCGATCATCAATAAATGGACTGGATTGCTGGATGTGAAAATAAAGGAGGTGATCGATGATCCATCAGAGGTTATATATCGATCAGACATTCCATTGGATGGAACCGACAGTGCGAATAGAGGGATTCAAACCAATTTGGGGGATCTGATCACTGAAGCTATGGCCTGGTCTTATGATAATGAGGTGGATGCAGCATTGGTAAATGGTGGATCCATTCGAGTTGATGATATGCTTCCAAATGATCTGTCCAGCATGGATGTGTTCAGGATCTTACCATTTGGAGGAAGTATATTGAAGGTTAAATTAAAGGGGAAGCTACTGACAGAGGTTTTGGACTTTGGTAAGGCAAATCGAGGAACCGGAGCCTACCTGCAACGTTATAATATTGGAGTGGACCCCGATAGTGGTGTATGGCTGATTGGAGGGAACAAAATAGATCCAAAAAAGACCTATACCGTGGCATTCAGTGATTTCTTGTTGAAAGGATACGATATCCCTTTCTTAACTCCAGAAAATTCTGATATTTTAAAAGTTTATGTGCCAAATGAAGAAGAGAAAGCCAAAGATATTTGTAAAGCAATAATTTTATATTTGAAAAGCTTAACAACTGAATCATGAAAAGAATACTAAAAATGTTAGGGATCGTACTGGTCATCGCCCTTATTATAATGCAATTCTTCAGACCAGATAAGAACAATGGCGGATATGAATCATTTACTCTTTTTGAAAAGGAGACCAAGGTATCCGGTGAGGTCCTGTCTATATTAAAGAAGAATTGCTTTGACTGTCATACCAATCAGACCAGGTACCCCTGGTATGCAGAGATCGCTCCGGTATCCTACTGGATGAACGATCATATCATAGATGGAAAAAAACACTTCAATATGTCCGAATGGAATAGCTATTCCGTAAAAAAGAAAAGCAAAAAGATGGATGAGCTGATCGAAGAGTTGAAGGAAGGGGAGATGCCCTTGAATTCTTACACCTGGATACATGGCTCTATCACTAAGGAAGAAAAGGAGGTTTTGATCCAATGGGCTTCTATGGCTATTCTAAACTATGAGGAAGCATTGAAAGTGTCACTCAAATGATCTGATCCCAAAGCGTGAAATTTATTTAAATTTATTCTAAATAATATTGCATAAAAGATATTTCAGTCTTAAATTTGTTGTTTATTATTTATAACCAGTCTAAATTAAAATAGATGAATAAATTTGCTCTTTTAACGGCTTTATTATTAGCGATCACCACGATGTACTCTCAAACCGAAAACGATTCGATCCTGAATCAGAAAACAGAGAACGCTGCACAACGATTGATCTCAAAAACGGATAAATCCCTCACCATTGGCGGATATGGTGAAGCCACCTTAAACATCCCTGAAGGGGAGAATGGAGAATTGGACATTCAGCGTTTGGTTCTTTTGGTGGGCTATAATTTTAGTGATAAAGTACAATTCATTTCAGAGATCGAATTCGAACATGTTGAGGAGGTATTTGTCGAACAGGCATTCATCAACTATGCGGTAGGTGACCATGTTAGCTTAAGAGGTGGTTTGATGTTAATTCCAATGGGTATTATCAATGAATACCATGAACCAACCACCTTTAATGGCGTAGAACGCCCTGCTGTAGATAATAAGATCGTGCCCACAACATGGCGAGAAATTGGAATCGGGGTAAAGGGCTCTATACCAAATGCTTCATTAAACTATCAGGCTTATCTGTTTAATGGATTCAAGTCAACTTCTATGGACGGAGATGAAATTAAAGGACATCTAAGTGGAAGCAGTGGATTGCGTGGTGGAAGACAGAAAGGGATCCAATCAACCATAGACTCACCAAATTTTTCTGCTAAGGTCGATTATTATGGGATCAGTGGACTTCGACTGGGACTATCCGGGTATTTTGGAAAAACGCAGTCAGAAGATGAACTCGAGTCAATCGACGGAGCTACAATTGGGGTTTCAATGATGGGACTTGACGCGCGTTATCAATACAGAAAATTCTCAGCAAGAGGGGAATTCATTTATGCTGCATTAAATGACACGGAAGATTATAACAACTTAACCGGCATGGATCTGGGATCCGTATTGATGGGATATTATATTGAGGGGAGTTATAATCTGTTACCGGAAAAGGCAAAACAAAAACTGGATGCCTTTGTACGATATGAGAATTATGATACCCACTCCGACGTGGATGGAACCCTTGCTAAGAATGAAGCATATGATAGGACCGATATCACATTGGGCCTTTCATACCACATTGTTGATGGGGTAGTGATAAAGGGAGATTATCAGTTCAGGGACAATGCGCTGAGTGGTTCCGAGGTCAAAAACCAATTGAATTTCGGAATTGGGGTCTGGTTTTAATGTAAATTTGGTAGAACTATGATGAATTATATCTCGATCATGTTATTTTGTCTGTGCTTTTCCTGGTCTCTGACTGTACCGGATAAAGTGGTAAAGAAGGCCAATAAGGAGATCACAAAACATTATAACATTAATGAATTTGATAAAGAAACGATCATAGTTCCGGAAGAGATCAATTCAAAGACCACATCTGAATTTAACGATGAAAACCTGTTTCGGATCATTTCTGAAAGCGAACTGATCGGTTATGGTTACATCGGTAGCGCAGAAGCAAAGGTGTCAACTTTCGATTTTTTGGTGTTATTTGACACCGATATGATCATTGTTAAGACCAAGGTCCTGATTTATCGAGAAGAATATGGAGGAGAGATCAGTAGCAAAAGATGGCTTAAACAGTTCAATGGTGTTTCATCTTCTTCTCCCGAATTGATCTACAAGCAAGATATCATTCCAATAAGTGGTGCAACGATATCGGTGCGCTCTATGACCCAGGCGATCAACGATCTTCTAAAAAGCATCAAATTACTTCAAGAACAAGAAATACTATAAATGCAACTACACGGACAAATACATCATTTTCCCAGGGAGGTCAAATTATTTATTCTTTGCTTTTTGATCGTTATCAATATTGGTTTTACTACAGGATTATTGTTTGTTGGTAACACACAATCAATAACACCCGGTGGAATGGTGGAGAATTATTTGGGGAATGAGGATGATCAGGAAGCCTCGGAGATGAAATTCAAAAAGAGTGACCATGAAATGCTCACACTGCTGCACACCCATATTCTGTCCACCTCATTCATCTTCTTTCTGATGGGAGGCTTATTGGCATTTACCTCCTTGTCAAAGAAATTGAAATACTTCCTGATGATCGAACCATTCTTCTCCATAATACTCACTTTTGGAGGATTGTATCTGCTTTGGAATGGTATCCTCTGGATGAAATACATCGTTATGATCTCTGGAATTTTGATGACTGGGGTATTCTATCTTGGAACCCTGTTGTTGATAATACAGTTGTTTAAAAAATCAGATTAACCAACAAATTGTAGTATATTTGCACGCAATTAAATAGTAACTAAAGGGTTTTTTCTAACTCAAAAATTTAATTGCGATGACTGCACACAATAACAAAATTCTTGGAGAAGGGCTTACATACGACGATGTACTATTGGTCCCTGCTTATTCTGAAGTCTTACCTCGTGACGTATCCATAAGTACACGATTCTCCCGGAATATCACACTGAATGTTCCTATAGTTTCTGCGGCAATGGACACGGTTACCGAAAGCGCTATGGCTATGGCCATGGCCCGTGAAGGTGGTATAGGTGTGCTGCATAAGAATATGTCCATTAAACAACAAGCTGCTGAGGTGAGAAAGGTGAAAAGAGCCGAAAGCGGAATGATACTGGACCCGGTGACCCTGCCTAAGACCGCTACGATCGGTGATGCTCAAAAGACCATGCGAGAATACAGTATTGGTGGGATTCCAATTACCGATGATAAAGGGATACTTATAGGGATCGTTACCAATCGGGACCTTCGTTTTGAAAAGGATTTTGATCGATCTCTTTCGGAAGTAATGACCTCTGAGAACCTGGTTACTGTTGAAAAAGGAACATCATTAAAGCAAGCCGAGATCATCTTACAAAAGAATAAGATCGAAAAACTTCCCGTGGTAGATGATGAGGGTTTACTTTTAGGTCTGATCACTTTTAGGGATATCACGAAGATCACTCAAAAACCCATTGCCAACAAAGATAAATACGGAAGGTTACGAGTTGCTGCAGCCATTGGAGTTACGAACGACGCTATTGAAAGAACAGAGGCTCTAGTGAATGCCCAGGTAGATGCTGTGATCATCGATACTGCCCATGGACATACAAAAGGGGTGGTAGTTGTCCTGAAAGAATTGAAAAAGAAATTTCCCAAACTGGATGTGGTTGTTGGTAACATTGCAACCGCCGATGCTGCAAAATATTTAGTGGATGCAGGTGCAGATGCCGTAAAAGTTGGGATCGGACCTGGCTCAATATATACGACCCGGGTGATAGCCGGTGTTGGTTTTCCTC
>JAHEHC010000100.1 GCA_024644805.1 Flavobacterium sp. | reverse complement strand
GGACCTGGTAATGCCGGATGTTTAGGCAACCAGGAACAAATGGGAGAAGGCTGGAGTGATTTCCTGGGTGTTATGATGACAGTCTTGCCTGGAGATATAGGAACAGATTCAAGAGGTGTAGGAACCTATCTGTTCGGTCAGGGTCCTGGCGGACCAGGTATACGTACCTATCCGTATAGCACCGATATGGGTATAAACCCACATACCTATGATGATATCAAAACGGAATCGGTACCGCACGGTGTTGGTTCGGTTTGGTCTGCTATGCTTTGGGAAGTATATTGGGAATTAGTAGCAGAACACGGTATAGATCATGATCTATATAATTTTACCGGCGATGTAAATCAGGATGCAGGTAATGTGATGACATTGGCCATCGTTATGGAAGGAATGAAATTACAACCCTGTAGCCCGGGATTTGTTGATGGTAGAGATGCTATTTTAGCCGCTGATCAGGCAATTTATGGTGGAGCCAATGAATGTTTCATTTGGGATGCTTTTGCAAGAAGAGGACTTGGATTAAGTGCCGATCAAGGATCGACAAATAGTAGAAGTGATGGAACGGAAGCCTTCGATACACCTTCAGGAATTGCTGCATTTACAGCACCTGAAGATGTTTGTGCCAATTCTGAAGTTCTAACCGGACTTAGTGGTGGAACGCCATTTGGAGGAATCTATAGCGGACCAGGAGTCACCGATGATGGTAATGGATCCACTTATTCTTTCGATCCTGCAGCAGCAGGAGTTGGAGTCCATACGATCACGTATGATGTACCTGCAGGAAATTGTACTGTTGCTTCTTCTGCATCCGATAATATCGAAGTATTGGCGATTCCTCCGGGTCCAACGACTACAGGGGTTTCTGACTTCTGTTTGGGTGATGAGGTTACTGTGACCGCTGTCCCTATTGATCCGGGTAATGTGATTCGCTGGTATGATGCTGCAATAGGCGGGAATTTCTTGTTTGAAGGGACCGACTATTCGTTCACACCAACTGGAGATACCGATGTGTTTGCTCAGGAAAATCCTCCTGGACCACTATCTCAATTGGTGATCTCTGAGATCACACTGGAAACACCAGATCGATTGGAGATTCAAAATGTTGGAATCGCAACAGATTACACGGGTTATGCAGTAGCAGTTAGTGAGCAGCCCTATAATGATATAAACATTATGAACTCTGTTACCCAGATACTGGGGCCAATTGGTGCAGATTCAGTGGTCGACTTCAATGACGATGGTGGTCAAGGATATTGGGGAGATAATATATGGTGGGATAACGACGGAACAGGGTGGATCATCGTTATTGACGATTCAGGAAATGTTGTTGATTCAGTGTTCTGGAACTTCACAGCAGCACAAATCAATGGATTGAATGTGAATATCAACGGATTCAATGTGACTGCTGCCGATCTTGATTGGTCTGGTGTTGGAGCAGATTTCACCAATGAATGTTCTGATTCATTTAGAAGAAACGGAGATACAGATACTATGGCAGATTGGCCTGGAACTTGTGAGAATTCAGATTTTGGAGTGTATAATTCTGATATTGGACTTGGATTTGTTGGATGCCTGGGAGAAAGAACATTGACCTCGGTAACTGTTGAAAGTGTTGATCCTGAGATAACCTGTCCGAATGACCTGACTGAAATAGTGAACATTGGTGAATTGTTTATCATTCCTGATTATACGGTTGATGCAACAGCTACCGATAACTGTACGGCATCACCGGTTATTACACAAGACCCGACTGCCGGAACAGAGGTAGGAGCTGGTGTAACCACGATCACTCTTACAGCAACCGATGAAGCAGGTAACGATGACACCTGTACTTTCGAACTGACCGTAGTGGAGATCCTGGGAACGAATGATATGGAATTAGCAACAAATCTGATCCTGTATCCCAACCCAAGTCAGGGAGAGATCAACATTGTGAACAACAGCAACGAACAACTTCAGAAGATAACGATCATGGATGTCAATGGAAGGATCGTTCAATCGATCGCAAGTGATTCGGTTATCACGACCATTTCTATGGAAGGTGTTTCATCTGGAATGTACTTCATTCAATTGGATACCGAGAATTCAACCGTAATGAAGAAATTAATAAAGATCTGATAATAGAATAGATCAAATCTAAATTAACAAGCCCCTATTCAAGCGAATAGGGGCTTGTTTTTTTTAAGCCTTCTGATTTATTCGATTATTCCTCCACAACTCACTCTAGCTCCCGCATTTCCGGAAGGTTGTGAAACAAAATCATCTACTCCCTGGTGGACGATGATCGATTTACCCAAGATATCCTTGGTCTCATCTCCGCATCCAATACACCACTCATCGGTTTGCATTTTGAGATTGGCCAATCCATTTTCATCTGCTTCAATATTTCCTATATCCCCTTTGTGATAACCGGTTTCATCACCCCATTTTCCATGACTCTCAAAAGTAGGGTTCCAATGACCACCTGCTGATTTTCCATCAGGTGATGAACAATCTGCTTTTTCATGGATGTGTACAGCATGAGTGCCTGGATCCAGATCGATGAATTTAGCCTCTAAAGTGACCACTCCATCAACTTCATTAAAAAACATCTTTCCATATGCCTTACTATTACTTTTGGGTTCTAATCGGATAGAAACTTGTTTTTTTGCATTTCCATTTTCAACTTCATTGGTTTTCTTTTCTTCTTTTTTGACCTCTTCTGTTTTTTCTGCTTCATCATTGCTGGTTTTCTTATCCTCCTTACAGGCTATTAATACAATGAATAATGATAGAATGATCAGTTGATTTATTTTTTTCATAATTATTTATTTAAATTGATTTTTTTATTTAATCTTCAATATTAATCATTTCCACATCTTTAAAAGGGGAAAGTTTCAATTTTTCCATCTCCAAACGATATTCTTTCCATGATGAATCAATAAACTCGTTGAATGATTTTATGGATTCTTTGAATTGATCTTTTGCATGTTCGATCAATGTATTTTCTGTTGAGGTTAACCCTTTTGGCCTGCTTCCCGAATACCGACCCGCTGTTCTGATCCTTTGCATGACGCTAATTTCAGGATTTCTGGTGATCCCCTGTCTTTTATCATCCTTACCAATGAATACAGCTATAACGGAATCGATCTTCTTGATGATCTGCTTGCTGGTCTCAATGGATACGTTGTATTTCTCCTTATCTTCTTTTTTCATTTTCTTTTCAAGGTCTTTAGCGGTCTCCTTACTTTCAACCAATTGCTTAACTGCATCAGCTACCGACCGTGTCATACTCTCCAGTTCTTTCCCTGCTTCATACGCTTCATTTATAGCTTTTTCTGAGATCGTTATTCTTGGGTCACTTTCAACTTTTATGGTACTGTTTGTTGTTATCCCATTATAGGTCATTTCCAATTTGTATGACCCGGGTTTTACATCCACTCCTCCAGGCTCATTCTTTCTTTTGGAGATCTTTCTGGATGGTCTGCTAACACCTGCCTCATCCATAAACCAAAACCATCGGTAGATACCGGTACTGTCTGGTGCTTTTTGTTTTAAAGTGCGGATCAACCTTTCCCCATCATAGATCTTAAGAAATAAAGAATCCTTTTTAGTTTCATTGTTCTCATCTTCTTCAGATTCTTCAGAACCCTCTTCATTTTCTGATGAAATGATCGTATCCTCTTCACTTTTCTTGTAAAAGTAGCTGATACTTGCCCCATATTTCCTGTTCTCCCCATTGAAGATGGCATCGGCTCCAAATCGGCTTCCAGTTGGTTGCTGATAATTGGCCTGATAGGCGATTGGAGGTTCAAACATGTAAAGATCGGATTGCAAGACAGATTTATCTTTAGCTATAGCTCGTAACGGTCTGATATCATCCAGCACCCAGGCAGCCCTGCCAAATGTTCCAATGATCAGGTCATGCTCTCTTTCATGGATCACCAGATCCTTGACCGAAACAGTCGGAAAATGATGGGTCCATTTTGTCCAATTTTTTCCGGCATCGATCGAAATATACAATCCATCGTCAGTTCCGAGGAAAAGGAGGTTCTTTTCAATCGGATCTTCAACAATGCTCAACGTATAGCTTAAGACATCGTTACTATCGACGATCCTATCCCAGGTACGACCATAATCTTTTGTTCTGTAGGCATAAGGTGTATAATTGAATCTTCTGTAGTCATTGGCAATTAAAAGCGCCTCTCCTTTGTTCTTATTGGAAGCTCTGATCTGGCAGATCCAACTCCCTTTTGGAAGTCCTGAAATATTCTGAGTTACTTCGACCCAATCGGTTCCAGCATTTTGGGTGAAATGCACCCGGCCATCATCGGTTCCAACCCATAACATATCCTTTTCTAGTTTAGAAGGTTCGATAACCAATATGGTGGTATGATTCTCTGCTCCGGTGGCATCCATGGTCAAACCGCCACTCTCATCTTGTTTTTGCTTCTCAGGATCGTTGGTCGTAAGGTCCGTTGAGATGATCTCCCAGGTAAGCCCTTTATCCATGCTCTTATGTACGAACTGACTCCCAAAATAAAGTGTATTGTTATCGAAGGGATCGATATTGATCGCAGCATTCCAATTGAATCTCAATTTAACATTGGGGTCGGGATGAGTGGGTCTCACCGTATAATTATTCCCTGTTTTCCAATCGTATCGACTGACATAGCCTTGTTGACTCATGGTCCACCCAAACTGATTGTCATCCGGATCGGCGATCACATCAAATCCATCACCAAAAGATATCTCCTGCCAATAATCGTTTCGTATTCCTTGTGATCTCCAAACATAGGCAGGTCCTCTCCAGCTTCCGTTGTCCTGCATACCGCCGTAAACATTATACGGGATCTCCTGATCGACAGCTATATGATAGAATTGAGCTACCGGAAGATTACCAACAAAACGCCATGATCGGCCACCATCCCGTGTGATATTCAATCCACCGTCATTACCGTCAATCATAAAGTTTCCATCCTCGGGATGGATCCACCAGGCATGATGATCGGGATGAACTCCGTTGCTTACGCCATAAGCCGGCATAAGTTGATTGAAGTTCTTACCACCATCTTCCGATACATTCACATAGGTAAAGACAGAATAGACCCTATTCTCGTTCTGTGGGTCTACAAATATATCGCTGTAGTAGAAGGGTCGGTTTCCGATATCGTTCTTATCGTTGATCTTCTTAAAGGTAAACCCGCCATCTTCACTTTTATAGAGTGCATTCTTTTTAGATTCGATCAGGGCATAGATCACTTTAGGTTTGTTTTTTGCAATGGCCAATCCAATTCTACCCAGATCACCCTTGGGAAGTCCGTCTTTATCGGTTCTTTCTTCCCAGGATTCGCCACCATCATGTGTAATGAACAAACCAGAACCCTCACCACCCGAAGTAAAGTACCATGGGTCTCTTTTATGTTCCCAAAGGGCTACAATTAGTTTGTTGGGATTTGTAGGATCCATTACCATATCTCCAACTCCGGATCTAATATTGGAGAACAGGATCTTATTCCAAGTTTTACCACCGTCAATGGTCTTAAACACACCCCGTTCTTCATGCTCTCCCCAGGGAGATCCAATAGCTCCAACGTAGATAATATCTGGGTCAGTAGGGTCTATGATTATCCTATGGATATGTCGTGTATTCTCCAACCCCATGGATTTCCAATTTCTTCCTCCATCCAAAGATCGATATACACCATATCCTCCATTTAGGCTATTTCTTGGATTTCCTTCTCCGGTTCCGATCCAGATCACTGAAGGGTTGGATTGCTGTATAGCAACTGCACCGATTGAGGCTGTAGTTTGTTTTTCAAAAATAGATTCCCAGGCAATGCCTCCGCTTTCCGATTTCCATAATCCTCCGGAAGCAGTTCCGACATAGATCGTCTCAGGGTCATTGGTAACAACATCAATGGCCGTAACCCTTCCAGACATTCCACCAGGACCAATATTCCTTGGTTTTAAATCTTTTAAAAGGTTGGCATCAATCGTTTGTGCTGAGACAAGCCCAACAATTAAAAGAAGGATAGTGGTAATTTTCGATTTCATAAATAATAAAATTTCTTAAAGGTAAAAAAAATCACATTCCAAGAATGATTTTAATAGATACTTAACAATTAAGATAGTATTGTTACTAAGGATTTGTAGAGAAGTAAACATCCACTGATCACCATGATCACTATGACAAATTTCCTAAATAGCACATGGGTCATTTTCTTCAATAGATTTTTACCAATAAGATTTCCTACAGTAGCTCCAATGCCCAATGTGAAACCATAAATCCAAAGTTCTGGGGTGAGTAAACCAAATACAGTATAGCTGCTTACTTGTGCCAGACCTATAAAAAATGAGTTGATGGATTTTGTACCGATCAATGCTTCTTTGGATATACCGGCATTGAGATAAAAAGGATTTAGCACAGGACCCATACCACCTGTGAAAGTACCTACCATTGAAATGATTAATCCCAATGGAATGAAATGCCATAATTTGGTTTTGAACGATTGTTCTTTCTTTCCAAAGCGATATTGAAAATAGGTACTGATCAAAAACAAAGCAACCACGATCTGGATCCATACAATTTTAATTTCTGAAAACAACCAGGCAGCAAGAACAGACCCAAGAATTGCTATGGGTACATAATACCAGAAAACCTTCCAAACAATATCTTTCCAGAAGATAATGATCCTGGAAGGTCGACTGATCAATGTCCCCAGGTTTATCACAGGAGCAGTTTTGGTTGCTCCAATGAAAAAATTCAGTATCGGGATCATGAGCAGTGCGCCACCACCACCACTTATTGTAGATAAGGTGAACGAGATCATTCCGATTCCAAAAACAATCAATAGAAATACCAGATCGATATCTTTAAGAAGTTCTGCCATAAATAAAAAACTGCCCTGTTCAGGCAGTTTAAATAACTATATGTTTAGTTTAAAGATTTGGAATGACCAATTCTTGTCCTGGATGTATAAGATCCGGATTTTTAAGAATATTTCTATTGGCTTCGAATATGGCAGTATATTTCATTGCATTTCCATAGTAATGCTTTGCTATCTTGCTTAAGGACTCTCCACTTTTAACTGTATGTCGATGAAAAACAGATTCATCGGCTACCTTGATGTCGGCCATGATATCACTTGGACTTTCACCACCAATTCGTTTTATCTCATCCCAAAGTAAGTTCTTTTCATATTGGGTTTTGGCCGTTCCCCAAACCTTTAATTGTCCATTCTCTTCTCTAACATCTCCGTTTTGTATATCGAGTTCTCTGCCAAGATCCAATACACTTTGATATTTTGCTTTTACCATTTTAATTGATTTAATGTTTAAGTACTAAAGATACGATTTTATCATCAAAAAACGAATAGCAAAAGACATGGTCTTTTCATCAAAGGTCATTCATAATGAAGTTATAT
>JAHEHC010000099.1 GCA_024644805.1 Flavobacterium sp. | reverse complement strand
TAGAAAAAAGATCCGGGGAACCATTCTGGGTAGTTCTAAAACAGGAAGTATTGTCTATATGGAACCACAGGAGACCTTAGATCATACCAATGAATTGGCTAATCTAATCTATGAAGAGGACAAAGAGATCAAACGCATATTAAAAGATCTGACCGAGGTCATTCGCCCTTATTCTGCTTTATTGAATACGTATCAGGATTATCTAACACATATCGATGCAATGTTCGCCAAAGCGACTTATGCAAATGAGATACATGGGGTACTTCCACTTATAACTGAAGAAAGGATACTCTCTTTGAAAGAGGCTTACCATCCGCTGCTCTATACAGAAAATAAGAAAAGAAAGGCAAAGACATTTCCACAGACCATTCACCTATATCCGGAAAATAGGATCATCATCATATCTGGCCCCAATGCAGGAGGAAAGAGCATCACATTAAAGACCATTGGATTGCTGCAGATCATGTTACAAAGCGGATTGCTGATTCCCGTGGATCCTTTCAGCGAGGTATGTTTTTTTTACAATATTCTCACCGACATCGGCGATCATCAGTCCATCGAAAATCATTTGAGCACCTATAGCTATCGATTGAAGAAAATGAATCAGTTCCTGAAGCGTTGCAAGGCCAATACCCTATTTTTAATCGATGAATTTGGTACCGGAAGTGATCCCGAACTGGGAGGAGCTTTGGCCGAATCATTCCTGGAGGTATTCTATGAAAATAATGCCTATGGGGTGATCACCACACATTATACCAATCTGAAATTGTTAGCGAATGAGCTACCCCATGCCACCAATGCCAATATGCAATTCAATAACAGGACGCTGGAACCTATGTTTCAATTGCATTTGGGAGAGGCTGGAAGTTCCTTCACCTTTGAAGTTGCTCAGAAGAATGGAATTCCCTACAGTCTGATCAACAAAGCGAAGAAAAAGATAGAGCGAGGCAAGGTCCGTTTCGATAGAAGTATCGCAAACCTACAAAAAGAACGCTTTCAGCTTAGAAAAACATCCGAAGCATTAAAGAATACTGAGGAGAAGGCCAGATTGGAAAGCAAACAATTGGAAGAGACCAACGATCGTATTCAAGAGAAGCTGGAAAGTTACCAGGAGCTCTATGATTCCAATCAACGATTTATCAGTCTGGGTAAAAAGATCGATATGCTTGCCGAAAGATATGCAATGAATAAAAGGAAGAAGGCATTGATCGATGAAGTCTTTAAGATGGTCATGGTTGAGAACAGTAAAAGAAAGAACCTCACAGTGGTTGAAAAAAAGAAAGAGGCCATTAAAAAACAGAGGGTCATTAAGGAAGTTGAAAAAAAGGTGGAAGTGATTCGCAAGCGTAAAAAAAAGGAAAAAGAAATAGCAAAGAAGTTACCTCCTCCTAAACCAAAAGCAATCTTAAAGGTTGGTGATCGGGTGAGGATGCTGGATGGCATAGCTGTTGGCACGATAGATCAAATAGAAAAAAAGAAAGCTATTGTAAATTATGGCACTTTTACGACCAATATTGACATAAAGGAATTAGAAAAAGTGTAGAAGAATCAATGAATAACGATAAAATGTATCATATCATATTATTTGATGGAGTTTGCAATTTATGCAATAGCAGTGTGAATTTCGTCATTCGCCATGATAGTAAGAACAAGTTCAAATTCGCTGCGTTGCAGAGTGATACGGGAAATGAACTGGTTCAAAAATATGAGATCGACCCCAGGGAGACCGATTCGATCATTTTAATTCAAGGAAAAAATCACTATATCAAATCTTCTGCAGCTTTAAGAATTGCAAAAGATCTTTCAGGAGTCTATCCCCTACTGTTCGTTTTTATGATCATTCCACCTTTTATAAGAAACTGGGTATATGATTATATAGCTAAGAACAGATACAAATGGTATGGAAAAATGGATAACTGCATGATCCCCACGAAAGAATTGAAGGATAAATTCCTGTAGACCATTTCCTTTTTAAATAATTGAAAGCCCTTATTAATACGAATGGGATCCTAGTCCGGCAAATGTATCTATTGGAAACAGATCATAGTCTGTCGCATTATATAGATTACTTGGTCCTGCCCCACTCTTCTTGCGCATAGTGATGTCCCTTGCAAAATCTGTTGCATCGCCTATAGTTCCAATTATATCGATTGAAATGTTGGTTGTGGTTTGCAATTCAACCACATCATTGCCATTAAAACTCCAACCAAAGGTGTCATCGATGGTGCCGGTATAGCTTGAAGCAGGATGGGCAATTACATAGACCTCGCCATTGCTTAAAATAGTACCCGGTGTAAAGGTATACGACTGTGATGATGAAATGCTTCCATTCACATATACCGAGATCTTGAAGTCATTGAGATCGATCGAACTACCCGTAAAATTAGCCACTTCGATGATCTTGTTAAACCCAGAACCTTCTATATATTCAGAGATGAAAAGATCGGTGGCATGTGCAGCATTAGTCACACAATGGATGTCTTCCCAATAGATCCCATTCCAGATCTGATAGCATCCTGTGCTTTCTACAAAGATCAGTAATCCTATATCAGAAGGTGATGTGCTGATCGCATTGCGTTCTGCAGTTGAATTCACCCTTGGAGGTAGGAACCCGCCAAAATTGATGTTATCTGAGGAGCTTGATACATCAAGAACTGATGCTGAACTGGGATTGGTGGTATTTATCCCTACTTGTCCAAAAAAATTGGCATGAAGAAATAGCAGGCAATAAAATGCATTTCGTTGCTTAAACATGATCTAATTACAATTTATTGGGGAGCCATTTACGGAGATGGAATAAATATACTGAAACTAATTTTTAATTGAATATAATGTTGAAAAGTTTATAGTTGAAATGTTTTTAAAGACCTATAAGTTTCATTAATTTGAAGAATAATTCTAACAAAATATCATACGATGGATTACGAAAAATGGATTGATAAGGGAATTGAACTGGGCACCGAATATGGCTTAAAGGTCCTTGGAGCGATAATTATTTGGATCGTTGGGTCCTGGCTAATAAGGAAAATTGTCAGACTAACCCATAAAGCCATGGAAGCTAAAGGCATGGAAGAGAGTTTGAAAATATTTCTCAAGAATCTGATCAATTGGTCTTTAAAGGCTCTACTATTTGTTCTTATCCTCGGAAATCTAGGTGTCGAGACCACATCATTCGCAGCGATCCTGGCAGCTGCCGGTCTGGCAGTTGGAATGGCATTGCAGGGTTCATTGTCAAATTTTGCCGGGGGTGTTTTGATCATGATCTTCAAACCTTTTAAAATAGGAGATCTTATAGAAGCACAAGGTGAAAAAGGTAAGGTGAAAAAAATTGAAATATTTACTACAAAATTAATCTCCCTCCAAAATAAACTGGTAATAATACCCAATGGGATATTATCAAATGGTAACATCACAAATTATAGTGCAGAGGAATATTTAACCGTGCATCTTACGTTTGGTGTGTCATATGATTCCGATATTAAGAAAACAAAAGAGATTTTAACGGAAGTCTTGATGTCACAGGAAAAAGTGTTAAAAGATCCTGCTCCATTGGTAGCTGTTAGTGAATTAGCTGACAGTTCGGTTAATTTTGCCGTTCGACCAGCTGTTAAGGTTGATGATTATTGGGAAGTCTATTTTAATACGGTAGAACTTGTTAAAAATGCACTTGATGCTGCAGGAATTGAAATTCCTTATCCTCATCGGGTTGAAATTAAAAAGATTGCACAGTAAGAATCAAATAATTATTTGACTTCTTCGTAATGTTCGTCCCAGTCTTTTACTTTGGGATTGCCTAATTTTCCTACTGATTTCGCTACGATCATGGAAACAGTTGCATCACCAGTGACATTCACCACTGTTCTGCACATGTCCAATGGACGATCTACAGCAAAGATCAATGCGAGGCCAATGGCTAATTTATCAGAAGGGAATCCGATGGATTCCAATACGATGACCAACATGACCATACCAGCACCTGGAACAGCTGCAGAGCCTATAGACGCTAAAAGTGCGGTTAGTACAATTGTAAGTTGTGCTCCCAATGTCAGGTCAAATCCCAATGCCTGTGAAATAAATACAGCAGCCACCCCCTGATACAGACTGGTTCCATCCATGTTTATGGTGGCTCCAACTGGAAGCACAAAACTGGAGACTTCCTTATCAACTCCAATGTGCTCTTCCACTCTTTCCATAGTAACCGGAAGTGTAGCAGCACTGGAGCTGGTTGAAAATGCCAGCAACTGTGCAGGACTGATCTCTTTTAAGAACCAAAATGGATTCTTTTTGGTATAGACAGATACTACAATGGTATAAAAGACGATCATCAATAACAGTCCCAATACAACGACTCCGGCATATTTCAATAGTGCTAATAAGAGATCGGGATCACTTGATGATACCACCACACTGGCCAATAAAGCAAATACAGCTACTGGTGCGGTTAGCATGATCAGGTCGACCATTTTCAATACGACCTCATTGAGTGAATCAAAGAATCTCTTCAAGGGTTTGGCACTCTTTTCGCCTATCAGAAGCATCGAAATACCCATGAATATGGCAAAGAAAATAACCTGTAGCATTAACTTGTTGTTGGATAGGGCCATAAATGCGTTATCTGGAACCATATCCTCTAAAAATTGCAGAGGACCACTTTCTTTCTGACGTCCTGCTTCAGCAATTTTGGATTGCACCCCTCCGTCATTGGCATAGGTCTCGGTGATCTTGGTGATGGTCTCCTCAGAGACTCCATCTCCAGGTTGTATCGCATTCACCAATAAAAGACCTATTGTTATCGCAATTACTGTAGTTACAACATAGATCATTATAGTTCTCAATCCGATATCCCTGAATTTTGATATATCTTTTAAGTCAGAGATCCCTTTGATCAGCGAGGCTAAGATCAATGGAATGGCTATTAATTTCAGTAATTTGACAAATATGGTTCCGAGAGGTTGGATCCAGTCAACTACAAACTCTGTCCCCCAACTTATACCGGTCATTGCAAAACCAAATAACAGTCCGAGGACCATTCCAATTAGTATTTTCCAGTGCAGTGCGAGTTTTTTCATAATGTGGTTTTACAATGAATTTATAGTCGAAATGTTGTTTAAAAGGTAAAAATCGGCCAATACCAAAGCGGCCATAGCCTCTACGATCGGGACTGCACGAGGCACTACACAGGGATCATGTCTACCCTTTCCTTCGATCTTCACTGTTTTTCCGGTTTGATCGATCGTTTCCTGAGTTTGCATCAAAGTGGCTACCGGTTTGAACGCCACTCGAAAATAGATATCCATTCCGTTACTGATGCCTCCTTGTATTCCTCCGGAACGATTCGTGCTTGTTGTTTCGTCTTCCAGAAATTGGTCGTTGTGTTCGCTTCCTTTCATCTGTGCACCACAGAATCCGCTACCATATTCAAATCCTTTAACCGCATTGATCGACAACATCGCTTTCCCCAATTGAGCATGCATTTTATCAAATACAGGTTCGCCCAATCCAATGGGTGTATTTTTGATCACACAGGTTATCGTTCCCCCTGTTGTATCGCCCAAGCCTTTTAATTTTTCGATACGCTCGATCATTTTTTTAGAAGTTGCTTTATCCGGACATCGAACGATTGAATCATCCGTTCTGCTAAGATCCAAATCTTGATAAGGTTTATCAATAAACACATCACCTACCGATGACACAAAAGCCTGTATCGTTATATTTTTCAATAATTGTTTGGCAATAGCTCCTGCCACAACCCTGCATGCTGTCTCTCTGGCTGAACTTCTTCCACCCCCTCTATGATCTCTATGACCGTATTTCTTATGATAGGTGAAATCGGCATGTGATGGTCTGAATGAGCTTTCGATCTCTGAATAATCCTTCGGATTATGATCTTTATTCCTGATCATAAATCCAATAGGAGTCCCCAGAGTTTTACCCTCATAGATACCCGATAAGAAATGTACTTGATCTGGTTCATTTCTGCTGGTAGTGATCGAAGACTGACCAGGCCTGCGCCGTTGCATTTCCAGATCAATTGCGTTAAGATCTATTTTCAAGCCTGCCGGACAGCCATCTATGATGCCTCCAATTGCCTCACCATGAGATTCACCAAAGCTGGTGAGCTTAAAAAGATTTCCGAAGGAATTACCTGCCATATATCGGTTTTCAACAAATGTAGCCGTTAAATTTGAATGTTACAAACTAATTTCATCTGCAAGATATTTAATCCCAACTCTACGTTCATTTTTCTATATTAGTGCTTTGAATATCAAATCATGAAAAAAGTTAACCACCTACTATGCTTATTCATAGCAATAGTATCTTTTTCTTGTAGCAGTGATGATGAAGGAACTCACAATGACCCTCCTATCCAAGCTTCTCTATACTTTCCTTTGAATCCGAATTCCTATTGGACCTATTCCAATATCTCCGATCAGGGAAGTACAAGCGATTCATTATATGTCAATGGAACTCAGAATCAGAATGGTGCAACGTACACCAATCTCGATGCCAGGATACCGGGAACTGCATTCATGACCAACCTGCTTTCACAAAACCTAGTCCGTTCCAATTCGACAGAATTCTTATTATTTGGTGAATTAAGCACCCCTCCTGTGGAAGGCTTTCCTGAAATTTCGATTCCTCTGGATAATGTGGTGCTATTCGATACTGAATTGCCGTTTAATACAGTTCTAAGCTCTTTTAATGGAGCGATTGAGCAATTGATCAACGAGATCCCTTTGGTGATCGAATACGCTGTTAAAACAGAGCAGAAAGAACATTTGGAGAACTATTCGGTAAATGGGCGTGTGTTTGATAATGTACTAAAATCCAGAATCGTGGTGACCCTTGCGATCACCGCCGAAATTGAAGTCCTCCCAGGAGTTATCCTGCCTGTTCCCATCCTGTCCAATCAGGAGGTTTTGATCGTTAACAACTTTTTTGCATCCAATACCGGACTGATAGTCTCCGAGGCTTTGACTCAATATGAGTTGGAGGATCTAAGTGGAACCGGAATTGATCTACCCTTTCCAACAGAAGCATCCAGTACAACAACACAGACCATTGATCTATTCTTTATTGGAAATTAAATTATAGCAACGCTTTTCTCAAGATAGAAACAGGATGCAATGCATTTCTCTTGGTACCATCTGCTATTTGTTGTCTGCAACTGATGCCATTTGCGGCTATAAGGGTCGTTTCCTCACATTTTAGTATTGCTGGAAAGAGTTTCAATTCCCCTATTCTCATACTTATTTCATAATGATCCTTTTCATATCCAAAGCTTCCCGCCATACCACAGCATCCCGAGTTGATTATAGTTGGTGAATAATTTACCGGAAGATTTAATATATCAAAGGTCACTTTTTGATTGCTCAATGATTTCTGATGACAGTGAACATGAATCTTGATGCCTTTTTTTTCATTGCTGAATTGAGAGGAATTAATAAAACCATTATCGATCTCTGAAGCGAGGAACTCTTCAATTAAAAAGCTATTATCA
>JAHEHC010000098.1 GCA_024644805.1 Flavobacterium sp. | reverse complement strand
AAGCGATAATAAGTCCTTCAAGAATATGAGCCCTTTCTTCAGCCTTTCTCAGGAGGTATTCTGTTCTTCTGACAACCACCTCATGACGATGTTCAACAAAATAATGGATCAATTCCTTCAGATTGAGTAATCGTGGCCTTCCATTCACCAGACAAATATTATTCACACTAAAGCTTGACTGCAAGGCAGTATATTTAAATAGCGTGTTGAGAACAATATTTGGGATTGCATCTCTTTTCAGGATATAGACAATTCGCATTCCCTTCCTATCGGATTCATCACGAATATTTGAAATACCATCGATTTTCTTATCATTGATCAGATCAGCTGTCTTTTTGATCATATCGGCTTTATTCACCTGATAGGGTATCTCACTCACGATGATACATTCTCTACCATTAACCTCTTCAATAATAGCTTTACCGCGCATCACAATACGACCCCTGCCCTCTTTAAAGGCATCTTTAACCCCTTCATAACCATAAATTACACCTCCGGTTGGAAAATCAGGAGCTTTGACGAAGTTCATCAATTCGTCTATCTCAATATCATTGTTCTCGATATAAGCTATTGTGCCATCGATCACCTCAGTCAGGTTATGTGGAGGCATATTGGTGGCCATTCCCACAGCAATACCTGAAGCACCATTGATCAATAATCCAGGCACTCTGGTTGGCAGAACGGTGGGTTCTTGCAGTGTATCATCAAAATTGAGCTGGTGATCGACCGTTTCCTTATCGATATCGGCCAGCATGTCTTCCGATATCTTTTGCATTCTGGCCTCCGTATAACGCATAGCTGCAGGGCTGTCACCATCAATGGAACCAAAATTTCCCTGACCATCTATGAGCATATATCTCAAACTCCACTCCTGAGCCATCCTAACCATCGCATCATAGACCGATGTATCTCCATGGGGGTGATATTTACCAAGAACCTCTCCAACGATCCTGGCTGATTTCTTATGTGCACCTGTAGCTCTGACACCTAATTCATGCATACCAAACAATACTCGCCTGTGAACCGGTTTCATTCCATCTCTCACATCCGGTAGAGCACGTGATACGATTACCGACATTGAATAGTCAATGTAAGCAGATTTCATCTCATCCTCAATATTTATAGGGATCAATTTTTCGCCTTCTGTCATAAAATTTTTGTTTAATTTTACATTATTATTCTAACAAAGCAAGATACATTAATTGTGAGTTTTGGTGTGATTATTACTTTCAAAAATTAACTAATTTATTAACAAAAAATGAAGGTAAAATCGTTGATAACTAAAGGAAAAAATATTTTGAATTTAGTAAGTTTTTTTGTCCTTTTACTACTATCACATCAATAAGGCAAGGTTTTTGCCTAAGTCAAGTAATTATACTATTTTAGATTTTTTTAGGAGCAGATGTATTATGGATGACAATTTTTCACCAAGAGTAAAAGATGTGATTGCGTACAGTAAAGAAGAGGCATTGCGTTTAGGTCATGATTTCATTGGAACCGAGCACCTTATGTTGGGGTTGCTGCGTGATGGAAATGGAAAAGCCGTTTCCATACTGAATGCATTGGATGTCGATCTGAACCATTTACGCAGGAAGGTCGAAATCTTAAGTCCTGCAAATCCAAGTACTGAATCTTCAGAGAACGACAAGAAGAATCTTCATTTAACCCGTCAGGCAGAAAGGGCATTGAAGACCACTTTTCTTGAAGCCAAGCTATTTCAAAGCTCGTCTATCAATACCGCACACCTGTTGTTGTGTATCCTTCGAAATGAGAATGATCCAACAACCAAATTATTGAATAAAATGAAAGTAGATTATGATGGAGTCAAAGATCAGTTCAAACTCTTAATTTCAAATGACGATGACTATATAGATAGTCCGTCCTCAGAATCCTATCCAAGCGATGAAGGAACTTCCTCAGAGGGAGGTGATAAGGAAAATCTTTTTACAGGAAATCCGTCAAAATCAAATAAAAAATCCAAAACACCGGTCCTGGATAACTTTGGAAGGGATCTAACTGTTTTTGCTGAAGAGGGAAAATTGGACCCCGTAGTTGGACGTGAAGCAGAAATACAAAGAGTGTCTCAGATATTAAGTCGGCGTAAGAAGAACAACCCCTTATTGATCGGTGAACCCGGTGTAGGTAAATCGGCTATTGCCGAAGGCCTTGCACTACGTATCATTCAGAGAAAAGTTTCTCGAATACTTTACGATAAAAGGGTGGTTACATTGGATCTGGCGAGTTTGGTCGCCGGCACCAAATACCGAGGTCAGTTCGAAGAACGAATGAAGGCTGTCATGAATGAATTGGAGAAAAATGATGATATCATTCTTTTCATTGATGAGATCCACACCATTGTTGGTGCTGGTGGAGCCACAGGATCTTTAGATGCTTCCAACATGTTCAAACCTGCTCTGGCAAGAGGTGAAATACAATGCATCGGCGCCACTACACTTGATGAATATCGTCAGCATATTGAAAAGGACGGTGCCCTGGAAAGAAGGTTCCAGAAAATATTGGTTGAACCAACATCGGTTGAGGAGACCATCGAAATACTTCAAAATATAAAAGATAAATATGAGTCACATCATAACGTATCCTATACCGATGATGCTTTGGAAGCCTGTGTTAAGCTTACCAACCGATATATGACAGAGCGATTCTTACCGGACAAGGCCATTGATGCTATGGACGAGGCTGGATCTCGTGTTCACATTACCAATATCAATGTTCCAGAAAAGATATTGGATATTGAATCCAAACTCGAAGAAGTTAGAAATCTTAAGAATTCCGTGGTCAAAAAGCAAAAATATGAGGAGGCTGCAAAATTAAGAGATGATGAAAAGAATCTTGAAAAGGAACTGAGTGTTGAACAAGAGATCTGGGAAAAAGAGTCAGAACTTCATAGAGAGACCGTTACTGAAGAAAATGTTGCTGAGGTGGTTTCTATGATGACCGGTGTTCCGGTTAACAGAATAGCCCAAACCGAGAGTACTAAACTGGCCAAACTACCCGATCGTATCAAGGGAAAAGTAATTGGTCAGGATGAGGCAGTTGCCAAAGTGGTCAAAGCCATTCAAAGGAATCGTGCCGGACTCAAGGATCCGAACAAGCCCATTGGATCATTCATTTTCTTAGGACAGACTGGTGTTGGTAAGACACAATTGGCCAAGGTATTGGCCCAGGAGCTATTCGATTCGGATCAGGCGTTGGTCAGGATCGATATGAGCGAGTATATGGAGAAGTTTGCCATTTCCAGATTGGTTGGGGCGCCTCCAGGCTATGTTGGGTATGAAGAAGGCGGGCAACTTACCGAAAGGATCAGAAGGAAGCCTTATGCTGTAGTTCTGTTGGATGAAATCGAAAAAGCCCATCCGGATGTGTTCAATATGCTATTGCAGGTACTGGACGATGGATATTTAACCGATAGTCTTGGGCGTAAGATCGATTTTAGGAATACCATAATTATTATGACCTCAAACATTGGCTCAAGACAGCTTAAGGACTTTGGCCAAGGAGTTGGATTTGGTACAGCTGCCAAAGAAAGCCAGGCAGAATCACATGCAAAAGGGGTTATCGAGAATGCCTTGAAGAAGACCTTTGCCCCAGAGTTTTTGAATCGTGTTGATGATGTGATGGTTTTCAATGCCCTTGAAAAAGAACATATCAATAAGATTATCGATATTGAATTGGCTAAATTATTTGAGAGAATTGACGGCTTAGGTTATAAACTTACCCTCACCAAGAGAGCTAAGGACTACATTGCTGATAAAGGTTTTGATAAGCAATATGGTGCCCGCCCGTTAAAAAGAGCCATTCAAAAATATGTTGAAGACACTTTAGCTGAAGAGATAATCAATTCTAAGCTTAAGGAGGGAGATGGCATTACATTGGACCTTGATGTAAAGACCAAGGAACTAACAGTTAAGATCAAAAAGCAGAAGACAACCTAAGGTTTTTTAACCTTATTAGAACACGCTAAATTTTTGTTCTTTCCCTATCAGAATTTCCTGAAAACACGATGTATTTCAAATTCATGGAATTACATTTCCATTCTCTAATTTTAAAATGTGAATAAAGAGATCAAAAATAGAATTCAAGAAGAGATCGAATCAACCACAAAACTGATCGAAAAATATAGGGATCTCACTAAACCAATTGCTCCTGAGAATGCTATCGGAAGAGTTTCGAGGATGGATGCCATCAACAATAAATCGGTCAATGAGCTGGCTTTAAAAAATGCAGAGATCAAACTGAATAATCTCCAAGTTGCATTCAGTAAAATTGAAGACCCTGATTTTGGAATATGTGTTCGTTGCCATAAACCGATTCCTATGGGACGGATACTCTTAATGCCTCAGGCGATCACTTGTGTAAAATGCACGTATTAATTGCCTAATTCACATAATTTTCGTAAATTAAATGTCCTTTTTTAACTTTAAAAATGATCGCTTCTTTATCTTATGATTTTTGTACTGTTACTATACACGATAACTACTTGATCGCTGTTATGGATGAGGGGATCACTGTAAAACCGGAGCATAACAAGGTTCTGTTGAATATCGTTCATAAATATTACCCCAACAAGCCTTTTGGATATATTACGCATAGAAAGAATTCTTATTCTGTTGATCCCAGTATCTATTTTGAAACTTCAAAGATCAATAATCTCAAGGCATTTGCGATAGTTTCAGTACAGAAGATCAATGAAATGAATGCTGAACTGGAGAAAAAATTCCTTAAGAAGCCTTTAAGGCATTTTGAAACAATTGACGATGCCGTGAAATGGATCAATGAGATGATCTAAAAAAAACACCTAATTAGTTAAACATCAGTTCCCCATCGATCGAAAAGCTTTGCAAAAAGGAAACCGAAGCGTGGATATCGTTGGCTAGCAGTCGGTCATTTTCAACATAAGGAACGACCGATCTGTACGATTCCAATAACATCTCAAGGAAGGGCGATGTTCTTTGGGGCCGCCTGAATTCAATCGCTTGTGACGCATTCATCAATTCAATGGATAGAACCGTTTCAATATTATCGATAATTCGCAGGCATTTTGTAGCCGCATTGGCCCCCATACTCACATGATCTTCCTGTCCATTTGATGAGACAATTGAATCTACAGATGCTGGTGTAGCCAATTGTTTATTCTGACTTACTATGCTCGCTGCGGTATATTGCGGAATCATAAATCCACTATTCAAACCGGGGTTCTTGACCAGGAAATCGGGCAGATCCCTTAATCCAGATACGAGTTGATAAGTCCTTCTTTCAGATATATTTCCCAATTCTGCCATGGCAATGGAAAGATAATCCAAAGCCAACGCCAATGGCTGACCATGAAAATTTCCACCAGAAATGATCCTGTCATCTTCTGTAAAGATATTCGGATTATCGGTCACCGAATTCATTTCGGTTAACAATGTTCTGCTCACAAAGGAGATCGTATCCTTGGTCGCGCCGTGAACTTGTGGTATGCATCTGAAGGAATAAGGATCCTGTACATTGAATTTTTCAGATAGACCGATCTCACTCCCATCCAATATCTCATTGATTCTTTCAGCTGTTTTCACCTGACCGTTATGAGGTCGTACCATATGCACCAAGGGATCGAACGGGCTCATATTGCAATCGAATGCATCTATCGATAAGGCACCTATGACATCGGCCAAATAAGATAATTTAAAACTCTTGATCAAACTATATATCCCATAGGCACTCATGAATTGAGTTCCATTCAATAATGCCAGACCCTCTTTGGCTTTCATCTGGATCGGTTTCCAGTCAAACTTTTTTAAAATCTTTTCAGAAGAAACAACCTCATCATTAAAAAACACCTCCCCTTTTCCTATCAATGGGAGCGCTAAGTGGGCTAAGGGAGCAAGGTCACCAGAAGCACCCAAACTGCCTTGATCATAGACCACCGGTAAAATATCCAGATTATAGAATTCGATCAGGCGTTCAACTGTTTCCAACTGAACTCCACTATAGCCATAGCTCAAAGATCGGATCTTGAGGAATAACATCAATTTTATGATTTCCTTCGGAACAAAATCTCCAGTTCCACAGGCATGAGATAACATCAGGTTTTCCTGCAACTGAGCCAGATTCTCAGGAGATATCTTAACATTACAGAGAGACCCAAATCCTGTATTGATACCGTAAATTGGAGTTTCATTTCCCTCTAGTTTTGATAGCAGGTATTCCCTGGATCTCGTAATATTGGTAATGGCCTCATCAGACAGCTTGATCTTTTTCTGTGACTCGACTAGATCATGTATTGAACTTAGATCGATTTGCTTCGAACTTATAAGATGGAAATCAGACATAATAAAGGGAAAAACACTTAGCAAAAATACAATTTCTTGTTAAGATTATTAGAAATATTCTATAACCAATTATAAAACTCTATTTTAGCAAAAAAATACATAAAATGATTAAATATCTCACCAGTTTATTAGTAGTGGTCACTCTTCTTTCATGTACTGAAGATAGGCCATCCCATGTTGTTATTCACGGAGCCATTGACAATAATAGCTTTGAAACCGTCAGGGTCTATGGAAATGAATTGGATGTGAGTATCGATATCGATGAAAATGCAACTTTCAGAGATACCCTGAATATTGAACAGGATGGGTATTACACCCTGAGGATCGGTCGCGAAAGCACATCAATCTATCTTACAAAAGGTTCAGATCTGGGAGTTACTGTAAATATTCCGGAATTTGATGAAACACTCGTTTATACTGGAAACTTATCAGCTGAAAATAACTATTTGGCTGCTAAATATCTTTTATCGGAACAGGAAAAATCATTTTCAGAGGTCTATACTATGAAAGAAGAAGATTTCCTAAATGAGATCAGTAATAACAAAGAACAATATTTGAATTTATTGAATAATACTGAGAATATATCCGAAACGTTCAAAGCTCAAGAAATAAAAGAATTGGAATATGAAAAAGTAACCAACCATGAGAATTATAAGGCGTATTATATCTATCTGTCCAGTGAAAAATCTTTTGATGTATCAGAGAATTTCTATGATGTATTAAAGGATATAAATTATACCGACACCACTGAATATAGAAACTCAACAGGATATAGACGCTTGCTACTCACCCATTATGGAAGGTTAGCTGATGAAAATTCTGATGAAGAGGGTTATAATAAGACTGTACGATTCCTGTCGCTGGTCAATGACAACCTGCCAAACGGATATGCAAAAGATCAGATCATGTTCGATTTCTTAAAATACAACTTAAAAGCCGATTCATATTTAGAGAAGGCATTTGCTATTTTCAAGGAAGCCAATACCAACGCTGATAATTTGGCAAATGTCACCGATCGTTATAATTTACTCAATACGATCGTTCCCGGTAAAAAATCACCACAATTCGAATATGAAAATTTTAAGGGAGGTACTACCAGTTTGAACGAATTTGAAGGTAAATATGTCTATCTCGATATTTGGGCTACTTGGTGTGGACCCTGTAAAAGAGAGATCCCTCATTTAA
>JAHEHC010000097.1 GCA_024644805.1 Flavobacterium sp. | reverse complement strand
GAAGAGATCTGGCAACACATTACCGAGCGTTCCGGGGAGGAGGCCTTGGTGATCAGTGAATGGCCCACCAAAAAAGATTTTGACGAACAACTTATCTCCGAATTCAGTTTTACCGCTGAGGTGATCTCCGGGATACGGAACATCCGTAAGGAGAAGAACATTTCCTTTAAGGACACCATCGATCTCATCATGATCAATAACGAGAAGGTGTCTCACGATTACGATCCGGTGATCAGTAAATTGGGAAATCTTTCGAGCATTTCCGCCAGTTCCGAAAAGGTGGATGGGGCTATTACCTTCAGGGTGAAATCCAACGAGTATTTTATCCCGGTATCTGAGGCCATCGATATCGAGGGGGAGATCGCCAAACTGCAGGAGGAGTTGAACTACACAAAAGGATTTTTAAAGAGCATACAGGGTAAATTGAGCAACGAACGCTTTGTTTCCAATGCACCAGAAAAGGTTGTTGCCATCGAAAAGAAGAAGGAAGCCGATGCCTTGGCCAAGATCGAAACGATCAGCAAGCGATTGGAGAGTTTGAAATAATTGTCATGCTGAACTCGATTCAGCATCTCATCAAAGAATAGAGGATTCCAAATCGAGTTTGGAATGACAAAGGAATTATTTCTTGATCACTTTTTTGGTCACCACTCCGTGCTCCGTCTCGATCTCCACAAACAATACCCCAGAATTTAAGTGTGATATATCAATTTGCTTCACATTTCCTTTTTCTTCCAAAGCAAGTCTTCCCAAGACATCATAAAGTTTTATAGAGGTTATTTCTATATTACTTTTATTTTCAATTGTAAGGAGGTCTTGGGCCGGATTGGGGTAAAAGGTAATTTTCTCCAACATTATATCATGAATACCTAAAGGTTGATTCATGTTAATCAATTCAACCCACTCAAATAATGGATTGTTTAAACAACCATATTCAAAAGAATCAGCTATTCCAAATGATTCAAAACCAATCCCTTCAATTAATTTATATTGATTTTCTAATACTAAATACCTTAAGTTTTCCATTCCAAAGAAATCACCAGATCCTATATCAGTAATTAATAGTAAATTACCTAAAACCCACATATAATCTCCAATACCCAAACTAAAATCATAATGTAAGTATTCTTCCCCTTCCCATATTCCATAGATCTTTTTTTCATCAATATCTTCACGTAAAAAACTATCACAATTATGATGAGATGCCTCTATATGATAATAGGTTAATCCATCTATTTCAACAGTTTCTGTAACGGTCAAATCAAAATAGATACCATCTGGGTAGTCAAAATGAAGATACATATTCCAAGTCTTACCAATTTCAAACATGGGGGTATAATCTTGGGCAATACCTTTAAAACTGAATAAACAAATTAGTAGAAGTAGTAATAATCTTTTCATAACGCTCTAGTTTAAGGGAAGTTTAAAACGCATGCGACTACTAAAGATATGAAAAAATCAGGATCTATTTTCGGTACAGGAAATAATGCTTCACCGCATCCACATACAATTGCTTGGCCTCATCGCTGTCCATACCCCGGGTCTGGAATATGGCATTGGTCTTAAAGGCATTGATCAGGGGGCTTCGACTGCTGGGTTGTTCTTTATTGTTGGTGGCCACCTTATAATAGGAATACAGGCGCAACAGGAAATCGGCAGGAAACGGTTCGGTGTGCTCGTTGATGCTATTCACGGCTTTTTCAAAGGCGATATTTAATTCTTCAGAGGTCATTTCGATGCCAGGATGGTCAATCCCCCTTTAACTTTTTGGTTTAGTGCTACATTAACCTTTGCATCCAGGGGCAGGAACACATCCACTCGGGATCCGAATTTTATAAATCCGCTGTCGGAAGCCTGTGCTACCGTAGTTCCCTCTTCAGAATAGTTCACGATACGTCGGGCCATGGCTCCGGCAATCTGTCGGTGTAATACATCTCCGAATTGTGACGATCTCACCACAACGGTCGATCGTTCATTCTCCTCAGACGATTTGGGATGCCAGGCCACCAGGTACTTCCCCGGATGGTATTTGCTGTAAACGATATCACCACCCACCGGATATCGGGTCACATGAACGTTTATGGGCGACATGAATACCGAGATCTGCAAACGCTTTTCCTTGAAATATTCCTTTTCATACACTTCCTCGATGACCACAACCTTACCATCTACGGGTGAAAGTACGGTGTCTTCATTCAGGGTGAAATTTCGTTTTGGATTTCTGAAGAATTGCAGGACCAGGAACAAGAGGATGAGAATGACCACATTGATACCTCGTACCAATAGTTCATTTCCGATAAAAAAATAGGCCAATACACTAAGCGCTATTGCGATGAACAACGAAGTGAGTATTATGGTATAACCTTCTTTATGAAACATAGTTCACAATTTCTAAAAAGATAAATATTAAAGGGCTGGCAAACAGGATACTGTCCAATCGATCGTAGATTCCGCCGTGTCCCGGCATCATGACCCCACTGTCCTTCACATCAGCATTCCGCTTGAATTTGGACTGGATCAGATCGCCTAATGTTCCAAATACAGAAACTAATATTGCCAATGCCACCCAAATACCAATATTGAATATTAAGGTATACTTAAAAATAATGAAACTTAGGATAATGGAGCCTATAAGTCCACCTAAAAATCCTTCGATCGTCTTATTGGGTGATACTCTTTTGAACAATTTCCGTTTCCCTATGCTTTTTCCTATGAGGTAGGCGAAGGTATCATTGGACCAGACCAAAAGAAATATTCCAAAGATGATCTTGGGCTCGAAGGATTCTCCTTGTCCGGGTATCAGAGTCAGACAAACAAATCCTCCGATAATATAAAAAACGACATTGATGAATTTGATGAAGGGGTTTCTATGAGGTTTTACCTTACTGACGTAGAGTCGTATCAATAGGGTCAGATTTACGATCATTATACAGGCGATAAATAAGTAAACCCATATACGATCCATCTCGCGATAACTGAAGAAATAGATCAGGACCACCAACAATAAATAGAACACTAGGGAATTGAATTTTACCAGTCGTAAGAACTCATAGAGGGTTATGAATCCTAAGATCAGAAAAAGGGTGATGAGCCATTTATGCGATGTGAACAAGGTGAGAATAACGATCGAAATGTAGAACAATCCCGTTACCGCTCGCAAAAGTATTTCCTTCATATTATAGGTCTTCCAAAAGTAACAAATATAGGTTTTTTGTGCTACTTCCATAACTCATGAAGTCCTTTTCCTTATCGGTCTCAAAGTCCTGAATGGTCGTGATATTGCTGGGGATGTGTTTCTTGCTTTGATTCTTGATGATCTGAAGCCCCTCGCTGATGGTATCCACCAATCTGCTGGTGGTGGAAAAAATGATGAAATTGAAGGGAAGTTCTTTTAGTTTCTTTTCTTTGACCTGATTTGAGGATAAAAGGATGGCCCCGTTATTGGCCACCAGTGATTCACAGGTGGTAAGGAAGAAGGTCGATTTTGCCGAGTCGATGAAATTCAGGTTGAATCCTTTGAATCGTTCTTTCAATTGTGGGATGAGGCACATCACATCCTTTTCGTACCAATCGTTCTCTAAGAGGATATTATCGAAGGCTTCCATGACCTCGTCCATATTCTCGCAATACAAGAACTTTCCACCATTCTTTTTGAAGTTATAGGTGAATTTCTCATCGATGGGTAGTTTGTCTTCAGGTAAATATTTGCTCTTGTCAGATTTTTTATTCTTGATCTCTGACAATCCTTTTGGGTTAAAAAGTTTTTTAAGCAAATTCATGAATCAGTATATGAGGATATTAATGTCCTTCTATATCCAAATATATGAAATTCTTCGTCAAATGGTAACAAAACAACGCTATCTTTCAATGAAAGTCATGATAAACTATTCTTCTTCTTCGTTTGTTTTAGTTTCCTCAATTACATGCTTCTTGAAGGGTCTGTCACCAAATATCTTCTGTAGATCCTCTTTGAAGATCACTTCTTTTTCCAGAAGCATATTCGCTAATACAGTAAGTTTATCCTTGTGTTTTTCCAGAAGGTCGATAGCTCTCTGATATTGGGTCTCGATCAGTTTGGAGATCTCCTCGTCGATCAGCTCGGCAGTTTTCTCACTATAGGGCTTTGTGAAACCGTATTCATTCTGTCCGGACGAATCGTAATAGGTCAGATTTCCAATCTCATCATTCAATCCATAAATCGTGACCATGGCTCGTGCTTGCTTGGTAATCTTTTCAAGATCATTCAAAGCCCCGGTCGATATTTCGTTGAAGATCACTTTTTCAGCTGCTCGTCCACCCAGGGCAGCACACATCTCATCCAGCATCTGATTGGGCTTCACCAGCATCCGTTCTTCAGGAAGGTACCAGGCAGCACCCAAGGATCTTCCCCTTGGAACGATGGTCACCTTCACCAATGGTGCGGCGTGTTCCAGCATCCAGCTCACGGTAGCATGGCCCGCTTCGTGGAAGGCCACCGATTTCTTTTCTTCAGGAGTAATGATCTTGTTCTTCTTTTCCAGTCCGCCAACGATCCTGTCCACCGCATCAAGGAAATCCTGTTTACCCACGGATTTTCGTTCTTTTCGTGCAGCGATCAGGGCAGCCTCATTACAAACATTGGCAATATCGGCACCTGAGAATCCAGGTGTTTGCTTTGATAGGAAATCGGTGTCGAGGTTCTTATCTTTCTTCAAGGGGCGAAGATGCACCTCGAATATCTCTTTACGTTCCCGCACATCCGGGAGGTCGATATAGATCTGTCGGTCGAATCGTCCGGCACGCATCAGGGCCTTGTCCAGCACATCGGCACGGTTGGTCGCTGCAAGAACGATCACATTGGTATTGGTTCCGAAACCGTCCATTTCGGTAAGTAATTGGTTCAGGGTGTTCTCCCGTTCATCGTTGGAACCGGAAAAGTTGTTTTTCCCTCTGGCACGTCCAATGGCATCGATCTCATCGATGAAAATGATCGAAGGTGATTTTTCCTTGGCCGTTTTGAACAGGTCACGTACCCGTGATGCACCTACTCCGACGAACATTTCAACAAAATCGGAACCCGACAATGAGAAGAAGGGAACATGAGCCTCACCGGCTACTGCTTTTGCCAATAAGGTTTTACCAGTACCCGGCATACCTATAAGCAAAGCCCCTTTTGGGATCTTACCCCCTAAGGCGGTATATTTACTTGGATTCTTTAGAAAATCGACGATCTCCTGAACCTCTTCCTTGGCACCTTCCAGTCCGGCAACATCTTTGAAACTGGTTTTGACATCGGTACTATGATCGAAGAGCTTGGCCTTGGATTTACCGATGTTGAATATTTGTCCACCGGCACCTCCTCCTGCACCGGATGACATACGACGCATGATAAAGATCCAGATACCAATAATCACAATGAAGGGCAATAAGGTGAGCAATAGTTCACCCCACATATTGCTTTCGGTCTCCCAAACGATCTTGGTGTTGAGATCCTGATCTTCGATTATTCGGTTAAAGCTGTTCTCAAAGTTCTGAAGGTCTCCAAATTCAAACTGATAGCTGGGATCATTAGGACTTGGAGGGAGGATAGAGCCTCCTTTCTTACGGGCATGAACCTCCTTAGTTCTGGCCTCTTGAGTCAGGTAGACCTTGGCCACCTTTCGATTGATGATCTCGATCTTATCGACATCACCATCTTTCAGGAATTGCTCAAAGTCGGCTTGAGTGGTCTTGTTGGGTTGGGACCAACTGCCACCTCCAAATATTTGTATACCAAGAAAAACCAGGATAATTACTGCATAGATCCAGTAACTATTGAATTTTGGTTTCTTTATTTCAGGTTTTTTATCTTCGTTCGCCATAAGGCTTTCTTTTATGTTTTTTAAATGGTTGTCTCTACTTTAACTGATATGGCGTCACCCCATAGTCCTTCAATATCGTAAAATTCGCGAATGTGCTTTTGAAATACATGTACCACAACGTGAACATAATCCAATAAGACCCATTCTGCATTATTATAACCTTCTACATGCCAGGGTTTTTCTTGAATTGATTTGCTGACTCCTTTTTGAATGGAATTGACAATCGCATTGACCTGTGTATTTGAAGTTCCGTTGCAAATGATGAAGTAATCACATACTGTATTTTCTATTTTTCTCAGATCAAGGATCTCTATCTCCTTACCCTTGACATCTTCAATCCCTTTTATTATTTGTGTTATAAGTAGATCTGTTTCTTTTTCTTTTTTTGACATTAAAATTTTTTATTTGCACAAAGTTATTACTTTTTTGTTTCTTGATACATTATAGTAACGCAAGATTAACACATCTGTTGATATCATGAAGATAATCAAACTTAATGCCATTGATTCGACCAACAATTACCTATTGGACTTATTGCACAAAGAACCGTTAGAGGACTTTACTGTTGTCGTTGCTGAAGATCAGCAAATGGGTAGGGGACAGCGAGAGAATACTTGGGTGTCTACTGCTCAAAAAAGCCTTACTTTCAGTATCTTTAAGCGATTTGAAAGCCTTTCTATGAAGCATCAGTTCTCTATCTCGATGGCTGTTTCCATAGCGATAAAAAAGACATTGGACAGGTATGGAATTCCGAATGTGACCATAAAATGGCCAAACGACATAATGTCACGTTCCAGGAAACTGTCGGGTATCCTGATCGAGAATCAGTCCAAAGGGTCGATGGTCGTTTCCTCGGTGATCGGAATTGGTATGAATGTAAATGAGAACCATTTTGACGGTCTACCACAGGCAACTTCATTACTCATCAGTTCGGGAAAACCATTCTCCAGAGAGGTGGTTCTTCAGAATCTGATTAAGGCTATCGGAAATGAGTTCAATCGTTTAGCTGAACAGGGTATGAAGGCCATTCACAAGGATTTCGAAAAGCATCTGTTCAAAAGAGGAGTGGTCTCGGTCTTCAAAGAGCCTCAGGGCGAGCCTTTTAATGGGTGTATTCAGGGAGTCAGTGGATCCGGCGAGATACTGATCGAATGCGAGGATGAGAAAGTGCGATCCTTCAGAATGAAGGAAATAGAATATCTACCCTAATACTATTTCAAGGTTTCCATATTGGCGACAAGGGTCTCCAGAAAGGAATTTATCGGTCCTTTGATCATCATGGTTAGCATGGGGTTGAAATTACCTTTGAACAAAAGCTCGATATTGGATGTAGTTGCATCGATCGTCTCAATGGTACCGATCAGGTTGAAAGGGATCTTATCTTCAATGGCACCCAATGTGATCTTATGAGGTGGATTCACCTCTTTCACTTCCAAGGAGATCTCTGGCATACCTTTCAGTGCAAAAGCAAAGGAACGCTCACTTAGAAGTTCGAATTTGCTGATACTCTCGGGCATCAATTGTTCAAAGTTCTTCACATCGCTAAGATGATCACACAAGGCCTCGGCCGATTTTTGAACGATCACTTTTCTACTGATCAATTCCATAGTTAAAGCATGTTTTTTTAACTGAATATTTTTTTTGGACTATAGATCCATTATCTTCTTACTATCCTTTATTGTATTTCCCCATTTTTCAGGATCTTCCCTCCAACGTTTTAGTAGCTCAACTTCCTTTGATGATATATAGTTCGATTTTTCTGCTATCTGGACCAGG
>JAHEHC010000026.1 GCA_024644805.1 Flavobacterium sp. | reverse complement strand
TTTTCTTTTGATTGTTCAAACAGGAATTCAGGATAGGAATAGATCTTCAATCCCAATTGTTGTGCTTTTTCAAGTTCGGGGTTGTCTTCTTTTGCGTGCATCCCCAACACAACTGCATCAAGATCTGAAGTGATCTTATCGGGGAACCATCCATAGGAATCGGGCAAAAGTCCATGGGCAGCTAACCTGCTCTTAGATGGATCAAATATCTCATCGTCACTCCCTGTAACATGATCTCCTTTTAAATGCAATGCCAAAGCCAGATTATGCATTGCACTACCACCAATAGCAATAAAATGAACTCTCATAAATTCTATTAATTTCTTGGTAAAGATACGTATTGAAAGAGGATAAAAATAATTTACATTTTCAGGATCAGGTCTCTTTCTGCTTCAGCTACTTTGAATGCAGGATTGTAGTACAATGACCTGTTGATGTATTCCAGAGCTCGTGACTTATCCATTTTATGTTTGTAAATCTGAGCCAATCGATAGTATGCCCATTCGACAGGGATCCCGTCTTTCACGGAATGGTTTTTAATGAAATTATTCAGGCATTTCTCCCCTTTATCAAGCTGAACATTGTACTCTGCACAAACCTTACCTATTTGATAATGCAACGCATTACGTTGATGTCGATCACTCGCTTCTTCCATGGTTTCGATGGCCTTATCAGGCTGATCCTTATTCTCGTAAAAAGAAGATAGTTTCTGATAGCAGGTGATCGATCCTCCAGTCTCTATGGCCATTTTATAGTACTTTTCTGCTTTTTCGAGTTGCTTATCATATTCGTAGATATACCCCTTGGCCAAATATCCATCTACCGGTGATAGATCCTGAAGCTCATTGGCATAATTTAAAGATCTCTTTTTACTTCCTCCAATGATCCCCGGCAATTGCATATACATTTCAACCAGGGCCCACCTGGTTTCAATATGTTTTGGATCCAGTTCGGCTGCTTTTAAGAATTCTCTTTTTATATCATCAACAAGCAGTAAAGCTTGAAGTTTATTCGATTCCAGCGCTTTCATTCCCAATGCTCCTCCATATTTATAATGGTTATTGGCATTGGTATCGTCTCTTTCAGCTAATATCTTATAGGCATCGATGGCCTCATCCCATTTCTTCTGAAACCCATAGGAGTCTCCTAAGAGCTCAATAGCAGTCAGGTCATTTGGATTCTTATCCAAATACCGGGTGATCAGCTCCTCGGCTTCTGAGTATTCCTTGTTTTGAAATAAATGATCTACCTCCAACATCAAAGACTGACCAAAGGACAATAAAGGAACCAATAATAATAGTATTAAACTTTTCATTTAAGAATAGGTCGTATGCAAAAGTGCATTCTTTCTGTTGCGAAATAATGAAAAGTTATTCTATAGGAGGGTATTTTTTAAATATTTTTAACATCAATTTATTGTAATGATCGGTTCTCTGCTCTGGAGTTGCATTTTCGCTATACTTACTTTCTACAATAGCTTTCCAAAATAATTGGTCCTCTGATGCATCAACAAGATCTATCGTCATTTTCTGAAGGATAGCGTTTCCACCTATAGGAATTCCTCCACTTACTCCAACGCCTACATTTCCGCCTCCACCACCAACACCAATACCGATGGAGCTTCCTGAGCTGGTGATCATCTCACTAGCATAGAAATTGATGAGGAAATCGGGGGAACTGCTTTTAATAAATCCTCTTTGTTGAAATAAACTGTCAATGGCTCCTTTGATGCGATCGTTATCCAATTGATTTAGACCGGATTCAATATCGCCATAATAATTATAGCTGGTGTATCTTGAAAAATCGGTTGATCTCTCATAATCATAATTAACTGCCGTACCGCAGGAAACCAGGATCATTGTCAGAAGAATAAATGATAGGCATTTCATAGCATATTTTTCATTAAAAATACACAAAAGAATGTCAGAATCCCTAAATCAGCCCTTTATAATTTTTTGGATCACATTTCCTTTATTGGTTTCAATTTCAATGAAATAGATTCCTTTTGGGAACCTTGAAAAGTCGATTGTCGATTCAAAAGACTCATAAACTCGTTCATTAGAGATGGTATATATGCCCGCTTTCTTAAACAATATACTTTCAGAAAGCGATATTGTAAGGAGATCCGATACGGGGTTAGGATATAGATCTATATGATCAACGGGGTCGATTTCCACTAGACCATCCCATGATGAGTCACAACTTATTTGAACTTCATTTTCTGTGCTGCAACCCGGAGCATTATTGGAGAATGTCTTGCTGACAGAAGGATCGTCAATAATAGTGCATATCAACTCATTAGAGCATACAGCCAGGGTATTATTCACAATAATTGCCACCTCATCGATCTCATCCGGTGATACGTCATTTAGCGCTTCAATTGAGAATAAGACCGGATTATTATTGATGAACAATCTATTGGTGATCTCTCGAATAGTCTCCAGTCCTTTCAATGAATTCAAGTTTTCATTCTCATAGATATCCAGATCCCCAACGGAATTCAAATTATATACTCCCGCCAAGGTTGTTAATCCTGAATTGAAGCCGATTCTGAATTTATTATCAATAGTATGGATATTATCAAGGCCAGTAAGATCCGATAGATTTGGACATTCCAAAATATAAAGACTCTCAAGGGTATCAATATTTCTGAAGGCAGTAAGGTCGTAAAGATCGTTGAGATAGGTAAGATATAACTCTCCCCCAATAAATTGTAAATTGTTCAGTTCATTCAAATTGGAAATTTGTTCGTCGGTAACGACAAAATCACCACTTATAGTTGTTAAGTTTTCCAATCCGCTTAATGAAGTTAGATCATTATTCCCTATAGTAAGGGAATTCAATGATTCAATAAAACTTAAATCGCTAATATCGTTAAGACTTGCATTGGCAAATAAGTTCAAATTGTCTATGCTTTGAATGTTATCCATTCCACTCAAAGTAGTAATGGAACCATTAATAAATAGTTCTATACTTCCTATCGATTGTAGAGAAGAAAGGCCGCTAAGATCTGTTAGACTCCCATTTCCCCAAAGTGCTATATGATCGGCATTCTCCAGGTTATGAAGTCCGTTTAAATTACTGATCTGAGTACTAAATATAAATAAACTATGGGCGTCAGTAAGTGGATACAATCCGTTCAAGTTGGTTATAGAACTCAGACTACCATTGATACGAATCTCATATGTTGGCTCGTAACAATTTGGATAGTTCAATGCAAAATCATCAATCTGTGCCTGAGAACTTAGTTCAATATCAATAACTGGGCATTGTCCATATCCAAAAATAAAGCCCAGTAATAGTAATAAGGAAAGAGTAAACTTATTCATAGCATTTGGTTTTAATCACTTAGTAATCATAAATATACATAAATAAATTTTACATGAAATAGCAAATACGTATCTCCCGATAATAATTTACTCCGGTTTATAAATGAAAAAAGAGATAATTAAGGATTGAGCAAGGTCCATAATCGATCCTTTAGATCGATCAATCCCTGCTGTGCAACGGAGGATATTAATAGGTATGGGATCTCTTTTAGATCCTTATTCAATTCTGTTATAAGTTCTGACTTTAACTCATCATCAAGCATATCACATTTTGAGATTGCGATCAGTCGTTGTTTATCCAACAATTCGGGATTGTACCTCCTTAACTCATCCAATAAGATCTCGTATTGTTTTTTAATATCGTCTGCATCTGCAGGAATTAGGAATAGCAAGGTGGAATTACGTTCGATATGCCTTAAAAAATAATGCCCCAATCCTTTTCCTTCGGCTGCTCCTTCAATAATTCCAGGAATATCGGCCATTACAAATGTTTGATAATCCCTATACTTTACGATTCCAAGATTGGGCTTTAAGGTCGTAAACTCATAATCGGCGATTTTGGGTTTGGCAGCAGTCAAAACCGATAGCAAGGTTGATTTACCAGCATTTGGAAACCCAACAAGACCAACATCGGCCAGTATCTTAAGTTCGAGGGTTATATTAACCTCCTCACCTTCAAGGCCCGGTTGAGCATAACGGGGAGTTTGTCGGGTTGCACTTTTAAAATGACTATTTCCAAGACCTCCTTTTCCGCCTTTGGCGATGATCAATTCCTGACCTTCTTCTGTAATCTCGGCAATTTGTTCTCCATTGTTGGAATCTTTGACAACCGTTCCAAGAGGAACCTCAATATAGACATCAGTACCATTGGCTCCTGTGCTGGTTTGCTTACCTCCAGCACCTCCATGACCGGCCTTGAAATGCCTTTTGAATTTTAGGTGATATAAGGTCCACAGGTTCTTATTTCCTTTTAGGATGATATGCCCTCCACGGCCTCCATCACCTCCGTCAGGACCCCCTTTAGGTATGTATTTTTCACGACGTAAATGAGCACTCCCCTTTCCTCCTTTTCCGGAAGTGAGATGCAGTTTTACATAGTCAACAAAATTACCTTCAGTCATTGATCCGTTATTCGCTTTTTAATTCTCAGATTGGAGAAGTTTCGATGTTTTCCTCTCAGATCTTCTCTATAATATCACACACTCTCAATGTGATCTCTTCGATGTTACCAACACCATCCACACCATAATATTTGTTTTGATCGGAATAATAATTCTTCAATACAGCGGTCTTGGTCTCATATTCATTGAACCGATTCCTGATCTTACTCTCATCCTGATCGTCTGGTCTTCCGCTGGTTTCCCCTCTTTTCAACAGTCTTTTTACCAATATATCCTCAGGCACCTCAAGTGCGACCATAGCATTGATCCCCTCTCCTTTTTCAGCTAAGAAATCATCCAATGCCTGTGCTTGTGATTCCGTTCTCGGAAACCCATCGAAGATGAATCCATTGGCTTTAAGATTCTTATTGACCTCGGCCTTCAACATATCAATGGTTACCTCATCAGGAACCAGATCGCCTTTGTCCATATAGAATTTAGCTAAATTTCCAAGATCGGTCTCATTTTTTATATTATATCGGAACACATCCCCGGTAGAAATGTGTATCAAGTTGTATTTTTCTTTTAAAACTTCAGCTTGAGTACCCTTACCAGCTCCCGGAGGTCCAAATAATACGATATTCTTCATCATTTGTTTTTTTACTTTATAAATGTCGTTTAAGTTTCTTCCCAATCCGTTATAGTCCAGTCCATAGCCAACTATGAAATCGTTGTCCACTTCAAGACCAATATAATCTATTGGCACGTTTTTGTTGTAGGCCTCTGGTTTATAGAATAAGGTTGCGATCTTAAATTCTTTGACCTGTTCCTCTTCCAATATCTTTTTGATGGCTATTATGGTATTCCCCGAATCTACAATATCTTCTATCACAATGACCGACCTTCCCTTCAGATAGGGTTCGGCTCCCATTACAGTAGATATCTCGCCACTGGATTGGGTCCCATCATAGGAAGCAACTTTAATGAAGCTCATCTCACAATTTCCTTCAAATTTCTTGATGATATCGGCAGCGAAAAAGAAAGCTCCATTCAGTACGATCAAAAAGACCGGATTCTTATCCTTAAAATCATCGTTGATCTCTAAAGCCACCCCGTTTATTGCGAGATTTATTTCAGATCTCGGGATGAATTTTTCAAAATAAAGGTCATGTAATTGAATCATTTTGGAACCATTTCAATTAAGGTGCAAAGATACTTATTAGATATTAGATTATTTTTAAAACACGAATAATATATAGATTCTTCGTCTTTTAGGTTTTAAAAAATTATTTTTGCTCTTTATCTGATCAACTATGGATCGTTATTTTTCATCAGATTTTACTCTTGGCATCTTAGGTGGTGGACAATTAGGAAAGATGCTCTTGTATGAGACCAGAAAATACGATATCAGAACGATCGTCCTGGATCCCAGTGCTGAAGCTCCATGTCATATTTCTTGTAACGAATTCCATCAAGGCAGTTTAACCGATTTTGATACAGTCTATCAATTTGGCAAAAAAGCAGATGTACTTACGATCGAGATCGAGCATGTTAATGTTGAAGCATTAGAGCGCTTGGAATCAGAAGGCGTCAAAGTCTATCCCGCTCCAAATACACTTAGGAAGATCCAGAACAAAGGGATACAAAAAAGATTCTATAGCGATAACGGAATTCCTACCTCCCCATTTCAAATTTTTGATAATAAAGCGTCTTTGATGACCCATTTGAATAATGAAAATTCAAGCTTTCCTATGGTTTGGAAACAATGTGCAGGTGGATATGATGGCATGGGCGTACAAGTGATCAGAGCATTTGATCAATTGAAGGATCTTCCTGATGTACCTTGTATCCTGGAAGAATTTGTTCCATTTAAGAATGAATTGGCTGTTATTGTGGCAAGAAATTCAGACGGCCAAATAATTACCTATCCGGTCGTAGAAATGGAATTCCATCCAGAGGCCAATCAGGTTGAATTTGTGATCTGTCCTGCCCGTATCGATAATTCGGTCGCTGATAAGGCCAGAGATGTTGCAAAAAAAGTATCGGCTGCATTCGGACATGTTGGTCTTCTTGCAGTTGAGATGTTCCAGACCAAAGACGATGATATAATCGTGAACGAAGTGGCGCCAAGACCACACAATAGTGGGCATTTCAGTATTGAGGCCAGCTATACCAACCAATTCGATCAACATCTGAGAGCCATTCTCAATCTCCCTTTGGGCAGAACCGAGAGTAAATTGAATGGGATCATGGTTAATCTGGTAGGATCTGAAGGACATACCGGGGATGTGATCTATAAGAACATAGAACAGATCATGGCCATGGATGGTGTCACGCCTCATATCTATGGGAAAAAAGAAACCCGTCCTTTTAGGAAAATGGGGCATGTCACGATCATAAATGACGATATTCAGGTGGCACATAGGATAGCCGAAAAAGTGAAAGAAACGATTCAAGTAATAAGTAAATAAATCATCATGAGTAAAGTAGGTATAATAATGGGAAGCACCAGCGATATGATAGTCATGCAGGAAGCCATCGAGGTCCTAAAAGGCTTCGACATCGAATTTGAGGTTGATATAGTATCAGCACACAGAACCCCGGATAAACTGTTCGATTATGGTAAAAATGCTCACAAGAGAGGATTCTCTGTGATCATTGCCGGGGCCGGTGGAGCAGCACACTTACCTGGGATGATCGCTTCTCTGTCTCCGCTACCCGTGATTGGTGTACCTGTAAAGTCAAGAAATTCTATAGATGGCTGGGATTCGGTTCTATCGATCTTACAAATGCCCGGTGGTGTTCCGGTTGCTACAGTGGCACTTGATGGAGCAAAGAATGCAGGAATATTGGCGGCTCAGATCATCGGATCTCACGATCAATGTGTGCTTGATAAGGTCGTAACGTTTAAGGAAGGCCTGAAATTTAAAGTTGAAGAGGGTGCAAAGAACATCAAAAAAGGATCTTGACATCTCCCAATAAATGATTGTACCCAAATAATAGCAGAATCTAACATTAATGAAGAACCCCTTATTAGAATCGTTCGATACAGCACCATTCTCTAAAATCAAGAATGAACATTTCCTTCCGGCATTCAAGGAATTGATCGAAAAAGCAAGAGAAGAGATCAATGTCATCGTACTACAAAACGACCATCCTACTTTTAAGAACACCGTAGAAGCCTTGGATTATACTGGTATGCAACTGGATCGGGTTAGCAGTATATTCTATAATTTAAATAGTGCTGAAACCAATGATGAGATCCAGAAAATTGCTCAGGAAATATCTCCTTTACTCACAGAATTCAAGAATGACCTTTTGCTCAATGAACCGCTATTTAAACGAGTGAAGACTGTCTTTCTGGAAATAAACCAACTTGATCTTACAGTAGAACAGAAAACACTTTTGGACAGACAATACAAAGGGTTTTTCAGGAATGGGGCCTTGCTTTCAATAAAGGATAAAGAATCCTTACGTGCCATTGACAAAGAACTGGCAAAATTAAAGCTGAGCTTTGGTGAAAATGTATTGGCAGAGACCAACGCTTTTGAACTTCACATCTCCAAGAAAGAAGATCTTTCAGGCTTGCCGGAGGGAATTGTTGAGATGGCCTTACAAACAGCCAAAGAAAAGAAAAGATCTGGTTGGATCTTCACGTTGGATTATCCGAGCTATGTTCCTTTTATGACCTATGCCGATAATCGGGAATTAAGAAAGAAGATGGCCTTGGCCTTCGGATCAAGAGGTTTTCATGCCAATGAGCATGATAATAGATCGATTGTATTTGAGATCGTAAAATTACGTCATGAACGGGCACTTCTCTTGGGTTACCCATCACATGCTCATTTTATTTTGGAAGAGCGCATGGCCAAATCGCCCGATCAAGTTCAACGTTTTTTAAATGACCTACTTGAAAAAACAAGATCTGCTGCTCGGCGCGAGTTCAATGAACTTTCATCCTTTGCAATAGTATCAGATGGTATCGATCTGCTTCAAAATTGGGATGGAGCCTATTATTCAGAGAAATTAAAACAAGAACGATTTCAATTGGATGATGAAATCCTTAAACCCTATTTTAACTTGGATCAAGTGATCGATGGGGTTTTTAAGATTTCAAAAAAACTCTATGGTCTCCATTTCAGCGAAATGAAGGATATCGATGTGTATCATCCCGATGTAAAGACCTATGCAGTTTCAAATGATAGAGGCGAACATGAAGCCATTCTTTATGCCGATTTTCATCCCCGTCCCGGGAAAAGAGGCGGCGCCTGGATGACCTCCTTTAAACCACAATACCAAATAGCTGGAAAAAATGAGCGCCCACACATCTCTATTGTTTGTAATTTCACGAAACCGACCAAAACCAAACCTGCATTACTGACCTTCAATGAAGTCACAACCTTATTTCATGAATTCGGACATGCTCTTCACGGAATGATGGCCAATACGACCTACAAGGGTCTTTCCGGAACCAATGTTTTTTGGGATTTTGTTGAACTTCCCAGTCAGATCTTTGAGAATTGGTGTTATGAAAAGGAAGCTCTGGAGTTATTTGCCAAACATTTCGAGAGTGGTGAAGTGATCCCCATGGAATTGGTCCAAAAGATCAAAGAGTCCGCCACATTTCAGGAAGGGATGAAGACCCTGCGACAGTTGAGCTTTGGCATGTTGGATATGGCCTGGCACAGCAATGATCCATCATCAGTAACTGAAATAAAGGATTTCGAAAAACAGATCTTTGATGAAACCCGATTGTATCCGGATGTAGCATCCAATTGCATGAGCACCTCCTTCTCCCATATATTCCAGGGAGGCTATTCCGCAGGATATTATAGCTATAAATGGGCTGAGGTGCTGGACGCCGATGCTTTCACCCTGTTCAAGGAAAAAGGAGTCTTCAACCAAGAGACAGCTCGATCGTTCAAAGACACTATTTTGAGTCGTGGAGGAACCGAAGATCCTATGGAACTCTATATCAGATTCAGAGGCGCAAAGCCAAATCCGGAAGCATTATTGAAACGAGCGGGTCTTGTTAAAGAATGAAATGGTATTAGTTTAAAATGAATTTTTTAGCCAAAGTCCCATTTTCATCAAAATCAAACACCGCAACATAGAATCCATTTGCAAGATTTCCAAGAGATATTTCACCGGAACGCTGAAGATCATCAACAACTAATATCCTTTTTCCGGTAATATCAAATAGTTCAAACTGATTAATGGAATCATTCAAATTATTCAATTGATAGATCAACTTCCTATCCTTAATGAGCATTTTGAAATTGTTCCCAATAATATCATTAGTGGAAAGGGTTTGACTCTTCGCAGCTTCTATTATGAACTCAAGTCCCAATTTTACAAACTTAGCAGCATGTTCGGAATTGCCGGTTATACTATATGTGTCTTGTGATGAATGTATATAAGGGTTATGCTCTCCAAATGCTGCCTCGAAAGGAAATGCAGCATCATATCCTTGTTGTGCCCAGCTATAGTGGTCGGAACAACCATAGTTACATATTGATGTTCCATAGGTGAATTGGTGTGCTCCTGAACTATTATAATGATCCATCAGATCAAATAGGAAATTATTTAATGTCGTACTGATATAATAATCAGTGTTAATATAGACATCTTCTGTAGATCCCTTATAATTGGTCATATCAAAATTAACATAAGCCTCCACATTGATGTTATTGTTCTTATACTCCGCTGCGATCTCATCTGAGCCCACTAGTCCGATCTCTTCAGCTGCATATGCCATGAATTCGATAGTTTTTTGTGGAATGAAATTCATATCGATAATAACTCTTGACATCTCTATAACAGATGCAACACCCGATCCGTTATCATCGGCTCCGGGAGCATCGTTTTGATTTGAATAATTCGATGAATCCATATGCCCTCCTACAATGATAAAATCGTCTGGACTTTCTGCTCCTTCAATGGTCAGGATCACAGAAGGCATATTCGTATTGGTATGATAATACAATCTAACACTGATATCGGAACGCCCTGAAGCCAATGCCATGGCTTCCCATTGATCCTTTAGATCCATAACAGCTTGACTTGCCGAAGTTTTGGTGTGATAGCGTGTCCCATATCCTTCAAGTTCAAGGATCTCATTTTCGATATTGATCTCCTGAACCAAATCCAATGCGGCATTCACCATCACATCTTCAGTGATAGTAAAATTGGTTATCTCCCTGGTCTGAGAAAGAAAATCATTTTCCAACGATTTGACCGCTTGTTCTTTTGAACCCTTAAAAACATATCCCGGACCATGCAATATCAAGTTCTCTTGTAGTTCGTTTGCTGCATATTCTGTAAGTAGAACAGCAGATTGACCTTTGTAAGTGGTAATTATTTCAATTTCTTGTGGAAGTTCCATCTTGAGCTTTTCAGCATCATTGGAGTCCATTGTAGCGTAAAATGAAGATCTTTCCTGTGCTTGTGTTGGCGTAAGAATGATCAACAGAAAAAACAGATGTAATAGAAAATTTTTCATAGTATTTTATTTACCCTAAATTTAAGGATTTTCGACCTATTTTCGGTCTATTTTACGGAATAAAAGAACATTGATTTTTCGAACAGAAAATTCAATTATCAATTAAAATTGAGTTAATTATTCGTTCTGGTATCCTGTTGAAAAAATCTTTCCTATTTTTGAATCTATCATCGGCTAAATCGCTATGTCAAAAAACATTTTAAATCCTGAACATTGGGTCGACCGATATTCAGATTACCTTTACAATTATACCATTACGCGGATCAACGATCCTGAAATGGTCAAGGATCTGATATCTGAGACTTTTTTAGCCGGTCTGAAATCCAAAGATAATTTTAAAGGTCTGGCGAGTGAACGAACCTGGCTGGTATCCATTTTGAAACGAAAGATCATCGATCATTATCGAAAGATGAATTCGAATAAAGGCAAGGCCGAGGTCAGGATGTCTTACAGTTCTGAAGAATCTGAAGGAGATTGGCTGGAAGAACAGGTCAGTGACCCTTACGAAAAGAATACAGAAGATTCAATTGAAAACAAAGAATTGGGCGTGGCGATCTTTAATTGTCTGGAAACATTAAATGAAAAACAAGCGACCATTTTTAAGATGAAGACCATTGATGGATTTGATACAGAGGCCATATGTAAAGAATTCGACATCACTCCGTCTAACCTATGGGTTATAATCCATAGGGCTCGTAAAGCAATGGCAGAATGTCTTGAAAATAGTTGGTTATAATTCATGGTATTATGAAATGCGAAGAAGCAAATCACGTTTGTGATAAGAATCAGTACAAAGAAGCCGGATTTCTTGAAAAGATAAGGCTGACCATCCATCTGATATACTGCAGGGCCTGTAGAAAATACTCCTCAAGGAACAATAAATTGAGCAAGGCCATAGAACGATCAGACCTGAAGACCATGGATCATAAGATTAAGAAAGAAATAAAAGAAGTTCTAAAAAGTGAGTTGAATAATTAATTCAATAGACACATTATCAACAACCACATCATAGGAATACTCTCCACCCAAAATGAAGCATAGTATCTCGACTGACGTTCTTTGGTTAGTAGCAAGAATATTCCGGCCACCAGAGTGATTACCAAAAGACTTGACAGATGCGAATTTGAGATCGTATCCTTAAGGAATTCAATGATCACAATGACCAGCAAAAAAAGTATTCCAAGAGCCTTAGTTCTTTTAATTCCCATTATCTGTGGGAATGTCCTCAACCCCTTGGAATCATAGGACAAATCCCTGATCTCAAATGGTATGGTCAGCACGATGACCAATAAAAATCGCTGAATGAAACTGATCCAATGATCGAATTCAATCGCAGGATATAGATCAACTAGCGGGACCAGTACGGTAACTCCTGCCCATACTATGGCAACCAAAAATATCTTAATACTCTGTAGAGCGCGAAGATTCTTATTATTCATTAAAGGAATGGTATAGAAAAAGGTGATCAATGCCAGAAGTCCTAATAATAGTAATACCTCAACAGTCTGATACATGAATAAACCAAACATGACCACAAAACAGAGAATAGAGAATAGCTGGATCTGTTTCAGTTTTGGTGATAAACTTCTATGGTTAAATTTTGCAACTGTAGCGTATTTAACAAAATTATATCCGGTGATGCTTCCAAAAAAGATCAGGGCCATAAGCATCGGTGAATTGAGTAGGTCGAATTCCATAAAGGTAATAGCCAGTAGAGCACATACAGCAACAGAAACATGTATGCTGCTGTTGATGTAAAAATCCAAGATGCGTGTTAGGAGGATCATAAGGTAAAAATAGAGAAAGTACTATAAAAATTCATTGTTCAATAAAATCATTCTGTTTCATTCCAAATGTTATAATAATACGCTATAATATCGTAATTTCGCGGCGGTTTTCTATCTATTGTAGAATAAAATATTATATCAAACTATGAATACAGATTCATTTGCAATCAGACATCTCGGTCCAAGAAAAAGTGACCTGCCAAAAATGTTTAAAACCATAGGTGTGGATTCTATGGAACAACTAATAGCGCAAACCATTCCAGACGATATCCTTCTTTCTGAAGAGCTTCAGTTGGATGAGGCCATGTCTGAACAAGAGTACCTTGAACACATCAATGAACTGGCTTCTTCCAATATACTTTACAAGACCTATATTGGGTTGGGCTACCATCAATCGATAACACCTCCGGTCATTCAACGGAATATTTTGGAAAACCCTGGTTGGTATACAGCGTATACCCCCTATCAGGCTGAGATCGCCCAAGGAAGACTTGAGGCGCTACTAAATTTCCAAACCATGGTAACCGATCTTACCGGTATGGAATTAGCAAATGCTTCTCTATTGGATGAGGCAACCTCAGCTGCTGAGGCTATGGCCTTGTTATTTGCAGTTCGGGAACGAGATCAGAAAAAGAACAATGTGGTCAAATTCTTTGTGTCTGATGAAGTTTTGCCACAAACTATTTCCCTACTGAAGACTCGATCAATTCCTTTGGGGATAGAACTGGTTATCGGTGATCATGCCACCTTTGATTTTTCATCAGACTATTTTGGTGCCATTTTGCAATATCCAGGCAGATCTGGAATCATCTACGATTGTAGATCATTCGTTCAGAAAGCTAAAGAATCCCAGATCAAAACTGTAATTGCTGCCGATATTCTAAGTTTGGTCCTTCTTGAAGCTCCCGGAAATTTTGGAGTGGATGTTGTCGTAGGCACAACACAACGATTTGGAATTCCTTTGGGTTATGGTGGCCCTCATGCAGGATATTTCGCAACTAAAGAGGAATATAAAAGACATATCCCTGGACGGATCATTGGAGTCACAAAAGATGCCAATGACCAACAGGCATTAAGAATGGCTTTACAAACTCGGGAACAACACATAAAAAGGGATAGAGCAACATCCAATATTTGTACGGCCCAGGTTCTTTTAGCTGTTATGGCAGGAATGTATGGAGTGTATCACGGTCCCAGTGGATTGAGATACATTGCTGAAAAAGTGAATGCTCTTGCAGCAACTCTTGCATCGGCCTTGGAACAAAAAGGATATCACCAAACAAACAGCTCTTTCTTCGATACCCTATCGGTAAAAGCTGATAAGGTCGATATTCTACCGATCGCAGAAAAGCATCATATCAATTTTTATTATCCGGATGAGCATACTGTGCAAATTTCCATCAATGAGACCACAACATTAAAGGATATCAACGCCATAGTGGCCATTTTTTCTGAAGCCATCAACCAAGATACCACTCAAGTGAGTTCCTTGTCTGAATCGAGTTCGATCTCTGATGATCTTAAAAGAACTTCCGAATTTATGACCCATGAGGTATTCAATTCCTATCATTCTGAAACAGAATTGATGCGGTATATCAAGAAATTGGAACGAAAGGACCTTTCATTGAACCATTCGATGATCTCATTGGGTTCTTGTACCATGAAATTGAATGCTGCTGCTGAAATGCTTCCGCTAAGTGATCCACAATGGGGTAACTTGCATCCCTTTGTTCCGGTTGAACAGGCGGGTGGATACCAACAAGTGATCTCTAAATTAGAGGATCAATTGACCGAGATTACCGGTTTTGCAGCGACCTCTCTTCAACCCAATTCGGGTGCTCAGGGAGAATTCGCAGGTCTGATGGTGATCAAGGCCTATCATGAATCAAGAGGTGATCATCAAAGGAATATCTGTCTGATACCTTCCTCTGCACATGGCACCAATCCGGCCAGTGCCGTGATGGCTGGTATGAAAGTGGTCGTTACCAAATCGACCGAAGAAGGAAATATAGATGTGGATGATCTTAGAGAAAATGCATTATTGCATAAAGACCAGCTGGCTGCATTGATGGTCACCTATCCATCGACTCACGGTGTTTACGAATCGGCAATCATAGAGATCACAGATATTATCCATGAGTTTGGAGGACAAGTTTATATGGATGGGGCCAATATGAATGCTCAGGTTGGACTTACCAATCCGGGAGCCATTGGCGCCGATGTTTGCCATTTGAATCTTCATAAGACCTTTGCCATACCACATGGAGGAGGTGGTCCCGGAGTTGGACCAATATGTGTTGCCGAGCAATTAGTCCCTTTCTTACCCACCAATCCGGTGATAAAGACAGGTGGTGAAAAAGGTATAACTGCCATTTCCGCTGCACCCTGGGGAAGTGCCTTGGTTTGTTTGATCTCCTATGCCTACATCCGTATGTTGGGCTTGGATGGACTAAAAGATGCTACTAAATATGCTATCCTCAATGCCAACTATATCAAAGAACGCCTTCATGGTTCGTTTGAGGTATTGTATGCAGGAGAGAATGGTCGTGCAGCTCACGAGATGATCGTCGATTGCAGGCCTTATAAAGAAAAAGGGATTGAAGTGGTGGACATTGCAAAACGATTGATGGATTATGGTTTCCACGCACCAACGGTATCATTCCCGGTTGCCGGAACGCTTATGATCGAACCCACCGAAAGTGAAAGCTTGGAAGAACTGGATCGATTCTGTGATGCTATGATCTCCATTAAGAAAGAGATCGATCATATCGATCCGAGCGATCCAAACAATCCATTGAAGAATGCACCCCATACTCAGGCCATGGTTACCAGCGACGAATGGGATCATCCTTATACGCGTCAGCAGGCCGCATTCCCGCTGCCCTACGTAGCAGAGAATAAATTCTGGCCATCGGTACGCAGAGTGGATGACGCCTACGGAGATCGGAACTTGATCTGTACCTGTGAGCCAATTGAAGCTTATATGTAAAGAACCATGACTGAAAAATAGCAGAAAAAGACCGCTGCTTAGAAAAGTCTTTTTTAAATTTACCAAAACATAAGAAAATGAATCACTTATGGCTGTAAAAATAATTGGGGTCGGAAGTTATATCCCCAAAGGTGTCACCCGTAACGAAGAGTTTGAGAACAATGAATTCCTAAATCAGGATGGATCACAGATCGGACATGAAAATACCGTGATCATTGAAAAGTTCCAATCCATTACCGGTATCTCTGAAAGAAGATATGCAGATGATCGTTATGACAATTCAGATATAGGATGCTTCGCTGCACAAGAAGCGATAAAAGATGCCAACATCGATAAGGAGGAGATCGACTATATCATAGTGGCTCATAACTATGGTGATATAAAACATGGAACGGTTCAAACCGATGCTGTTCCCAGTATCGCATCCCGAATCAAACACAAATTAAGGATACAAAACCCTCGTTGTGTAGCTTATGACATACTGTTTGGTTGTCCAGGCTGGATCGAAGGAATGATACAGGCAAATACGTACATTAAAGCCGGTATGGCAAAAAAATGCCTGGTCATCGGCACAGAAACATTATCCAGAGTAATTGACCAACACGATCGGGACTCGATGATCTATAGCGACGGAGCCGGAGCTACTATCGTTGAACATTGCGAAAGTGATTCTGGAATATTACACCATGAATCCTTGACATTTACACTGGACGAAGCGAATTTCATTTATTTTGGTGAATCTTACAATCAAGAACAGGTCGATCGTCACCGGTATATTAAAATGTACGGAAGAAAAGTCTATGAGTTTGCAATACGCAATGTTCCTTCAGCCATGAAAACCTGTTTGGATAACAGTGGTATAGACATCAACGAGGTCAAGAAGGTCTTTATACATCAGGCCAATGAAAAAATGGATGAGGCCATAATTCAACGATTCTATAAGTTATACGATCAAACTCCTCCCAAGGACATCATGCCCATGTCCATTGATAAACTGGGGAATTCAAGCGTTGCAACTGTTCCAACTTTATATGATCTGGTCTTAAAGGAAAAAATGGACAATCACAGGATACAGACCGGTGATATCGTGATCCTGGCCAGTGTAGGTGCAGGAATGAATATAAATGCCATCATCTATAGAGTCTAACAATATCCTATGTACGAAGATCATTTTCCATCAAGAAGATACCAACGTACGCTTGCTTTTATCAAAAGCACCATAGGTCCCGATGAAAGAATACTTGATCTAGGTATTGAAAACCCTTTTTCCGAACTGTTAAGAAAGAACGGTTATCAGGTCACCAATACCCAGGGTGAAGACCTTGATATAGATACCTCAGCAGTTAGAACTACAGCATATGATGTTGTTACCGCATTTCAGATCTTTGAGCATATGGTGGCCCCCTTCAATGTGTTGAGGGATATCAAATCCAATAAATTGATAGCTTCTGTCCCCTTGAAGCTTTGGTTTGCAAAAGCATACAGAAACAATTCCGATACGTGGGATCGTCACTTCCATGAATTTGAGGACTGGCAATTCGACTGGTTATTGGAAAAAGCAGGATGGGAGATCAAAAGAAGTGAACAATTTACCAATCCGGCGAATAAAATCGGAGTTCGTCCATTACTGAGAAAATTCACACCGCGATATTATCTGGTATATGCTGAACGAAATCTATGAGATTTTACATCATCATACCAGCTTATAATGAAGAAGCACATATAGCTGAAACACTTCAATCATTGGTTTCACAGACCTATTTGCCAGAACAAATCGTGGTTGTCAATGATAATTCAACCGATCGAACTCAGGAGATCATAACTGAATTCTCAAATAAATATGCTTTTATTAGAAACGTTTTCAACAGTTCCGATACAAAACACAGCCCAGGAAGTAAGGTCATTGATGCCTTTAATCATGGTTTAAGTCAGCTGGATCGTGATTATGATGTGATCTGTAAATTTGATGCTGATCTTATATTTCCGAACTCCTATTTAGAATCATTGAAAGACTTATTCGAATCCAATGATAAAAATGGAATCGTTGGCGGGTTTTGTTATATCCAAAATAAGGGACAATGGATCCTGGAAGATCTCACCAATGAAGATCATGTGAGAGGTGCATTGAAGGCTTACAGAAAAAGCTGTTTTGATGAAATTGGAGGTCTTAAAAGCAGCATGGGATGGGATACCATAGATGAACTCCTGGCACGATATCACGGTTGGAATATACAGACCGACCCCGATCTTAGGGTGAAGCACTTGAAGCCAACCGGAAAAGCTTATACCAAAGAGGCGAGGCTTAAACAAGGTGAGGCCTTTTATAAGATGCGTTATGGATTCATTCTCACCTTGGTCGCAACATTAAAGCTGAGTTTTAAAAAAAGAAGTTTGTCTTTTCTGGTTCAAACCTTGAAGGGGTACTTTTCAGCAAAAAAGAATCGCATCAGGTTCCTTGTTTCAGATGAAGAAGGATCTTTCATTAGAAAATATCGTTGGAAGAATATTAGAAAGAAATTATTCTAAAATTAATATCACCCTTCCATTCTCTAATTATATATGACTAAAAAACGTAAATTTGTATATCCTATATCTTACCAAAATTGTCATGAAAAGAATTCTCTTATTATTTTTTATTTTTATTATAAACTCATGTGTGTCTGTTAAAGTTTCCGATAATTCAATTTCAGAAACAACAATAAAAGAAAGCACCCCAAAGAACATCATATTATTAATTGGTGATGGTATGGGACTTAGCCAAGTTTCCATAGCACAATATTATCAGGATACCCCATCCAACTTTGATCGTTTTCCAGTAATAGGGCTTAGCAAAACTTCTTCTGCTACTCATGTTATTACCGAATCAGCAGCAGGAGCAACTGCAATATCGTGTGGAATTAAAGCGGCTAATAAAACCATGGGAATTGATGAGAATTTTTATCCTGTTGAAACGATCGTAGAATATGTCTCAAAGATGGGATTGTCAACAGGATTAGTTGTGACATCGTCTATAGTAGGGGCAACACCAGCAAGTTTTTATGCCCATATGAAAAGCAGATACGACTATGAAGAAGTTGCTACTTTACTACCACAATCAGATATTGATTTTTTCGCCGGTGGTGGATTGCAATTTTTCAATGACAGAAAAGACAAAAAAAACCTTTTGATAGAGTTAGAAATGTCTGGATTTCAAGTTGACACAATGAAACTTCCTGTAGAGGTTTCAGAAAAAAAACATGCGATCATTTTAGGAAAAGATGGTATGCCTAAAATGAGTGAAGGTCGTGGTAATTTTTTATCTGATGCAACCACATTAGCAATTGAAAAACTTTCAGCAAATAAAGAAGGATTCTTTTTAATGGTCGAAGGATCTCAAATAGACTGGGGATGTCATGATATGGATGTAGATTACCTAATAGATGAACAATTGGATTTTGATAGAACAATAGGTGTTGCAATTGATTACGCTGAGAAATATGGTGAAACCTTAGTCATTGTGACAGCAGATCATGAAACCGGGGGATTTGCACTTGCAATGGATAATAATGATTATAATAAAATTAAGCCTATCTTATATTCAGATGATCATTCTGCAACAATGGTTCCAGTTTTTGCTTATGGCCTAGGTGCTGAATTATTTGGAGGGGTCTATGAGAATACTGAAATATTCCATAAGATGAGATCATTGATCATTGAATAACTTATTTTTTTAGTATTCCCTTTCAATTTTCTTACTTTAGCGAGAGCATTCTATTCCAATGAAGTATTTAAGAGATATCGGTTCCTATTTCCTGATGATCAAACTCGTATTCAGCAGTCCTACTAGAGGGAAGATATTGCGTGAGCTCATCTTTAAGGAGATCGATGATCTGATCATCAATTCTCTCGGAATTGTCTCTTTCATTTCATTCTTTGTTGGTGGTGTTATCGCTATACAAACCGCTTTGAATGTCGACAATCCCCTGATCCCAAAATCATTGATCGGATTTGCAACACGGCAATCCATCGTACTAGAGTTTGCGCCCACATTCATATCGATCATCATGGCAGGTAAAGTGGGCTCCTTTATCACATCCAGTATCGGTTCGATGCGCGTGACCGAACAGATTGATGCATTGGAGGTGATGGGTATCAATTCTTTGAACTATTTGGTATTCCCCAAGATTATTGCCTTAATGTTCTATCCTTTTTTGATCGCCATAGCCATGTTTCTGGGCATCATTGGGGGATTGATCGCAGGTGTATATGGTGGTTTTACCACGGCAACCGATTTTATTATCGGACTACAGGATACGTTCACACCATTTCATCTGACCTATGCCTTTATCAAAACATTCGTCTTTGCATTTATTCTGGCTACTGTTCCCTCATGGCAGGGCTACTATATGAAAGGTGGTGCATTGGAGGTCGGAAAGGCCAGTACCAACTCATTTGTTTGGACCAGTGTACTGATTATTTTAACCAATTATATCATAACCCAATTACTCCTTAGCTGATGATCAGAGCAGAGAACATAGTAAAGAAATTTGGAGATGATATCATTCTAAAAGGTATTTCCACCACGTTCGAACGCGGAAAGACCAATCTGGTAATTGGAAGATCCGGTAGTGGTAAGACCGTGATGCTTAAATGCCTGGTAGGACTTCATACTCCAGATTCAGGCAACATCTATTTTGAAGACCGGGAGATCCATGATATGTCTGATGATGAGAAAAGAAAACTCAGAGAGGATACCGGGATGCTTTTCCAGGGAGGGGCTTTATTCGACTCGATGAACATTGAGGAAAACGTGATGTTCCCTTTAAGAATGTTCACAAAGAAGAGCAGACCTGAAAAATTAGCCCGTGTGAACGAAGTTTTAAAACGAGTAGATCTTGAGAATGTAAACAAAAAATACCCCTCCGAGATCTCAGGTGGAATGAAAAAACGGGTCTCCATTGCTCGAGCCATCGTGAATAAACCAAAATACCTCTTTTGTGACGAACCCAACTCCGGATTGGACCCCAAGACCGCTTCCCTGATAGATAACATGATCCTGGAAATCACCAAGGAAAACAATATCACGACCATTGTCGTAACCCACGATATGAATTCCGTAATGGAAATAGGTGAAAAGATCGTCTTCCTCAAAGACGGTAAACTAGTATGGGAAGGGAGTAAACACATCATTTTTCAAACCGACAATAAGGATGTAACCAATTTCGTATATTCTTCCGATCTGTTCAAAAAAATCCGTGACATCCAACTCAAGGGATAGTGGGTGCTAAATTAAATTGCATTATTAATATATTTTAAGTTATTTTAGGGGTCTTAAAAAATTTAGATATGAAAAACCTATTACTTTTTTGCATTGCTATTTTCACTAGTGCTACTATGCTTGCCCAGGTATCCTTCACCGATAGAAGTGACCTTATTGGAAACTATAACGACAACTCTGAGGTCGCTGTTGATATGAATGGAGATTATCTCGACGACTATGTTCGTGTTTCCGGAGGAGGAATTGGTATTGACTATCAACAACCCAATGGAACATTCAATTCAATTTTTATCAATATGAGCATTCAGAACCCTCCAAACTGGAGTGTTGCTGCTGCCGATATAGACGGGAATGGATTCAACGACCTCGTTCTTGGAAATGGTTCCAGAGTATCATTCCTTTTTGCAAATGCAACCGGTGATGATTATACAGAGATGACGTTCCCTGAATACATCTTCTCACAACGATCCAATATTGTCGATATTGACAACGATGGCGATCTTGATGCCTTCGTTTGCCATGATGTGGATGAAAGTCATCCGTACAGAAATGATGGAAACCAGAATATGGTTTTCGATCAATCTTTGATCGAAACATTGGACCTTGCCGGTAATTATGCCTCTCTTTGGGTAGATTTCGACAACGATGGTGACACCGATATGTATCTAACTAAATGCAGACAAGGATCAACGCCTGGAGACCCTGAAAGAACCAATGCCATGTATCGAAATAATGGTGATGGCTCATATACTGAAATGGCAGCCGACATTAATATGGCAGACAATGCCCAGTCTTGGTCTACAGTTTTTGAGGATTTTGACAACGATGGTGACTTCGATGCATTCTGTGTGAATCACGATGAACAAAATAGATTCTATGAAAATGATGGTACAGGTGTTTATACCGATATCATCGGAACCACTGGAATCGATCCAAACGATCTTGGTGCATGGGAGAATCAAGCTGCCGATTTTGACAATGATGGAGATGTAGATATATTTTCTGAATTGTCTGACGAATTATACATCAATAATGGGGATATGACATTTACCGGAATGGATCTTCCATTTGATGAAGGTGCAATTGGCGACTTCAACAATGATGGATTCCTTGATGTGGTCAATGACGGTCATTTATATCTGAATGATGGAAATGCCAACAACTGGGTTAAAGTAGCTCTTGAAGGTGTTGAATCCAACTCAAGTGGTGTTGGAGCCCGTGTGATCATTCATGGAGATTGGGGAATTCAAATCAGAGAGTCCAGATCGGGTGAAGGGTTTAGTCATACCAATTCTCTATTGGTTCATTTCGGAATTGGAACTTATACTGAAATAGATAAGATCGTTGTAGAATGGCCCTCTGGAATCGTTGATGAATTCATCGATCCGGATATCAATGATACCCATATTTATGTGGAAGGATCTTCAATATTGGGAACAGACAACTTCAGTAAGAAAAGCATCGTTCTTTATCCAAACCCAACATCGGATTTCATCAATTTCTCATTTAGAGGATTGAATGATACTCCTGTTAATGTTGTTGATGTGAACGGTAGAATTGTTCTTCAAACAAGCATTTCCTCAAATGATAATATCAATGTTTCTTCGCTTCAGAGTGGAGTCTACTTTGTAAATTTAGAGGTTGAAGGGCAGTTTTTAAGCTATAAGTTCGTGAAGAGATAATTCTTGAATAACTACATAAAAAAAGACGCCCCCCGAAGTTTCGGGGGGCGTCTTTTTTTATTTGGATTCAATGACTCGCAGGGTGTCAAGCTTCAGCTGAAATTTCAACCATTCAGCAATATTGGCCATATCTTCTTCCTTTTGTTTTCGTTTTGTTTCTTCCGACCAGGTAACATAGAATACAGATAAGGTGTCGGTTCTGTCGAAGTTGGTTGTTATCCTGTTTGAAAAACTAAAGGAATTCAAATTCTTATAGATGATCTTTGCTTCTTCACTTAGGATTTCGAATTGAACTTCTTTTACCTTTAACTTAGCAATCTCATTCTCCAGAAATTCGATCCTTTCATTCTTATCGCTGATCAACTTTTCGCTTTTCACATAAAGATCTTCCAGAATACCCGACTTAACTTCATTGGTCAGTTTTTCTGCCATTACAACACTTTGGTCTGATCCCTGGTAGACTTTTAAACTGACATCCTTCAACTTCTCACTCTGATTTAACTCTTCCTGCCAATTAATGATCTGGTTCTGTGGCACCAGCTGACCGATCATATAGACTTCAATTTCATTTTTTTCAAAATCCTTGGTAAACTTGACCACTTCAGCACCATCGTAATTAATGGTATTCTCGACAAAGGTCGTGGTCCGATTGTCAAAGAGCTGCTGATCCAGTAGATTTAAAAACAGAATAACACTCGGGATCATCACCAGAATAGCAATAAGTGTAGCCAATTGGGCGATTCTTCTTCTTTTTTTTGAATTGGCATATCTCACCAAAGGAAATCGAAGGATCTTAGCAGTAATATAAGTTGTTAATGCTATGAATACCGCATTGATGGAAAACAAATATAAAGCTCCCCCTGCATAACTGAGATTACCAACTGCCAAACCATACCCAACAGTACACAATGGAGGCATCAAAGCCGTTGCAATCGCCACCCCGAATATCACACTGGCAATGGTTCCCTTTTTAGTCTTAGCCACAATTAAAGCCAAACCACCAGAAATGGCTATGAGCACATCCAATATCGTTGGATAGGTCCTGGCCAGCAGTTCGGGGGTTTCCTTGGTAAGTGGTGAAAGTTGAAAATAAATATAGGCCGTAAAAACACTTAGACCGACCATCACCAAAAGGTTTGTGATCGATCTTCTTAAGGTCTCCACATCATTGATCGCAACAGACAGACCCAATCCAACGATCGGCCCCATCAAAGGCGATATTAACATGGCACCGATCACCACTGCCGTACTACTTACATTTAGGCCTATAGAGGCCACAAATATTGAAAATATTAAAATCCAGGAATTGTGTCCTTTGAACGAAATGTCCTTTTTTACCGCTTCTATAGTAGAATCCCTATCGGTATTGGACTGAATGTCTACCAATTCCAGAAGGAACTTCTTGATGCTCTGCCAGGCAGATAGCTTTACTTTCTCAAATTGTTCCTCTTCTGACAGC
>JAHEHC010000025.1 GCA_024644805.1 Flavobacterium sp. | reverse complement strand
TCCCTTCAGCTCCCTGAGCAAGCAATAAGGGGAACATGACCGGCAGATTGATTGGCTCTTTCCTTCTTCCATCATAGGAGGCCTGCCATTCGGTGATCTTTGGATTAAAGACAACATCCAGAGCAAATTTCGACAATCGGGCTTCGATATAACGGGCTGCTGCTGCCCTATCGCCGGTAAGTACATTTCCCCAGTTCCCCTGGGTATCGATCAACAGATCCTTTTGTCCAATCTGGACCATGGCGTCAGCTATACTGGCATCACCATGAGGGTGGTATTGCATGGTATGACCAACGATATTCGCCACTTTGTTATACCGACCATCATCCAGATCCTTCATCGATTGCATGATCCTTCTCTGAACCGGCTTGAATCCATCCTCTATGGCTGGTACAGCACGCTCAAGGATCACGTAGGAGGCATAATCCAGAAACCACTCCTTGTACATCCCGGTGACCTTAGTGATGGTTTCACCGGAATGTTCCTCTTCCAAAGAATTCAATTCTTCCTCATTTCTATCTATATCTTCACTCATTTAAGAACAGTATCTTAATTATCTCTTTCGTTTCAAATTTTCAGTTAATATGGCTCCCGAACGAACTTAAGGATCCATCATCATTCTGCTTCCACCTTATCCAACTCCACCTTTAGGTTTTTAATGATGAATTCTTGTCGGTTTGGGGTGTTCTTGCCCATATAGAAGGACAACAGCTCTTCTATACTCATCGACTTGTCCAGCATGACCGGGTCCAGTCGAATATCGTTCCCAATGAAATGCTTGAACTCATCCGGTGAAATTTCTCCCAATCCTTTGAATCGCGTGATCTCCGGTTTAGGCTTTAATTTTTCAATGGCTGCCACTCGTTCTTCTTCGGTGTAGCAGTATATGGTCTCTTTCTTATTTCTCACCCTGAATAAGGGGGTATCCAGTATGTATAAATGACCTTCCTTGATCAGTTCCGGGAAGAACTGTAAGAAAAAGGTGAGTAGTAATAATCTGATATGCATCCCATCCACATCGGCATCGGTGGCGATCACGATATTGTTATAACGAAGGTCCTCTAGACTTTCTTCTATATTCAACGCAGCCTGCAACAGATTGAACTCTTCATTTTCGTATACGATCTTCTTACTGGTTCCGTAGCAATTCAACGGCTTACCACGCAATGAGAAAACTGCCTGGGTGTTCACATCGCGACTTTTGGTAATACTGCCGCTGGCCGAATCTCCCTCGGTGATGAATAAGGTGGACTCCAATCTACGTTCCTTCTTCATATCCCCTAAATGGATCCTGCAATCCCGTAACTTTTTATTGTGCAAACTTGCTTTCTTTGCACGTTCTCTGGCCAACTTCCTGATCCCTTTTAAGTCTTTACGCTCTTTCTCGGCCTGCATGATCTTTCGTTGAAGTTTTTCTGCAGTATTGGGATTCTTATGTAAATAATTGTCGAGTTGGGTCTTAACAAAGTCATTTATATAAACCCGCACCGTTGGTAAACCTCCGCCCATATCGGCAGAACCCAATTTGGTCTTGGTCTGACTCTCAAAAACCGGTTCCATCACCTTGATGCTTATTGCCGAAACGATCGACTTACGAATATCGCTGGCTTCATAGTTCTTTCCGTAGAACTCTCGTATGGTCTTTACAAGACTTTCTCTGAATGCAGCCTGATGGGTTCCTCCCTGAGTGGTGTTCTGGCCATTGACAAATGAATGGTATTCCTCACTATATTGGGTCTTGCTGTGGGTCAAGGCCACTTCAATATCCTCCCCTTTCAGATGGATTACCGGGTATAGCATGTCCTCTTCAGACTGATATTCTTCAAGCAGATCCTTTAAACCGTTATCTGAATGATAGCGTTCTCCGTTGAAATCGATGGTCAGCCCCGGATTCAGATAGACATAGTTCTTGATCATCCTCACCACATATTCACTCCGATATTTGAATTTCTTGAAAATGGTCTCATCGGGTATGAAGCTTACCTTGGTCCCTTTTCGTCTTCCGGATTCTTCGATATCGGGATCGTTGGTCAGTTCTCCCAGCTGAAACTCAGCATATTTGATCTGTTTGTCCCGAACCGATTCTACCTTGAAATAACTCGACAATGCATTTACTGCTTTGGTTCCCACACCATTGAGACCAACAGCTTTTTTAAAGGCCCGAGAATCGTATTTCCCGCCGGTGTTCATCTTGGAGACCACATCCACTACTTTTCCAAGGGGTATGCCTCTACCGTAATCCCTAACATGGACCTCCCGGTCCTTGATCCGAATCTCAATGGTCTTACCGGATCCCATGACAAACTCATCGATTGAATTGTCAATCACCTCTTTAAGAAGAATGTAGATACCATCATCGGGAGACGATCCATCACCCAATTTTCCAATATACATTCCGGGACGCATACGGATATGCTCCTTCCAATCGAGAGAGCGGATATTCTCTTCGGTATATTGTGCTTCTTTAGCCATGCAAATTTTTCATGTAACCCCGCTAATATAGGACTTCAGAGGAACATTAAGAACCAATTAATTGGAAAGTAATTAACAATAAAAAAGGGGTAATTGTTGAAAAAAATGTAGGTGTTTATTTACACATTGAATCTGAAATGCATCACATCTCCATCCTGTACTATATAATCCTTTCCTTCAATTCCCATCTTACCAGCCTCCTTTACTTTGGCCTCACTTCCATAGGAAACATAATCATCGTATTTGATCACCTCGGCCCGAATGAACCCTTTTTCGAAATCGGTATGGATCACTCCTGCTGCCTGAGGAGCTGTTGATCCTACTGGAATGGTCCAGGCTCTGACCTCTTTTTTCCCTGCAGTGAAATAGGTCTGAAGATCCAACAGGCGGTAGGCGCCACGGATCAGTTTTGAAGAACCGGGCTCATCCAAGCCCAGATCATCGAGGAACAGCTGACGCTCCTCATAATCTTCCAACTCATTGATATCAGCCTCAGTGGCCACCGCTAAAAATATAACCTCAGCATTCTCATGTGCCACCGCCTTTTTTACCTGCTCCACATATTCGTTACCGGTCACAGCTGATGCCTCATCAACATTACATACATACATTACCGGTTTGTCGGTGATCAGCTGAAGATGGTTAACATGTTCCTTTCTTTCATCGTTGGAAAGATCGATAGCTCTTACCGAAATTCCCGCTTCCAATCCTGACTTTAATTTGTTCAGCACCACCACTTCTTTCTGAGCTTCCTTATCACCAGTCTTAGCAGCACGCCCTACCCTGTCCAATCTTTTCTCTACACTTTCAAGGTCTCTCAGTTGAAGTTCCATATCGATGGTCTCTTTGTCTCGAATCGGATCTATGGTCACATCGACATGGACAATATTATCGTTTTCAAAACAACGCAATACGTGAAGGATGGCATCGGTCTCTCTAATGTTCCCCAGGAACTTATTCCCCAATCCTTCTCCTTTACTGGCTCCTTTAACCAATCCGGCAATATCAACAATATCGACTGTCGCCGGAAGGACTCTTTCAGGTTGCACCAATTCTTCTAATTTCTGAAGACGGTTGTCCGGCACATTGACCACACCAATATTGGGCTCAATGGTGCAGAATGGAAAATTTGCACTTTGTGCTTTAGCATTGGATAAACAATTGAACAATGTTGATTTTCCTACATTAGGAAGTCCTACAATTCCTGCCTTCATTCTTAAGATTTATACGTTATCACCAATTTGAAAAACGCTGCAAATATACATTTTCAGCTATATTTTTTAAGACTTAATCCTTTTATTTATTCCTATAAATTAAAAATGGTGTTTAATGCTTATATTTATGGGACAAACCTCTAAAATATTTGATATGAGACCGTTATATTCACTATGTATCGTTGCTTTGATCATCAGTTCTGCAATGCATTCACAGGACAGTACCAAGGTCAAGAATGTTAAGCAAGAGACCATTACCCGTGTGGTGACTGTAAAAGATACCGCTGTGGTAAAGACCACAACGGAGAAATTGATCGAGGAAAAGCAGATCATTAAGATAGAAGACACCGGGGAAGAAAATCAAAATATTGAATTTTCAAAAGATAAGAAAGAGACCACCAATGTATCCGATGAAATTAATTCCGACAAGACCAATAAAGAACTCATACAGGAGATAAAAGAATCTCAGCGTAAAGAAATTGAAGAATCGAAAAAGGAACAATTAATTAAAGCTCAGGAAGAAAAGAAGATCATCGATCAGCGTAAAGAGGTTCTTGAGATGAAACGATTGCAAAGAAAGAAGGACAGTCTGAACAGGATCAAAGAGAATCAGTCATGATGCAAGAACGCCTGTTTCTGTAGCAGCTGCTCTTCGGTTTCAACATGATCCTCGTCCTGGACACAACAATCCACAGGACATACTGCAGCACATTGGGGCTCGTCGTGGAATCCTTTGCACTCTGTGCATTTATCAGGCACTATAAAATAGATTTCATCACTTACCGGCTCCTGGGTCTTATCAGCCTGTCTGGTCTCACCATTTGCCAGTTGAATGCTTCCTTCAAGCGAGGTCCCCTCAGAAAATGTCCAATTCTCAGCAGCTTCATAGATTGCTGTATTGGGACATTCGGGTTCACATGCCCCACAGTTTATACATTCATCGGTGATAATAATTGCCATCGCTTTTCTTTTTCTAACTTTGCGGCAAATTTAATGCTAATTCCTGCAAATCAAAATTTATATGCAATTGCAAAAAAGAATAAATGCCTTCTCCATCCTTGGAAAATTCATGGGATATTTTGGTCAAGAGGATCCCGCTGATCATGATGGGATTGCAGTCCCCGACCAATACTTTGATGAGATGGACGGTATTCTTCAAACGACCAACGATCACAATGGGTGGTTTACCCCTGAGAATATCCGATTTGCACTAAAAAGCTGGTCAGAGGCACTACATAAGGAACATATTACAAAGTGGCTGTCCAATTATGACCCTAAAGATGAATACAAAAGCACGGTCGCTATTATAATGGCAGGAAATATCCCATTGGTGGGGTTTCATGATTTTCTCTCTGTATTGCTTTCTGGAAACAAGGTCTTGGTGAAATTATCAACCAACGATACCATTTTGCTTCCATTCCTGACAAGAGTACTCATTGCAATTGAAGGAGAATTTAAGGACAAGATCCAATTTACCGATGAGAAATTGACCAAATTTGATGCTATCATCGCAACCGGCAGTGATAATACTGCACGATATTTTAAATTTTATTTTAAAAAATATCCCAATATAATCAGAAAGAACAGAAATTCGGCCGCAGTTCTTTCCGGTAAAGAAACTCCCGAACAGCTGAATTTGTTAGCGAATGACATTTTTAGATATTTTGGTATGGGTTGTAGAAATGTGTCCAAGATCTATATCCCGAAAAATTACAATTTCGATGAATTCTTCAATGCTATGTATAGCTGGAAGCAGGTGATTAATCAGAATAAATACATGAACAATTACGACTATAATAAAGCAGTCTATCTGATGAGTAATATAGCTCTGTTGGACAATGAATTCATGCTGCTCAAGGAGGATACAGCCCTGTCATCACCAATTTCTATAGTCTATTATGAATACTATTCAACAATGGATGAGGTGATTGGATCGATCGAGGAACAAAAGGATCGGGTCCAATGCATCGTGTCGGAGTCGGGTATAGCTAATGAGATCCCTTTTGGAACCACACAATCTCCTGCATTATGGGATTATGCCGACGGTGTGGACACAATGGATTTCCTGTTGAAACTTCCCAAATAAATTATTTCCTAATTAGGATGAAATTGCCCTTATATTTCACATCTTTGTAAAAGAATTTTACCCTATGAAAAAGCATAATTTTAGCGCAGGTCCATGTATCTTGCCTCAGTCCGTTTTAAAGAAAGCTTCTGAAGCTGTAATCAATTTCAATGGCATCGATCTTTCATTGATCGAAATATCTCACAGAAGCAAGGATTTTGTGGATGTCATGGAACGGGCTCGTTCTTTGGTACTGGAGATCATGCAATTGGAGAACAAAGGATATCAGGTATTGTTCCTTCAAGGAGGAGCTAGTCTTGAATTCCTAATGGTAGCTTATAATCTAATGAACACAAAAGCAGCCTATCTGAATACCGGTACCTGGTCGAGTAAAGCAATAAAAGAGGCTAAGTTATTTGGAGAAGTTGTTGAAGTTGCCTCTTCCAAAGATCTTAATTTCAGCTATATACCAAAAAATTATACAATACCTTCTGATGTCGATTATTTCCATTGCACCAGCAACAATACCATCTTTGGAACCCAGATGAATCAGTTCCCATCAGTTGACTGCGTCAATGTATGTGATATGAGTAGTGACATATTCTCACGTCGTATGGATTTTTCACAATTTGATCTGATCTATGCAGGAGCTCAAAAGAATATGGGGCCTGCTGGTACAACATTGGTCGTTGTTAAGGAAGAGATCCTGGGCAAAGTGAATAGACCAATACCGGCCATGTTGGACTATAAGGTTCATATCAGTAAGGATAGTATGTACAATACCCCATCGGTATTTGCAGTTTATGTTTCCATGCTCACCTTGGAATGGTTGATCTCTATAGGAGGTATAGCTGCAATTGAAGATGTCAATGAAAAGAAAGCCGAACTTATCTATACAGAAATTGACAGGAACCCCCTATTTACAGGATTCGTTAAAAATAAAGAAGACCGATCGAAGATGAACGCCACTTTCAATCTCATAGATGAAAAACATGCACCAGCCTTCAATACACTTTGGACCGAGGCAGGTATCAACGGACTTAAGGGTCATCGTAGTGTTGGAGGATATAGAGCCTCTATGTACAATGCGCTGCCGGTAGAAAGTGTTGAAGTGCTTGTACAAGTGATGCAGGAATTAGAAAGAAACAGTTAAAAAATTATAAATATCCATGAAAGTATTAGCAAATGACGGATTATCACAATCCGGTATAGACGCCTTACAGGGTTCCAATTTTGAAGTGATCACCGATACCGTACCACAGGAAAGACTCATCGACTTTATCAATGATAATTCCATTGACGTTTTACTGGTGCGTAGTGCAACTAAGGTCAGAAAAGATCTTATCGATGCCTGCCCAAGTATTAAGGTCATTGGACGAGGTGGTGTTGGAATGGACAATATCGATGTGGATTATGCCCGCAGTAAGGGAATTCATGTGATCAATACCCCTGCAGCCTCCTCCTCCTCTGTAGCAGAATTGGTCTTTGGACATCTCTTTGGAGGTGTAAGATATCTTTATGACTCTAACAGGAACATGCCTTTAGATGGGGATACTAAGTTCAAAGAACTTAAAAAGAATTACGCAAAAGGCAGGGAATTAAGAGGAAAGACCTTGGGTGTCATTGGATTTGGAAGGATCGGACAGGAAGTAGCTAAGATCGGACTGGGTTGTGGCATGAAGGTGATCGCAAGCGATCCTTTTGTAGAGCAAGCCAATGTTAAGGTAGAATTATTTGATGGACAGTCTCTTTCGGTTGAGATCAAAACGGAATCGATCGATAGTGTTTTGAGATCCAGCGACTTTATAAGCCTCCATGTACCAGCACAAAAAGAGTATGTAATTGGTAAAAAGGAGATCTCTATTATGAAAGAAGGGTCTGCATTGGTAAATGCTGCCCGTGGTGGCGTGATCGACGAGTTAGCCTTGATCGAAGCCTTGGAAAACGGAAAACTATCCTTTGCGGCATTGGACACCTTCGAGAATGAGCCCACTCCTGCAGTAAAAGTATTGATGAATGGCAGGCTCTCCTTAACACCTCACATCGGTGCTGCAACCAGCGAGGCTCAAGACAGGATCGGTACAGAACTTGCCAGTCAGATAAAACAATTATTAATCACTAATTAATTCTATATACATGGAAAATATACTTGAACTCCTCAACAGTGACCTTGGAAAACAGATCATTGGTGGTGTAAGTCAAGAAACCAAACAACCTGCAGATAAGACCGCTTCGGTCGTTTCAATGGCATTACCATTGCTTATGGGAGCCATGAAAAGAAATTCAAATTCACCCGAGGGAGCTGCTGGATTATTGGGAGCTTTGAACAATAAACATAATGGGAATATCTTGGATAATCTGGATGGATTTTTCGGAGGTGGTGTGAATGAAGATCAGAAGATCGATGGACTTGGAATACTGGGTCATGTTTTAGGTGGATCACAAGATAATGTTGTCGGAGCACTATCCAAGCGTTCTGGAGTCGACTCCAATTCAGTAATGAAAATATTGCAAGTCATCGCTCCATTGGTGTTGGGTTATTTAGGCAAGCAGAAACAACAAAGAAATGTTCAGTCAGAATCCGATCTGGGGGATCTTCTTGGTGGACTCTTAGGGGGTGGCAAGAAACAACAAAAACAACAAGGACTGATAGAATCCCTATTGGATGGGGATAATGATGGGAGCATCTTGGATGATGTTGCTGGAATGGTTCTCAATAGTGGATCTAAGAAGAGAAGTGGTTTGGGCGGACTTCTGGGTGGATTGTTCAGAAATTAATTTTGAATCAAAATCTTAGTTGGAAGTAATTGACAGTTTTCAATTTATAAAAGTCTAATATTTAGTAACTTTGAAAGAAAACTATGAAACATTTTATTTGGATATTGTCAATTGCTGTTATGATTTTCAGTTGTGATAGCGGAAAGACGGTAATGCAAGGTGATTCTTCCGATCCTGAAGTTAAGAACGACACCATAGTCATTACCAACCCTGATCTTGAATATGAGATCATTATAATAGAACCCGGGTTCGATTCGTGGTTGATCACACAAAAGCCCAGAGGGTTTTATGGTCTGACCTATTTGGAGAATAAAAATCGGAGATTTACTATTGAATATAATATGCGTGTATATGATACAAGATATTCAACAAAGCTGTATACCCAAGAGATCTATTACGATCCAAATATCAGGTATGGATATGAGGTAAATTATCTATTGTATAACTATTTCATCTATTTTAAAGAGAAGTACAAACAACGATTTTAGTGGAGAAATTAAAGAAACGCTGGGGGATTGATTCCAATTGGCAGGTCATCGTTATCATGTTCGTATTCTCTGTGACCGGATATGCATCATTGCTGATCGCCAAACCCGTTCTGGATCTGGTAGGATTGTCACAGGAAACCACCAACCCCTGGATCTATAGACCCCTTAGGATATTATTGATCTTCCCATGCTACCAGGTACTTATTGTTTTGTTTGGATGGTTATTTGGACAATTCAAATTCTTTTGGAACTTTGAGAAGAAAATGCTCCGACGATTGGGCTTGGGATTCTTATTGAAATAACAACCATGAGGGAAACTAAAAAAACAGAAATTATTATCAGTCTATTACTGACTGCAGTCTTCCTATTCCCTTCTATTGTTCAGATTACCCACCTTTCTAAAAATCATGAACATGTAGTTTGTTTTGACCATTCAGATCATCTCCATGGCATCACTTATGATTGTTCTATTCAGGATTTTCAGATCACACCATTCGATTTCAATCCTTTATCCGAATTAAAAACAAGCGAAAAGATCATTTTAAGCTCTACTGAATCGCATTATTATTACATTTCAAATAAACCATCCTACTACACCACAAATAGTTTAAGAGCTCCTCCTTACACTTCTTGATAAATTAAATAGAATTTATTAATTATTAATATCAAGAAAATGAAGTTTGTAATTACTTTAATACTGGCTGGGTTGATCCCCCTGGCTGCGCTTTCACAAAATAAGATCAGTGGTCTGGTCACCGATTCTGAAGACCAACCTGTTCTTGCAACGGTCTATATACCTGAACTGGAAAAAGGTACGGTGTGCGATTTGGATGGATACTATCTGATCGAGAACATTCCCAATGGCACTTACGATGTTGTTTATTCCTCAATCGCTTTTGAAACGATTTCATACAAGTTGGAAATTATCGAGGAGAAACTCGTTAAAAATGTTCAACTCAAAGAAAGTATTGTTGAGATGGAAGAGATCATAATTTCAACACCTTTTCACAAGCTCCAAAGAGAAAATGTTATGAGAGTGGATCGTGTTTCGAATGAGGTGTTGTTGAATTCAGGTGCTATGAATTTAGCTCAGGGCATCGATCTAATTCCCGGGGTTTCATCCATTAGCACTGGAAATGGGATTGGAAAGCCTGTGATCAGAGGTCTAAGCTCCAATCGGGTACTAACCTATACTCAGGGGATCCGTCTCGAAAACCAGCAATTTGGTGATGAACATGGTCTGGGAATCAATAGCTCAGGTATTGAAAGTGTAGAGGTCATCAAAGGACCGGCCTCACTACTCTATGGAAGTGATGCTTTGGGGGGAGTACTCTATTTCAACCCGGAACGATTTGCCAAAAGCGACAAGACCACATTCGATATCAGCAGCGGATATTTTTCGAACACTCTTGGGTCATCATCCAATATGGGGTTTAAGACCTCTGGTGAAACATTCAAGTTTCTGATAAGAGGGGCTTATGCTACTTTTTCAGATTATAGCTCAGGAGCCAATTCACGTGTAACCAACAGTCGGAATAACGAATATGACATCAAGACCGGGGTTCGATTTCAAAAATCCAAATTCAAATCTACTTTGCGATATAATTATAATCGATCCAATCTGGGCTTACCAGAATCCATTGGAATTCAGAGTACTTCCAAGGAGTTGCTACTACCCTATCAGGAAATAGATAATCATATTGTCAGTCTAGATAATTCTATCTTTTTCAGAGAATCAAATCTTCAGATCAAAATGGGATTTATTCATAACGATAGACGAGAGTTTGAGGACGAGGAAGATGAGAGGAACCATAGCAATAGGATGTCCAATAACGATGCTGCTTTGAGAATGAAGTTGAACACCTACAATTATGATGTTAAATATACGCTTCCCGATATGGGCAAATTTGAAACCATTGCCGGAATTCAAGGGATGTTTCAAAACAATGAGAACTCAGGGGAAGAACTGTTGATCCCCGATGCTCAAAAAATTGATTTCGGACTATTTGCAACCACTCATTATCACTTGGAAAACATCGATCTGCAGGCGGGTTTACGGTATGATCACAGAACAATAACCACCGATGCTGCAAGAGATCCTCTGGACGAAGATCATATCCCAGCTATCGACAAGGACTTCAATAGTATTAATGCAGCTCTTGGGGCAAAATGGAATGTACAGGAGAATTTCATTTTCAGGTTAAATGTGGCCAGTGGGTTCAGAGCTCCAAATCTTTCGGAATTGGCATCCAATGGTGTTCATGAAGGCACTAATCGTTATGAAATAGGCAATGAGAATTTAAATAACGAACAGAACATTCAAACCGATCTCTCTGCTGAATACAATGATGATCATATCAATGTGCTGATCAATGGATTCTATAATTCGATCAATGAATATATCTACTTAAATCCAACCGGTGAAATAATCGATGAAAATCCGGTATATACCTATTTGCAATCGAATGCGACCTTATATGGAGGTGAAGTAAGTTTTCATATACATCCTCATCCATTAGACTGGTTGCATTTGGAATCAGGATTTGAAATGGTGATTGGAGAATTGAATGATGGATCGTATTTGCCTTTAATTCCAGCTCATCAACTAAGCAACACCCTAAGGATCACATTCAAGGATGGGAAAAAGATCAAAAAGCCCGTGTTCTTTCTTACTTACAAAAACACCTTCGATCAGGATAAGACCAGTGCATTTGAAACACAGTCCAAAGGTTACAATCTGTTAAGTTTGGGAGGTAGTTTGAATTTAAACATTCCTTCATTTAAGGTCTATCTGATGGCCAATGTAACCAACCTGACCAATGAGGATTATGTATCGCATCTATCCAGGTTGAAAAGCGATGGGATCGGGAATATTGGAAGAAGTTTCAACGTGAATGTGAAGATCGAGATCTAATTATTGATTTCAACTTTAATGGTCTTGACCTCAGATTCTTTCTTGGGCGCAAGAACAAAGGTGTACAGCCACATTAAGGTAAATGTTGGAATAAAGTCTGAAATGGGCAACACCTCTTCAATGAACACGATAACAGAAGCTATCTTGCCTTCATTGCCATCGTACATCTTATTCATTTTTATAGCGGCGTAGGGAGCCCATATGATGTCAAGAAACGGGCCAATTATTGGGATAAACATGGTGGTCATCCCGATAAGATCATAAAGAATTCCTCTTCTAAGTAATTTATATTTGTTGCTCTTCATTGTTTAACTGGTATTTTTAATTCACAACGCAAGAAACATACCAGAAATTATGCGAGGTTGGTGCTTATTAATTTCAGAAACTCACTTCGTGTTTCGATCTTTTCGAATTGCCCTCTAAATCCAGAGGTGGTCGTCACACTTTTTTGTTTTTGAACACCGCGCATCATCATACATAGATGAGATGCTTCAATCACAACTGCTACCCCTTTTGGTTTCAAGGTGTTGTTTATACATTCCAAAATATCATGGGTCAATCGCTCCTGAACCTGCAATCTTCTGGCAAAGACATCTACGATCCTGGGCAGTTTACTTAAACCAACAATATTTCCATCGGGTATATAAGCGATATGTGCTTTTCCAAAGAAAGGTAAGATATGATGCTCACACAATGAATAGAGTTCGATGTCCTTCACTACCACCATATCATGGTAATCTTCTGCGAACATGGCACTCTTTAAAATCTCGGATGGATCCTGACAATAACCTGATGTCAGAAATTGCATGGCCTTGGAGGCTCTTTCAGGAGTTTTTAAAATCCCTTCCCGATCTACATCCTCACCAAGTTCAGAAATGATATCCCGGTATTTGTTTCGTATGCTGTCCGTTACCTCCTGATCGAATTCTTCAAAGAAATGATATGATGACATAATCTACTTTTTTAATTTATCGGAATAGTATTTTTTGATCTTTTCAATCTTTGGGGTAATTGTAAAATCACAATACGTTTGTTGTTTATTCTGATTGTAATAATTATAGTGCTCCGGTTCAGCCTTGTAAAACACATCGAATGGTTCTATTTCGGTAACTATAGGAGAATCGAACACCTTATTCTTTGTAAGTGAATCGATGAATTCCTCTGCGGTTATCTTCTGCATCTCGTCGGTATAGAAAATAGCACTTCTGTATTGAGTCCCTACATCATTTCCCTGTCGATTCAAAGTAGTTGGATCATGGACGACAAAGAATACTTCCAACAGGGTATTGAAAGAAATGATCTGTTCATCATAGCTGATCTCAACAGCTTCCGCATGGCCTGTTCTTCCGGAACACACCTCACGGTAGGCCGGGTTCTTGATAGACCCACCGGTATATCCGGGAATTATGGCATTGACTCCTTCAAGGCGTTGAAAAACGGCTTCTATACACCAAAAACAACCTCCTGCTAAAATGGCTTTGTTCATGTTAAAAGATTAAGTCCAAAACAAAACTACAATTTAAATATAAAGAAAATGCAATCCCTCTTTTTTTAACTTTTCATTAATACTGGGCTCTAGATTAGTATGGTAGATTTGCTTTATCAATGTTCATCGATCAGCACAACCAATCAATTTCAATGCTTCGATATTTATTTTTCCTTCTGATCTTTCTGAATGGCATCCTCATTCATGCTCAGGATAAAAAGGTGTTGAATATCGAAAGAACTTCACTCTCTCCTAAGATCGACGGTGTTCTCGATGATGCGGTTTGGAAGAATGCCGACATTGCAACCGGATTTACCCAGTTCAGACCGGAGATGGGTGTGGTAGAAAGAGAACATCAACAGACCTTGGTTAAAATGGCCTATAATGACAACGCCATTTTTGTAGCAGCTTATCTGCATGACCGCCCTGAGGATATCATGAAACAATTCACCAGCAGGGATAATTTTGGACAATCCGATTTTTTTGGAGTTGTATTGAATCCGAATAACGATGCTCAGAACGATATTGAATTCTTTGTTTTCAGCTCGGGAACCCAAGCTGATGCGGTATCCTCCCCCAGTAATGGAGAGGATTTTGGATGGAACGCAGTTTGGGAAAGTGCTGTAAAGATCGTAAATGATGGTTGGATCGTTGAAATGAAGATCCCCTACTCCTCCTTAAGGTTTTCCAATCAGGAGGTTCAGACCTGGGGATTGCAATTTCACCGAAGATATCGTGTAGACAATTCACAATATTCCTGGAATCCAATAGACAGAACTAAGGGGAATATAGGATTGTATCACGGTGAACTGAAAGGTATTGAGAACATTACTCCTCCTACCCGATTGAGCTTATATCCATTTGCATCAACCCTGATCGAGATTTTTGATGGAGAGACTACCGATGATTACAGTCTTGGGCTGGATATCAAATACGGACTCAGTGAGAACTTCACTTTGGATGCCACCTTGATCCCTGATTTCAATCAGGCAGGATTCGATAATATCACCTTGAATCTTGGGCCATTCGAACAGCAATTCTCGGAGCAACGTCAGTTTTTTAAAGAAGGGGTCGATCTGTTCGATAAGGGAAATCTGTTCTATTCCAGAAGAGTTGGTGGGAGGCCATCCTACGAACCAGAAGTGACAGATGATGAGGAGGTGATCGATTTCCCCGATAAGGTAAAAATGCTCAATGCGGTGAAAGTCTCAGGTAGGACCAAGAACGGACTTGGGATTGGAGTCTTCAACGCGATTACAGAAAAAACCTATGCAACTGTAATAAATAATGTTACTCAGGAGACCCGTAGAGAGCTGGTCGAACCCTTTGCCAATTACAATATCTTGGTGCTGGATCAACAATTTAGAGGCAATTCATCGGTAACCCTGATTAACACCAATGTCCTCAGAGAAGGTCATTTCAGAGATGCCAATGTTATTGGCGGATTATTTGATATCACCAATAAGGCTAACAAGTACAATTTTAGAGGAGAAGCCAAATTAAGCACATTGAATCAGATGGACGGAACTGTTAACGGTTTTGCTTCGTCTGCATCATTTGGAAAAGTCAGTGGTAATTATCGCTTTAGAGTAGGTCATAGTCTGGCTGACGATAAATATGATATCAACGATCTTGGAATTCAATTCAGAAATAATTTCAATAATATATGGGCCAATGCATCCTATCGGATTTTTGAACCGACTGAAAAATTAACCGATTTTAATATCTACGTTTGGGGGAATTATAATCGACTTTTAAATCCAAGTACTTATACCGGAAATAGTTTTGGAGTTAGTGTATTTGCTCAAAACAAGAAACAAACCGCATTTGGTGGAAATATCAATACAGAGCTCGGAAATCAGTATGATTATTTTGAGCCCAGAACTGAGGGTCGCTACTTCATCTTTAAGAACATCTTAAATTCCAATGTCTGGTTCTCCACAGATTATGCAAAAACTTTTGCGCTGGATGGCAATGTAGGCTTTGTGACCATGTTCGACCCGGAAAGGGACCTGTTCTTCTATTGGTTTGGGATAAGCCCAAGGGTAAAATTTAATGAGAAATTCGTGATGAGCTATAATGTAAATTTTAATCTTGGTGGGGGCAGTCGGGGCTACGTGACCGATATCGATGATGATATCATATTTGGAGAACGTGATCAAAATACCATAGTTAACAGTATATCCGGGAATTATAATTTCAACTCATTTCATGGGTTGACCTTGACCTTCAGGAATTATTGGACCACGGTAGATTATGATCATCAATTATTCACTTTGATGGAAAATGGTCATTTAACGATTGAGGATAATTATACTTTGGATGATGTTGACGATCCCAATGTGAATTTTAATACCTGGAACCTTGACTTCAGATACCAATGGCAGTTTGCACCCGGAAGTCAGTTGGTGGCATTATACCGAAACGAGTTGTTCAATTCAGACACCGCTTCAAGCGATTCCTATTTTGACAGCTTGAACACGCTCTTCAAACAACCTGCAAGACACAGTTTTTCACTTAAATTGATCTACTATTTGGATTATAACAATGTGAAAAGCATATTTAGCAAGAAAAGCGGTTAACTATTGTTTATGAGATAGCAAAGTGGTAATTTTCACATCATTAAATCAAACAGATGATTGAGGCCAGGAACATCCATAAATATTTTGACGATCTACATGTATTAAAGGGGGTCGACCTTAAGATAAAAAAGAGTGAGATCGTCTCTATCGTGGGGGCTTCAGGAGCCGGAAAGACTACCTTATTGCAAATCCTGGGGACTCTTGATGACTATTCCATCCCATCTGATGAATCGAATTCCAACAGTGAGATCATCATCAACAATACCTCTGTTGCAGATCTAAGTGCTAAACAGCTGGCTAAATTTCGTAATGAGAATTTGGGATTCATTTTTCAATTCCATCAGCTCCTTCCAGAATTTACCGCTTTGGAAAATGTGTGTATCCCGGCTTTTATAAAAAAAACTCCTCGTGCCCAGGCTGAGCAAAGAGCTAAAGAGCTACTCTCCTACTTGGACTTAAGTCATCGAGAGGATCATAAACCCAATGAGCTCTCCGGAGGAGAGCAGCAGCGTGTAGCTGTTGCACGGGCACTGATGAATAATCCTAAGATCATCCTGGCCGATGAACCCAGTGGGAACCTGGATACTTCCAGTGCTGAAAATCTGCACCAGCTTTTCTTCAAACTAAGGGATGAAATGGGACAAACATTTATCATTGTTACCCACAACAATGAGCTCGCCAATATGGCCGACAGGAAATTGGTCATACAGGACGGTAAGATCGTTCAATAGATAATGAAGCAAACAGAACTGAAAGAATTTCTGGATTCCAAGGTCGATCAGTACAATCGTATTGACTTCATCGAAACCGACCCCATTCAAATCCCAAAGAGATTTATACAGAAGGAGGATATTGAGATCATGGCATTTCTTGTCGCAACAATAGCATGGGGTAACAGGAAAAGCATCATTAAGAGTGGAAATAGAATAGCAACTATAATGGGTGATTCCCCTTTTGATTTTGTTATGAATTTCACAGATAATGATCAAGATCGGGTTTCGGGTTTCGTTCATAGGACCTTCAATGAAGTAGACCTTCATTGTTTTATATTGGCTTTGAAGAATATCTACATGAATCACGGTGGCCTGGAATCGGTTTTTGCATCCTATTCTCAACCGAAAACCCTTCAGCCTGCCATACATCATTTCAAAAGGATCTTCTTTAGCATTCCTCATCAGAAACGCACTGAAAAGCACATCAGTGATCCGGCAAAGAATTCTGCTGCAAAAAGGATCAATATGTTCCTCAGATGGATGGTTAGAAAAGATCGCCATGGGGTCGATTTTGGACTATGGAAATCATTGAATAGCTCACAGCTATCTTGTCCGCTAGATGTACATACCGGAAATGTTGCAAGAAAATTGGGACTGGTGAGAAGAAATCAGAATGATGGCAAGGCCTTGGTAGAATTGGACAACTCCTTAAGAAAATTGGATCCTGTTGATCCTGTTAAGTATGATTATGCACTTTTCGGGCTGGGTGTCTTTGAAAATTTCTAACTACAAATGTTAAAATATTAAGTATTATATCGATTATAAAATACTTATTATCGGTTTTACATAATATTTTTGTAGGTTTAATCCTACTAATGTTAAAGCCTTATATTATGAAAAGAAATTACTTATTTATGTGTTTAATGGGAATAGCTTTGTTTATCAGTTGTTCCAAAGACAACGTTGAAGAAGATATATTCAGAAACGACATCATCATAGTTGATAACGACGATGGTACCAACAATGATGACTTCCAAGAAGGAGAAATTCATCAAAACGATCTTATCGCTGGTCAGAATTATTTAGCCGGTACTGTTTTTATCAACCTTGAGGCAGATGATACGGTAAGTGTCACCTATGACACTACTAATGGTGATTGGGTGATCGTTGAAACCCATTTATATATAGGCACCTATGACGATATGCCTATGAACAATCCTGGGAATCCAATTGTAGGGCAATTCCCCTATGCCGAGAATCATCCTCCAGGTACTACTTCATTCACCTATGTTGGACCAGATATAAATTCTGTTTTATATGGTGAAGGGTGTTTCGTGGTAGCCGCTCATGCTGTAGTTGTGAATACGGTGACCGGACAAGAAGAGACAGCGTGGTTGTTTGGATTGGATTATCCTGGACATAACTGGGCCATGTATGCTGAATTGTGCAACTAAAATAGCCCCATAACTTATACAACTATAATCTATAATTAAATGCCGCCAATAAAGATTTTCTTTATTGGTGGTTTTTTTTAAGACCTTTCTTCTGAAGAATAATCAATATTGTTATGCAATGTTTATATTTGCACAATAAAAATCGGAATGCAGTTTAAATACCCTGAAATCCTTTATGCGCTTTTCTTCCTGCTCATTCCTGTTTTTATACATCTTTTCCAGTTAAGGCGTTTTCAAAAAATCGATTTTACCAATGTGGCTTTTCTTAAGAAGGTCTCCTTGCAAACCAGAAAAAGTTCGCAGCTAAAGAAATGGTTAACGCTTTTGATGCGATTATTGGCTTTTGCATGCATCATCATAGCTTTTGCGCAGCCTTTTATAGCTTCCAAAACAGCCATGAATTCAGAAAAAGAGACTGTGATCTATATTGATAATTCTTTCAGCATGCAAACCAAAGGACAGGATGGATCGTTATTGGAGAGAGCATTACAACAGCTCTATTCCATTCCTATGAGCAATCAGAAAATAAGCTGGTTCACCAATAATTCTGAACGAAAGAACGTCTCAGCACAGGATTTTAAGAATGAGGTCTTATCCGTTAATTATTCCCAGGAACAACTATCTCTCCATGAGGTTCTTTTAAAGTCAGATCAATTGTATTCTGATAATTCAACTGCTGAAAAACGACTCATATTAATTTCCGATTTTCAAGGAAGTTCAGCATTCCCTGAATCCAATTCTGAACAAACCATCAATGCTGTTTGGCTTAAACCCACTAACGTTCAAAATATCAGTTTAGATACGGTATATTTTACAAGAACTGCACCTTCATCCATAGAGTTAATGGTGAATATATCCTCTCAAAGCCAATTTGATGACACCGTTCCAGTTTCCTTGTATAACGGATCAAGTCTTATAGCAAAGTCGGCAGTTGATTTCTCCGGAGATCTTTCTACCTCCATTGTTTTCAATATAGAGAATTATATAGGATTCAATGGAAAATTGGAAATCCTTGATCCCAATCTCCAGTTTGACAACACCTTATATTTCAATATCAATGAAAAGGATAAGATAAAGGTTCTTTCTATAAATGAATCCGATCCTGGATATTTACAACGAATATTCAACCCCGATGAATTTGAATACCTTCAGCAAGGTGTCGATGAATTGAACTATAGTATCATTCCTTCTCAACATCTCATCGTTCTCAATGAGATCAAGATGGTTCCGGAGTCATTATCGACAATTTTAAGGTCATTTGCCGACAATGGTGGTAGCATCCTGATCATCCCTTCCGAGGATACGCAATTGGAACCGTTCAATTATTTACTGAATACCTTACAAGTGGGGAGTTTCCAGGAGCGAATTGTACAGGATAAAGCCATCACAAAGATCATTTTCGATCATCCTATCTATGAGAATGTCTTTGAGAAACAGGTGGTTAATTTTCAATATCCCAAAGTTAGCTCTTTCTTCACGCATTCGTTAAATACCTCCCCGATATTGAATTTTGACGATGGGAGTTCGTTCTTATCTCAAAGGGGTTCTGTCTTTATAAGCTCAGCACCCCTAAATCTGGATAATACCAATTTTCAGAATTCACCACTGATCGTTCCAACCATCTATAATATAGCCCAGCAAAGCTTTCCACTGCCAAGATTGTATTATAGTATTGGGAACCTGAACACCTATGCAGTTCCCATTAAATTGAATCAGGATGAGATACTTACATTATCAGACAGTATCACAAAGATGATCCCATTACAACAAACCAAGGCCAATCAAGTGCTTATTACTACAAAAGATGAACCTTCCCAATCCGGGATCTATACTTTGGAAAAAGAAAATGAGTCTTTATCCAATGTCAGTTATAATTATAACAGAAGTGAAAGTGTGCTGCAATACAACGAGCCCAATCAATGGGAAGGGGTTACGGTATATCAATCAGTTGGCAATCTGTTCGAACAGATCACAAAAGATAATTCTATAAAGAGTTATTGGAAATGGTTTGTTATTTTTGCACTGCTGTTTCTGTTACTTGAAATGCTAATATTAAAATTCTACCGATGAATGTTTTAATTAAATCTGCAACCATCATTGATCCTTCAAGTAAGCATCATTTAAAGAAAAGAGACCTTTTGATCGAGAAAGGGATCATCACAAAAATTGCCGCTTCCATAAAAACATCAAAAAAGATCCGGGAAATCTCCCTGACCAATTTGCATGTTTCTTCAGGATGGTTTGATAGTAGTGTTTCATTTGGCGAACCGGGTTATGAAGATCGTGAGACAATTGCTAACGGACTATTAACGGCTGCTAAAAGTGGCTTTACCCATGTTGCGGTAAATTCTAACACACTTCCGGTTTGTGATTCCAAATCGACCATAAAATATTTAAAATCCAAATCTGAGGGGCAATTGGTCAACCTCTACCCTATTGGTGCTTTGACCAAAGAAAGCCATGGAGAGCTATTGGCCGAGTTATATGATATGCATTCTGAAGGCGCAATTGCTTTCTATGATTATAAGGTTCCTGTTGCCAATCCGAATATGCTAAAGATAGCTTTACAATATTCTCAAACCTTTGATGGCTTGGTACAATCCTTTCCATTGGAATGGTCATTGGCTAAATTTGGCATGGTGAACGAGAATATCAACAGCACCAGGTTAGGTCTGAAAGGCATACCTCCTTTTGCTGAAGAACTGCAAATCACAAGAGATCTTTATATTCTTGAATATACCGGAGGAAAACTCCATATCCCGACCATCTCAACCAAAAAATCGGTGCAATTGATTCGAGACGCAAAAAAGAAAGGGCTCAATGTAACCTGTAGTGTGTCCATTAACAATCTTATATGTACCGATGATCATCTGGAGAGTTTCGATTCCAATTATAAATTATTGCCTCCATTACGCACCAAAAAGGATGTGGATGCATTGATCAAGGGTTTAAACGATGGAATCATAGATGGGGTTACCAGCGACCACTGCCCTATGGATATTGAACAAAAGCAGACCGAGTTCGATCATGCTGAATATGGCAGCATTGGACTTGAAAGTTGCTTTGGGGCATTAAATTCAGTAGTTAAAACTGAAAAAGCTATCGAAGCACTCAATGGACTCAAAAGGATCTTCAACATTCCACAACATAGTATTGAAGAGAAAAGCAAAGCCGATCTAAGTCTTTTCAACCCGGATAAAGATTGGACATTCAACAAGGGGGACATTTTATCCTTTTCAAAAAATGCTGCCCTGTTGGGCAAGAAACTCCGAGGTACGGTTTATGGAACCTATTCCAACAACAAACTGGAAATATCCAGAGCATGAATTCAAACAATAAAGGAAGAAACATAGCTGTAATTGCCTATTTAACATTCATTGGGCTTCTTGTTGCTTTCTACCTGAACCGAGATCACAAATATGAGGTTGCCACATATCATATTAAAAATATGTTTGGTCTTGTTATGTTAATGCTGGTATCTCAGGTAACTCAATCAACAGATTATCTTATGATCTTTGGTGAAATTCTTTGGGTAGCCTTATTCATCGTATGGGTCATTTCGATCTACAATGCATTCCAGAATGAGAAGAAAGCCATACCCTGGTTAAGTGATAAATTTCAGGATTGGTTTACATTTCTGAATTAGATAGTCTATATTTATAGAGTACATCATTAATTATCAACCAATAAACTCATATTATGGAAAACAAAACCGTAGAAGAAGGCAAAACCATTGCCATCATTGCTTACATAACCCTTATCGGATTGATCATAGCTTTTGTTATGAACAATGAAAAGAAAAACGAATTCGCCAGCTTCCATATCAGACAAAGTTTGGGGCTTTTAGTATTGTCAGCCATCGTTGCTGTTTTCTTTTTCATCTTTGGATTCGTGGTCAGTATTCCATTTTTACCCACAATAGTCAATTTACTTATATTAGTTCTTTGGGTTTTAGGATTCATAGGAGCCATTCAGGGAGAGGAGAAAAAAGTACCTGTATTGGGTGACCAATTTCAAGATTGGTTCAAAGGGGTTGGATAAACTATAAAAAGCTTATTTTTGTAGATGCTGTTTTGAATGAAACAGCATCTTTTTTTTGCCTATGGAAAAACAAGTATTATCTCTGGAACACAATTTTAAACCTTCCTCTGTACATAATAAAAATATACCAACGATCATTATGTTGCACGGATTTGGTAGTGATGAGAATGATCTCTTTTCATTTTCAAATGAGCTTCCTGATGAGTTTATGATCATATCCCTGAAAGCCCCATTGCCCATGCAGCCTTATGGTAACGCCTGGTATAATATCTATTTCGATCATCCCAGTGGAAAATTCAGCGATGATGAACAAGCTATTGAATCCCGGGAATTGATCGTTAAGTGCATCGACGAGATCATTAAAAAATACAACGCAGATAAGGATAATATCACTCTTCTGGGGTTTAGCCAGGGTACGATCTTGAGTTATGCAGTAGCCTTGAGTTATCCACAGAAGATAAAAAATGTGATCGGTCTAAGCGGTTACATCAATAAGGGCATCATCAAGGAAGGCTATGAAATGAATGATTTCAGCAACCTCAAAGTATATTCGTCACATGGTAGTGTCGACCAGGTCATACCGGTAGATTGGGCCAGAAAGAACAAGCCCTTTTTAGAATCGTTGAATATCGATTGCACCTATTCCGAATTCCCGGTTGGTCATGGTGTTGCACCACAAAATTTCTATGAATTCAAAGAATGGCTGCTAAATCACTCTTGAATTAGGTATTTGGGTATAGCAAGGATGCTATGGTCAGAATATTTAGAGATTGGTTCTCATCGATGGTATACTCCAACAGCATCTCTCCCCAATAGACCCCGTCTGTAAAATCGGCCAGGATCCATTTGTGGTTCAAGAATTTCAATTTATTGATCTTCATAGAGCCTTCCAGGCCTTCAAATGGCACCAATGGGTTATTGCCTTCTGTTAGATTCTGATCATAGATCTGGTTGGTGACCAATTCCTCAATATCGCGGGAATCATAGCCAAAATTCTCCAAATAGGTCATTGCGTTCTCGTTACCCTGCAAAGTGAAGTAATTGAGATCGATGAGCCGATCATTCAATCCAATAATGGAGTCATTGAGTTTCGTCACTTTATTGGTCATCGATTCGATCTTCTCTTCCTGCATCTCAAAGATCTTCTTTTCGTTCATATATTGAAATATGATAAAAAGCAGCGCAAAAAAGAACAGGTACATAAAAATGGATTTCTTCATAATCAAATTGTTATTTTAAGTGTGTCATAAGCTAAAAATACATTATCGGGAAGTTCCTTTTCAACTTCCTCATGAAAACCCAGTAAATGACTTATATGGGTCATATAGCTTTTTTCAGGATTAACTCTTTCAATAAACTCCAAAGCTTCCTCCAGGTTTAGATGAGAATGGTGGGGCTGTTTTCTTAAAGTATTGACCACAAGGACTTTGGTTCCCTTAACCTTTTCAAACTCATCATCATCGATCGTTTTTATATCGGTAAAATAGGTGAAGTCATCTATTCGGAATCCAAATACAGGCAGGTCACTGTGCCAGGCTTCTATTGGAATTACCTCCTTGTTCCCCAATCTAAAGGATTGGCCTTTTTTGATCTCGATCTCCTGTATTGATGGGGCGCCGGGATATTTATTTTCGGTCTCAAACACATATTGGAAGCGGGTGTGTAAGGCTTCATATACCCGCTCATGGGCGTAAAAGGACAGGTCCCCCTGCATAAAATTGAACGGCCTGATATCATCGATACCCGCTGTATGGTCGCTATGTTCATGCGTTAACAATATACCATCCACCTTGGTACAGTTAGCTCGAAGCATTTGCTGTCTGAAATCTGGTCCACAATCTATTACATACGAAAATTCATCCCATTCCAGCAATACAGATACCCTGAGCCTCTTATCTTTGAAATCGGTACTCATACATACGGGATGATTGCTACCAATTACTGGTATTCCTTGTGAAGTTC
>JAHEHC010000096.1 GCA_024644805.1 Flavobacterium sp. | reverse complement strand
ACTGCATCACGTTTTTTCCGTTAAAACGGAAAATCACGTGATCTGCCATTTCTCCATTAGCGATGGCAAATATAAAACCCTTTTTTTATTATATAAAACTTTATCTGCTAATAATTAAGGGCTATCCGTCATACGTATCTTAATGATGATCGCCGAAAGAAATGTAAGTATCCCAATAACCATAATGGAAGTATTGATATTTAAAATATCGGCAATGACACCGGTCAAAATTGCTCCAATAGCATAGCCCAGATCCCTCCACAATCGAAACACCCCTATGCTCTTTGCCCGCTGCATCGGATGTGTAAAGTCGGCTATTCCAGCCAGAAATGTTGGATAAACCATAGCAGTACCGATTCCCAAGAAAACCGCTAAAACCATGAACTGATAAAAATTGGCTGCAAACACCATCAATACAATGGCAATACCTTGTGTCAACATACCCCAAAACAACATGTTCTTCTTGGGTAAATGATCGGCCATCTTTCCGGTGATCAACTGACCAAATCCCCAAACGATCGGATAGGTTCCTACTATGAGCCCAACCTCATTCAAAGTATAATTCTTAGAGACCAATAGTATAGGAAACAATCCCCAGATCATCCCATCATTCAAGTTATTCACCAATCCAGCCTGAGAAATGGAACCTAAATTTTTATCTAACCATGTGGTTTCAGTGAATACATTCTTCAGCTTTCTGACCGTGCTTGATATCGTCTCCTTTGCAACATGATGCTTGGTGTCCTTGATCAATACCAATGACATTATTAAGCCCAATATGGAGAACCCAATTCCAAGATAGAAAGGAAATGGCCTTAATCCATAGTCAGATGCAATCCAACTGGTCAAAAAGGCTACACCTCCTACTGCCAGATATCCTGCAGATTCATTCAATCCCATGGCCAATCCACGATTGCGTTCACCCACCAGGTCGATCTTCATCACCACCGTACTGGACCAGGTAAGTCCTTGATTGATTCCGAGCAAGACATTGGCTAGAATCACCCAATTCCAATTCTCAGCATAGATAAGCAGCCAGGGAATAGGAAGTGCGAATAACCATCCGATGACCAACAGGTTCTTCCTACCTACCCTATTGGCTAAAGCTCCGGTATAATAATTGGTGATGGCTTTGGTAATACCAAAAACAACGATGAATGAGAGTATCGCTGTCTTCACGACCATTCCGAATTCCTGTTGGGCGATCTCCGGAAGTATCGATCGTTCCAAGCCTACCATACCACCAACAAAGGCATTGACAATGATCAATAAGGTGAACTGTTTCCAATTCTCCTTCAATCCAAGTTGGGTGTGCATCATGGTATCAAAACTACTAAGAACCTATTAATATTCAGTTCAATTAAAAAGAAAAGTCCGTCTGATAAACACCAGACGAACTTTCAACACTAATAAACAAACTAACTCAATTATTAACTACCAATTAATCCTTATTATTTTTTAACGATGATTCTTTGAGATAATTTCTTTCCTTGATCTTCAGCAATAACAAAATAAACTCCTGCTGCATAAGATGACGCATTCCAAATCGTGTTGTTAGGATCGATCACATCGATTTTCTTTCCTAGTGAATCGTAAACTGCTAGATGGTCAAATTCAGAAGCTATATTCGGATTGATATTGAACCGATCCCCGATACTAGGCGTTACAAAAACAACATCTTTCTTATGGTCGGGTACCGACAAAGTGATATCCCGTAATATAACGGCATTGGGATCGCTTAAATTATTTCCACTTGCGAACGTACCTAAAGATGTCCCATTTTCATCAAATGCTTCTACTGTATCGGTTCCCCAATCACCTAAGAGCATATTACCGTTGGAAATAAATGCGATTCCCTCCGGGTTGACCATCCCCGTGATAAAATCATCAATATAATTTCCATCCGAATCAAAACGCCTTACAATACCGAGGCTCCAATCCATTACCAGAAGATCGCCATTATCATCAAACCAAATGTTGGTGGGTCCCTGAAGGATGACCGAATCGATGAAAATACCTAAATCATTTCCTAAGGTGTCAAATTTCCGAACATAACCGTTAGTTCCCTGACCATATGATGATACGTATAGATTTCCATTATCATCCCAATCCAATCCGATGCTCTGTGGAATTCCCACCGAGGTGAATTCATCAACAAAGTTTCCATCCTGATCAAATCGAACAACCTTATTATTAACATTCGACCATTGAAGAACATAGATAAGATCATCTGGTCCTATAGTCATTCTGGTGGGTTGTGTTAAAGAATAATTTGAACTGAAATTGCCCAAATAATCCCCATTTGAAGCGTTATATTCTTTGATGTTAGTGTTTTGTAATCCGCTGACTATTAATGTGTTATTGTCCAAAAATATCATGTCCTGTGGGCTTGTTAATCCTCCTGAGCCCGGAGACACAAAGTCGCCAAGGTAATTACCTTGTGCATCATACTGTTTAACTGAGTTTGTGCCACGGCTACTTACAAATATTTCGTAATCCTGAGCATACACAATTGTTGTCAACAAAAGTATAGCTATTCTAAAAAGGTTGGTTTTTTTCATGGTTATTGGATGATCAAAGTTTTAGTTGTTGAATTTCTTCCATTATTTAGTTTGACAAAATAGGTTCCAGCCCGGTATTGTGATACATCGATGGTCATCGTATTGCTGCCAGAGGCAATTTCATCATTATAGATCGATCTGATCTGTTGACCCATTACATTGTAAATTTCCAAATGAACAGCAGTAATATTTTGCAATGAACCGAGGTTCAATTGAATATTTAGAACTTCACTCGCCGGATTGGGATAGATGGTCATTTCATCGATCAATTCATGGTCACTGATAGCAAGTATATCATCAACAAAATCTCTTTGATAGATCCCTCTACCATGCGTAGCTATTCTGATCTTTCGAGCATAATGTGAATAGTCCAGATCATAAATCATCACAGCCTCAGGTAATGCGTCATTGAAATCATTCCAGGTCGCTCCACCATCATTAGAATAATAGACTCCAAGATCGTTTCCAACATAGATGTCATTTGCATTCAATGGATCGATCAGGATAGTATTGGCAGGAACATCCGCAAGTCCATTGCTGATCGAAATCCAATCAGCTCCTCCATTTACCGACTTGTATACATGATCGGTCCCGAATCCTGAGAAAACGGCATAGACAATAGAATCATCCTGAGGATCGATTTCAATATCCTTGCATATCCTGTCCGGTAATCCATTGGTAAGTTGTGTAAAACTAAACCCACCATCTACCGATTTCAATATTTTTGCACCACCTGGTCCATTAGTGGGGTCGGGAGATGAAGAAACATATACGATATCGGGGTTTTGATAAGAGATCGCAATGTTCATGATCGGATTCACATCAACTGGTCCGTTTGATACCGCGGTCCAATTTGCTGCTCCATCGGTCGATTTATACAGGTAGGTTCCACCGGCATAAAGTATATTCTGACTGGATGGTGCAATCTCATAAGGTGCAGAGAAAGCTGTGAAATCGTTGGTCTCTAAAGTGGGCTTTGCCGGGGCGAATGTATTTCCTCCGTCATTGGAACGTACTATATTCAATCCTTGCCATGAGCCAAACACCACCTGATCATTCCATTGATTCACTGAAGCAGACATTCCATCTCCTCCGATCTCACGCCACCAGGATGGGTTTCCCTTATAAACATAACTTGCATTATCCTGTGCCCCAGCTATGCAAAAATCGGGATTGGTCGCCGAGCTACCCATATTCGCATAGAATTGAGTGGTCTGCAGACCCCCATTTAAAGTGGTATAGGGAAGTTCACCATCATCAGAAACAAATACTCCACCATCGGTAGCTAAGAATAATTTATTGTTGATGGGATGATAATACACTGCATGGATATCGGAGTGAACATAGTTTGGCCCTCCTTCAGGAACATCCACAGGTACCTCGCCCATGGTCCAGGTATTAGCGGTCTTTTGGGAAAAAGTCAAACCTGTATTTATAGATTTCCATGTATTGATCCCCGCATAGATGATCTCGGTAGGGTTAGCTGGATTTATCGCTATATCATGAGAGTACCATCCCTGCCAGCCCGCAATATTCTGATCGTTGATCTTGGTCCAACTAACACCAGCATTGGTTGATTTGAACAGTCCCGCCGGAGTATTAGCCCCATTATTGAACCAACCAACCTGTAGCGATGCATACAATGTGTTCGAATCAGTTGGGTCTATCGATAATTTACCATTACCTGACCAGGCTGTAACAAGCCCCGGGTCCAACAGTTCATTGAAGGTTATTCCCTTGTCGTTCGATTTATATATACCACTAAGATTTGGATCCAGGTCATAGTTAAAATTCCCATGGGTCACATAGATGATGTTCCCATCATTGGGATCCACTTCAACATCAATACAATTCTCTTCACTCAATATTAGATCCCAGGTACTTCCACCATCCAGACTTTGATACAATCCATCAGTAGTTGCGGCATAGACCTCAGAAGAGTTCTGTACGTTGATCGCGATATCCTGAACTCCTTTTAATTCATCCATATCAAAGCTTAAGACATGGATCCAATTGGCACCACCATCGACAGTCTTCAGAATACCAATACCATAGGTGCCACGAGTCAGGCGATTGACCGTGCCCGGTTCGGCGTAGCCAACCCCATAGGTCTCACCCGTGCCGATATACATTATATTCGGGTCATTTTGATCGATAGCGATCGCTGCAACACCCAAAACCGGAAACCCAGTAGGAACATTTTCCCAGGCATCCTCTCCAACTCCCTGTGTGGTAGTTTTCCATAATCCGCCACTTGCCGATCCCGCATACATGATATTCTCATCACTGGGATGAAAGGCCAAACAAAGCGTCCTGCCTCCGATATTCTTCGGACCTAAATTTTCCCATTCTCCTTCGATACTGATCGATCTGTTGGTTGAGTTCTTAAGTTTTGTTTCAAATGCTTCCAGATAATTAGAAACAGGAATATGCTCGTAGGGGTATGCTCTTTCGTAAGACCACATTTCTAAAGCAGAACCTGCCCCTGAAGTCCTCTTTTCAATCTGATCAATTGATGAAAGATCGACTACTTTTTCTTCTGAACTAAATAAATAGATTGCTGTTAATCCCATTATGACCATAATGGAATAGAGTAATTTTTTGGTTTTCATAGCTATTCAATTTTGATGATTTTTCTTTTTCTATAGCAAGTAGGATCTAATTCATTAGAAATCCATTAACCCCGATAATCATTTACTTTAAAAGTTTTACTATTTTTCACCTCTTGTCTACAATGAACTTACCATGACATTTCATGCCCTCGTTATTTTTGGTAATTATAAAATAGACCCCATTTGAAAGACTACCTATTTCAACAGATTGCGATTCATCTACTGTTCTGTTTTTTTCTAAAACCAGGTTACCCAACACATCGTAGATCGATATAGATGATTCCGTCTGTTCATTTCCAATATCTTTACACATTAATGTGATCGAGCTTGATGCCGGGTTTGGATAGACCATTCCACGGTCCTCATAATTGGTGTCATTGACCCCTAAGGCATCTTCTGAGAAGAACAAAATATCATCGGTCTCCTGAAAGTTACTAAAATACAGATCGGGATAGGTGTCATTATTGAAGTCGGCCGTATGCAACCCCACTCCATTGGTAAATGTAAAAGGATCAAATACATCGGAAGTTGTTTCGGTGAATATTCCACTTCCATCATTGGCGAAAGAGTGATAACTCAAGACCGGATTTTGAAAATCGGTCGTTATCAAATCCAGATCATCATCAAAATCATAGTCAAGGAACAATGCATCTAGTGTAAATCTGAAATAAACAGGCAAATGGGTGTCGGTCGCATCGCTAAAGAATCCGTTCCCATCATTCAAATACAATCTATTCTGCAAATGGGCAGTTCCAATGAAATTTACCGTAGAAACAAAAATATCGGGTTCATCATCACCATTAACATCTCCTAATGTGATCTTGCGTGTTTCCAAAGTTAGTCCGGTGTTGGGTAAGCGATTATTTTCCTCGGTAAAAAAACCGGCATTGTTAATTAGTATATTATTGGAGCCCTGATCGATACCTTCAACGATATCCAGATCACCATCATGATCCAGGTCGACCAATTTCAGATCTTGTGTCCCTTCAGTATTCGCAGGCCAGCGGTTATTCTCCTGAATGAAAGTTAGGTCCTGGTTATTGATATACACATCATTCTGACCGGTATTACCGATGATTATATCAGGAAAATCATCGTTATTCAGATCCAGTATTGCAACTGCATTTCCATTGGATGCTGGAAATTCATACCCTATAAAAGTAAACAGTCCATTTCCATCATTAACAAGCAATTCATGATAGATGGTGTCCTCACTAACAAAAATGATATCCAGATCACCGTCCTGATCGAAATCGGCAAAAGCAATATCCTCACTATCTTCTCCAGGGAATCCGTCATTCACATTCTTCTCGGGAAACAAACGTACAGGGTCCTCTGAGAAGAAACCCGTCCCATCATTGAAAAATAATAGATTTCTGGAATACTCACCGGCAATGATGATATCCAAATCACCATCAGCATCTACATCGGCACTCTCCACATCCATTGAATTGATAGAGGTGGCAGACACAGGAATATTTGAATTTGCCGGAATGAAATAAGCACTTTGTGAATAGATGGAGCATGAAATCATTAGTGCAAAAAAGATACTTTTTTTCATAATTGATGCTTTTTATGGGTAGGTGTTGTTTCTATTTTAAACAGGTGGTGGTCGTATTACCCTACTTTGGCATGTTTTTTAGTGATTGCAGAATAGTAGATTTTGTTATAAGCGTTGTACTTTAATGAAAGCTATTTTTTTCACATTTATTTTACAAAATCTAATTCGAGTAGCTGTATATTTATCCAAAATTCAATAATTAGATCCATGAAATATTTTCTAGTACTTTTTATAACCATAGTCTCTGTATCCTGTAATACGGCACAAAATTCAATCGACTCGAAGATGATGACCCGAGTTGATTATGCCAATACCATTACAGCAGAAGAACTTAAGACCCACCTATATATCTTTGCTGATGATGCCATGGAAGGAAGGATGACGGGTACAAACGGCAATAATAAAGCTGCCGAATACCTTCGGAATTTTTATATGGATCAGGGAATATCCTCCCCTATTGAAGAGAACAATTATTACCAAACAATTGATGGCGACTATTTTGGTCGATTGGATGATCCACAACCCTCACAGAATGTCATAGCGTATATCAAGGGATCTGAAAAACCGGATGAGGTCATCGTGATATCCGCTCATTACGATCATGTTGGTGAGAAGAACGGGAAGATCTATAATGGTGCCGATGATGATGGTAGTGGTACTGTAACAATACTTGAGATCGCTGAAGCTTTTAAAGAGGCAGCAAAGAACGGGAATGGACCTAAACGTTCCATTGTATTCTTACATGTGACCGGTGAGGAAATTGGACTGTACGGCTCAAAATATTATACGGAGAATCCAATATTCCCTCTTGATAATACGGTTTGCAACCTCAATATCGATATGGTGGGACGAATCGATCCACTTAAAAAGAAAAATCCCGATTACATCTATTTGATTGGTAGCGATAAGCTAAGTCAGGAGTTACATGATGTCTCAGAAGAAATGAATTCGACCTACACCAAATTAGAATTGGATTATACCTTCAATGACGATGACGACCCCAACAGGTTCTATTATCGCAGTGACCATTATAATTTTGCCAAGAAGGGTATTCCGGTTATCTTTTATTTCAATGGAACACATGCCGATTATCACAAACCAACTGATACTCCCGATAAGATCGAGTATGAATTGATGGCAAAACGGGCACAGCTGATCTTTCAAACTGCCTGGGAGGTCGCAAACCGTGATGAGCGAATCA
>JAHEHC010000095.1 GCA_024644805.1 Flavobacterium sp. | reverse complement strand
CTTCCCCACTTCCTGCTGTCGAATTGATGATCCTCAGCTCGTTATTGGAATCCTTACCTTCAGTAGAGTAATTGACACATACTTCCTTTTTACCCTGAATGGTAATCGAATCGGTTCCGGCATCGATCTCAACAAATTGTTGTACCCCAGAGCTGTTGGACAATCGGATATCCTGAAATTCGTTGTCCTTTAATTCGATCTCGTTATTTTCGCCGAAGCCCCTCACGAATTTTGCCAGATGAGCATCCTCACTATCCCGATTGGTTACATTCACAAAATTCTTTTCAATATTCAAAGATGAATTTCTACTACTGATGCATCTGCCCGGCTCACCGTATTTAAACGTACTATGAAGTGATCCAAAACCCCCTGCATTCGAAAATCTGCTGTTCAGAATGTTTATCTTCTTAGAGTTTTCAGAATGTATACTCACATATAAATTCTCAAACCAACAATTGTCAATGGTGATATTATGTGCATTATTGATCACAATACCGTATTCGGCCAATTGAAATGTACAATTGATAAACGAGATCACAGAACTCGTTATGAACTTGACCTCACTTTCAATTAGCACATTCTCATTCACATTGATCTCAGCTCCTCTTCTTCCTTCAAAAAAACAATTGATGAATGTTTGTTGTCCGTTTTGTCCACTCATTAACAGACAATTCTTCTCATCATTGGATCGCTTGATCATGATGTCTTCAAAAATGTTGAATTGATTCGGAGATCTGTAATTGCTTTTGGCATCACCTCCTTTTAGATGAATGCCATGTCCCATAATATTCACGATCTTGATATTCTTGAAACTACTGGACCAGAGTCCGCCGTCATCATCCTTTCCTCCTTTCACCGATTCCAAAAACATTCCTCCGACCTCAGCTTGATCCCTTCCGTTCAACCAAAGATTTTCTACTGAAACTCGAACCCTTAAGGAATCCATCTTGATCAAATAATCAAATTTTGGGTTATTTATAGCAGACAAGATCGTCTTTTCCTCACCCATGATGGTCACCCCATCTTTCAGTATTAAAGATTTATTAAGGAAATATTGCCCATTTGGAAAGAAGATCGTGTTTCCTTTGGTGAGCTCCGTATGAGGTCTACTCCCATCATATGGCGTATTACGAGCAGCGAAATCGATAGCCTTTTGAATGGTATCGGATATCGACCACCCGTTTTTTGCATTCAAATTGGCAGAAATTGAATTCACCCCGAAATAATTGATATTGATATTTCCGTCAAGGTGCCTGACCCATCGTCCTTTTGTCTTGTGTCTATTCCTTTTTGGTTTGATTATAACACCACCGTCATCATCTCCAAGGTGCAGTGAATCATTATAGAAAAAGAATCCTTCACCTCCATCTCTCACTCTGGTATGCCCCTTTACGTAGACCAGATCATTGTGCTTTGGATTTGGAATGCCGCGTAACGAATCCAGATTTGGGACCTGCGAATACGCCGTTGATGCTATAAATAAAAAGAGAAGAATCAATGGTCTCATAGAGTTAAGAATAGTTTTTAAAAGAAATTCTATTTTGTTGCAAAAAGTTGATCGAGATCCCGAAACGATTTGAATTCCAGCGCGTTTCCCTCAGGATCCATAAAGAACATCGTAGCCTGTTCGCCCGGTTTTCCTTTAAATCGAATATAGGGTTTTATTACAAATTCGATGTTCTGTATTTTCAATCTATTCGAGAGGTTCATCCAATCATCCCAATCCAATACCACACCAAAATGGGGTATGGGGACCTGATGACCGTCAACCGGATTCGTAAAAGGTTTTTTCTTTGATGCTTTTTTTTGTGTTTCGTGCAAGACCAACTGATGCCCGAACAAATTCAGATCGATCCATTTGGTATCACTTCTTCCTTCAGTGCATCCTAAAACATCTAAATAAAATGATTTGCACTTTTCAAGATCTTCAACGGGTATGGCCAAGTGAAATGGATTCATATAAAACAATTAATAGAACATCAATGCCGCCAGCACCATGAAAATAAAAGCCAGTGGTATTACAAAGCTCAAATAGAAAAACGAAACAAAGCCCGATTTAATAAAACTCAATATATATCCCTGTTGATAAAAATGCTTGATAGCCAGAAATAAATAGAAAAAGGTTGACAGAACCACTAAGAAATCGATCCAATTGGGAATATCCCAGATAAAATTGACCCCTATTATGATGCTGAAGACCGTAAATAAGAATGAGAAATAGTAAAAACTAAACACCAAATGATGTGAGAACCGCCCTCTTTTGTAAAAGAAGATCTTTAAGATAAACGCAAATATGGGAAGTAGGAAGAACATGGCAATGGGGATACTATCGTAGAAGGCCTGAATGATCCCTCCTCCTCTTTGCTTATAGATCTTCAACAGTTGTTTGTGGATCCTTTTGCTAAATTTACTGGAACTATCCTTCATGCCAATCGCTTTCAATTGTTCCTCCTCTGGGGCATCGACCTCGATCAATGAATCCAATTTCTTGGTGAAATTGAAATTTATCGGATTATCTTCCTTATTTACATTCAACGTCATTATGGAATCCAAGGATTTGATCTGTTCATCATCTATAGATTCTTTTATCGATTCATTCTTTTCCATCTGTTCTTTCAGGTTTTTAACCAGTGTAGAATCCATCACATGAATCTTCTCATTGATCTTAGAGGTGTCGATTAGCTTAACACTCTCGATACCTTTTTCCATAGATTTATTAAAATCCAGCTGTTGCTTTCTTGCAATGAAGGAAAACAAAAAGAAAAAGATCACCGAGATGAATAGATAGAATTGTGCCGGATGCAGGAAAAGCAAACGCTTCCCTTCAACAAATCGTCGGGCAATATAGCCCGGACGGGTCATCAATGGAATGAAACTCTTAAAGAATCGCGCGTCAAAAGAGAAATAATTGCTAATGGTATTGTAGAATAATAATCCAATGGTAAGATCGTCCTTAGACTTCTGACCACAATAGGGACAAAAATCATATTCCTCTTGGAATGATCGTTCACAATTCTTGCAAATTGTGTCTTTCTTATCCATATTCTTATCAGAGATTGATTATTATTTTACCAGGATGAAATCCCTGGTGTTATTTTATTTCAGCATTTAAATCGGCATCAAGCAACAGGGTACATCTTGGTTTCAGTTCTTCATATGTGCCCGTTTTTACAGCACATTTTCCATTGAAATGTACGATCAAAGAACATTGTTCGGCTTGCTCAGGGGTATGTTCACAGGCATGGATCAATGTGTTGATCACATGGTCGAAGGTGTTCACATCATCGTTATAGAGAATGATCTCATGTTGATCAGAAATTTTTTCCGATACGAGTTTCTCCTCCTTTATTTTTTCCTTAATTCCCATTGCTTAGAACTAAAATACAAATTTTGCAGAAACCCAATCGTTTTTCAATTTCTTTTCTATTAAACTCAGACCATGCCCCTCACAACTGTTAATGATCTCAGCGAGATCGCTTTCATAGAAACCACTCAGGAATAGAATCCCTTGTTCTGTTAGACATCGGCTGTACTTCTCCATATCCTGAAGCAATATGTTCCTGTTGATATTGGCCAGTATTATATCATATTGTTTAGATACAACTCCAGACATGTCGCCTTGATACACCTGAATATTTCTGCAATAATTCCTTTGGACATTCTCCATGGAATTCTGATAACACCATTCATCGATGTCCACAGCATCTACCAAAGCGGCTCCCTTCATCTCTGACAGGATAGCCAAAACCGCAGTTCCACAGCCCATATCCAACACGTTCTTGTTATTGAGATCGGTTTCAAGAATGAATTGTAACATCATATAGGTGGTTTCATGATGACCGGTGCCAAACGACATCTTTGGTTCGATGATGATATCGAAATCAACTTCTTTCTTTTCATGAAAAGGTGCTCTGACCATACAAAGTCCATCTACATCAATAGGATCAAAATTATTCTCCCATTCCTTATTCCAATTCACCTGTTTGATCTCCTTATATGTAAACAGAATATCAAATTCACTGGATCTCAGAATATCGATCTCATCTAAAATGCCGTCGTTCCATTGTTCGCTTTGTATATAGGCCTTAAGACCATCTTCGGTCTCGATGAAACTTTCAAATGGGGTATACCCCAATTCTGCTAATAAGATCTCCGTACCGGGTTGCAGTGGACTGACCCTAAAATGATATTCGATATAATTGAGAGACACTAAAAAGAATTTACGATCTGTGAAAAAGTACTCGCATCCAATGAAGCTCCACCAATGAGTCCGCCATCAACATCAGCCTTTGTGAAGATCTCCCTGGCATTATCCGGTTTTACACTTCCTCCATAAAGAATTGACACTTCATTTGCAATATCCTTTGAATAGCCCTGAGTGATCAAATTTCGCACAAAATGATGCATCTCCTGAGCTTGCTCTGGAGTGGCTGTTTCTCCAGTTCCAATGGCCCAAACAGGTTCGTAGGCCAATATGACCGAACTCCAATCGTTTTCTTTCAAATGAAATAGGGCATTCTTGACCTGATCTCTTACCACTTCGAAATGATGCCCCAGTTCCCTGTCCTCAAGCTTCTCTCCAAAACAGAAGATCAACGTCATATCATGTTCAAGTGCAGCATCCACCTTTTTCTTAAGTAGGCTATCCTCTTCATTGAAGTATTCCCTTCGTTCACTATGGCCTAAGATCACGGTATTGACCCCAACACCATTAAGCATGCTGGCTGAAATTTCACCGGTATAGGCTCCCTTTTCTGCAAAGTGCATATTCTGGGCGATCACCTCAATCTCACTGTTCTTCAGCTTCTTTACTGAATGCCATAGATTGGTGAATGTTGGAGCTACCATGACCTGAACTCCCTTCTTGAATTTCTTCTCTTGTAGCTTTAAAAGCAGCTCTTCCGTCTGTAGAAGATCATTATTCATTTTCCAATTTCCTGCGACAATTTTATTTCTCATCGTGTTTCCTATTGAGTTCGAATTTTGGGATCCAACCATCCATAGATCAAATCTACTAAAATATTAATGAGGATGAATAAACCAGCAATGACAATTACAGCTCCCATGATAACGGGAAGATCCAAAGTGTTCAATGCATCTACTATTTCCTTCCCCAAGCCATTCCATCCAAAGATGTATTCAACAAAAACAGCCCCTGCCAGCATCGAAGCAAACCATCCTGATACAGCTGTTACCACAGGATTCAATGAATTCTTCATAGCGTGTCTCCTGATAACAGCCAACATACTGAGTCCTTTGGATCGTGCCGTCCTGATATAATCCTTGCTCATCACCTCCAGTAGTGAATTTCGCATCAGCTGGCTCACCACCGCCAAGGGTCTGATCCCCAAGACGATTGCCGGTAATATGAGATTCTTCCATTGAATGTACTTTCCATCCCCAAAATCGTCCACTTCGTACAAACTTCCTGTCATGTTCAACCCGGTATACTGATGCAACAGGTAGCCAAAGATCCATGCAAAGATTATGGCACTGAAGAAGGATGGAACACTCATTCCCAATGTGCTGAACAGCTGTACAAAACGATCCAGCCAACTGTCCTTGTAGATTCCTGAAATAATTCCAAGAAAAATACCGATGCAAATGGCAATACTGATCGCCGATACTGCCAATACCACGGTATTGGGCAACGTTTCCGCAATTACCGTACTGACTTTCTTTCCATTCTTTTGAAACGATTCTCTGAGGTAGGGAAATTTGATGACCACCTTAAGATCGGCCATATCGAATAAATGACTATAGCTGTATTTACCTTTAGACAGATAGGTATAATCCTGTTCAGAATTACTGTGGAATGAGATTGGAGAAAGATCATTCAAGTAATACAGATATTGCTGACCAAGAGGTTTATCAAATCCGTACTTTTTCTTAATGATCGCTATCTGTTCCTCACTTTCATTCTGACCCAGCATCATTCTTGCAGGATCCCCTGGTAAGATGGTAAATAACAGGAATATGACCGTTATTACTCCAAGTAAGGTGAGCAATGCATATCCCAATTTTTGTAACAGATATCCTATCACAGGTTGGTTTGATTAATTTAGATCTCGCAGTTCAAGTTTCATCGCATCCTGCCATGAACGTTTTTGCATGATGGTCCCTTTCTGTATTTCCATGACAGATGGGTTGCTTCTGATGATGGTCTTTAACGTGGTCTCGTCACAGAAATAGAATTCAAAACCAAGTGAGTGTTCATGGATCAATGCTTCGGTCTTTTTACGACTGGAGGCCGAAAGCCCTATGACGGTATACCCCTTCTTAATTGCCGAATCGGTGATCTTCTTGATGGACTCAAATCCTTCCATTTCACTATTGCTAAGACTGTAAGCAACGACAACCAACAAATGGTCTACCTGCATCAATTCTTCGGTATGATCTTCTTCATCTCGTTCCATGGTAAAGTCATGGATCGGTGGCTCATATCCTTTTTGAATGATCTTGGTTTCTACTTCAAGAAATTCTCCCTCTTGATCGGGATAATCACCTTGTGTGATCACAACTTTCTCTTCGCCATTGACATTGAATTTCCAACGGTATTCAAAAATGGGTTTTTGAGCATTTTCGGGGTAACTCATTCCTTCTATGATATTGGCCCCGATCTTATACGGCCTGAAATCGATCACCGGTAAATGTTGCAATACATAATAACCAAATATCAGACATCCGATAAAACTGGCATACACCACTATCTTTCTCATGTTCCTTGAGAATAAGGGCTTTATATATTTCTTTCCGTAGAACAGAATCAATATCAACACCAGAAGAATGATATCCTTGGAAAATGATTCCCAAGGGGTCAATTTGATGGCATCGCCAAAACAACCACAATCGGTCACCTTGTTGAAGTAGGCCGAATAGAAGGTCAGGAACGTGAAAAATACGATCAATAATAATATGCTCCATAAAGTGAATTTCCTGGCATAACCCAAAAGGATCATCACACCAAGCATGACCTCAAACACAACCACAATTAAGGCCAGCAGTAAAGCATAGGGCACCAAGAATTCCATATTGAGTACTTCTGGCGCAAAATAATCCTTCAACTTAAAGGAAAAACCAACGGGATCATTCAATTTTATGAGTCCGCTGATGATGAACAGTACTCCTACAAATAGTCTCGAAAAGTGTACTAAATATTTCATGGTTAATTTTTATTCATTGTTTAAATGGATCATGGCAAATATGGCATAATTGATCATATCCTGATAATTGGCATCAATGCCTTCCGATACTAAGGTCTTGCCCATATTATCTTCAATTTGCTTTACTCGGAGCAGTTTTTGCAGGATCAGATCGGTCAACGAACTCACTCTCATATCCCTCCAGGCCTCACCGTAATCATGATTCTTGTCCATCATAAGTTGTTTCGAGATCTCGATATGTTTGTCATATTCAAGGATGGCCTCTTCCAAACTCATATCGGGTTGCTCGACAACGCCCTTTTCCAATTGCACCAAAGCCATTACGGAGTAATTGACGATACCAATGAATTCACTGAACTCATCTTCATCCACCTTTCTTACATTGTTCTTCTGCAAACCTCTAATTCTTTGTGCTTTTATGAACAATTGATCGGTCAAAGAAGGCAGTCTTAAAATTCTCCAGGCACTGCCATAGTCTTTCATTTTATTGATAAACAAGCTTCTACACGTATCAACGATATCATCATACTGTTTTGAAGTTTTCGCCATAAGGTCTGTAAGATTTTCCGTAAATTTCGCTTAAATAAATCAATTTAAAAAATTGAAAACGATTAATTGTAAAGGTAACCTGATCGATCTCTCAGAGCCAAAGGTCATGGGTATAATAAATCTGACTCCAGATTCATTTTACGATGGCGGGAACCTTAGATCTGATCATGATCTGCTGTCTAAAACGGAAGGGATGCTCGAGGAAGGGGCCACGTTTTTGGACATTGGAGG
>JAHEHC010000024.1 GCA_024644805.1 Flavobacterium sp. | reverse complement strand
CAAGTACCACAGGAAATTACGCCGATATATGGAACTATATCAACACCGCAAAGGCCGGAGAGATCATATTTGGAATATTGCTCTCGGTCGTTGTCGCATTCTCTGTGGGTGCCTTTGTACAGTATGTTTCAAGAGCATTACTTACGTTTAAATTTGAACAAAAAGCAAATTGGGTGGCCTACCTGTTTGGAGGAATCGCTGCAACAGCGATCACCTATTTCATCCTGATCAAAGGACTTAAAGGTGCAAGCTTCATCTCAGGTGATTTTAAAGATTTTGTGTTTGGTAATACCGTAACAATTGTAAGTATCAGTTTTGTTTTCTGGACCGGGCTCTGTGCCTTGATGACAGGAGTTTTCAAGGTTAACGTTTATAAATTCATTATTATCATTGGAACCTTTGCCATTGCCATGGCATTTGCCGGGAACGACCTGGTGAACTTCATTGGAGTTCCAATTGCGGCGTGGCAATCCTATCAAGCCTGGATGGATCCATTGATCAATACAGGTGGATTGGCAGCTGATGCCTTCAGTATGGAAGTAATGGCTAAAAAAGTTCCGACTCCATCCTTATTGCTTTTGGCAGCTGGATTGGTCATGGTGCTCACTCTGTGGTTCTCCAAAAAAGCCCGAGGTGTGTTAAAGACTTCGATCGATCTATCGAGTCAGGATTCCGTTAAGGAACGTTTTGAGCCCAATTTCATTTCAAGAAGTTTGGTTAGGGTAACTACAATGATATCAAAATATCACGATACCATCTTGCCGGATTCCTACCATAGAATGATTGAAAAGCAATTTGAAAAACCTAAGATCAAAGTCCCTAAGGACAAAAAGAACAAGCCAGCTTTCGACATGGTTCGTGCAGCAGTAAACCTGATGGTAGCCAGTATTCTGATTTCCATCGCGACTTCGATGAAGTTGCCTCTTTCCACAACCTATGTGACCTTTATGGTGGCCATGGGTACCTCGCTGGCCGACAGAGCCTGGGGTAGAGATAGTGCTGTTTACCGTGTGGCTGGTGTATTAAATGTAATTGGTGGTTGGTTCTTTACTGCATTCAGCGCTTTCGTTGCAGCGGGTACTATTGCCTATCTGATCCATTTGGGTGGAGCACCGGTGATCGCAGTATTGCTTTTGATCGTCATCCTTTTATTGATCAGAAATTACATTTCTCATAAGAAGAAGTCTCAAAGTGCTATCGATCCGGATTCCTTAAAGAAAGCTGAAAGTAGTACTGTTCAGGGTATCATTGAGGAAAGTGCCGATCATATTTCAAATGTGGTTTCACGGACCCAAAAGATATTTTCTTCCATGTTGAAAGGTCTTGCAAAAGAAGATCTCACTAAGTTGAAGAAAAGCAAAGAAGGGGTAATAAAATTGAACGACGAGGTGGATGAATTAAGAGACGATATCTTCTACTTCATCAAGAATCTGGATGAGACCAGCGTTCGTGGATCGAACTTCTATATCATCATCTTGAGTTACTTGCAGGATATTGGTCAGTCCTTAGAATTCCTGTCAAAGATCAGCTACAAGCACGTGAACAATAATCATAAGGCTCTTAAGTTCAATCAAATAAAAGACCTTCAGGAGATCGATGATTCATTTGCTCATTTATTGAATGAAGTTGGTCTTATATTCAAGAATCGGGAATTTGAGAAATTGATAGAAATTGTCGAACCTAAAAGAAAACAGAGGGCTTTGGATGACCTGTCTGGTAAAATTGATGAACAGATCCGAAGAACTCGTTCTGAAGAATATGACAGTCCGAAGAATACCGCACTGTACTTCAGTTTATTGTTGGAGACCAAAGATCTGGTCAATGCCTTGATGAACCTACTCGAAGAGTACTACAGAAGTTATAATAAAAAATAATTTCTGAATATATAGGATAAGTCCTCCTATTTCGAAATGAAATAGGAGGACTTTTTTTATAGACCCTTTTAACATAACTTCGAACCAAACAAATCAGTCGAAGCATGAAACCAATACGCATTTTACTATTCAGTTTCTTTCTCCCTGTTATGTCTTTTGCACAAACATTGAGCGGAGCAGAACTTCTGGAAAAAACCATTGAATATCATGACCCTTATGGTCGATGGGAAACCTTCAGCGGACAGTTTCTGGTAACTATGGAAACTCTCGACAAGAGCGATCGATTGACCAACATCAGCATTGATCTTCCAAATGAATATTTTTATGCAAGATCAGTTCGTGATTCTATAGTTTTAGAGTTTTCGGTCGATAAGGATGATTGCAAGGTGCTTTTCAATGGATCCGGTGAATTTTCAGAAGAGATCGCAAAGGAGCACCGCCTCAGTTGTGAAAGAGCCCATATGTATAAGAACTATTATACCTATCTCTATGGTCTGCCCATGAAGCTTAAAGATCCCGGTACGATCGTCCATGAGCAAGTTGAAACTAAATCCGCTTTTGGAAAGGAGTATCTGGTATTAAAGGTGACCTACTTAGCATCAGTGGGTGAAGATGTTTGGTATTTCTATTTCAACCCGACAAGTTATGCGATGGAGGTCTATAAATTCTTTCATGATGAATCTAAGAATGATGGGGAGTATATTCTACTTTCTGGTGAAGAAGAGATCCACGGGATAAAAATGCCTAAAATAAGAGCCTGGTATATGAATGAGGATGATCGATACTTAGGGACCGATATATTGAATTTCAATAATTGATCTATTCTTCATCCTCTAAGATTGGATCTTTTTCAGCATATAAAAGGTCTGCAATAGTGATCAGATTCTTGATCATATCATTCACATTATCGTTGTCGTTAACTAGTGAAGACGCCATCTCAGGGGTGATCAAATCTTTTCTTATCAGTTTATTGATAGACTCATTGCTCTGGTGAATGGCCTCCTTAGCTTCATTCTTCAACTTCAATAATTTTTTATAATGCTGATCTTTATCTTTCTTCTTCCGGAATAAATAGATCACCCGCAAGACCTTAACGATCTTTTTACGAAACTTGTCATATTCCTTTTGAACGTATTCGTTGTCGGAATCCAGATAATGAGATACGTTCTTTCCGATCTCCTTCGCCGCTTTTATGATCTCGACCATCCTCCTATTGGCCACTTTGATCTCTGAAATTTGCCTGTTCTGGAATTCGGTCAATTTAAGTGTGCTTTGTGCTTTTGTCGCGTAGTTAATTATGGTTCCGTAGATATTCTTTACCTTTCTATAGTAGAGGTCGTCAACATTGATATGAATGTCTTCTTTAGATTTTGAAACAACTTTTTTGGGTTTCAGGTCCGATTTGACATCCTCTCTATGGATGTTCATCGCATGAGACACAATTTCAAAGATCGCATTCTTATACAAGTATTTGGATTCCTTAACCAATGATTCGATAGCCGTTTCAGGATACTTCATCACTTCCTTGGTCAGGTATTTAGGTTCGTCGATCGCTTTTTGAGGTTCTTTTTTATAAGGAACCATCTTTTTAACTATTTTCACAATAACGGGAATGAACCAGATTAATATGAGTGTATTAAAAACATTAAATGCGGTATGAAATGCCGAGAGCGCCACAGGAATTGCAATTGGAGAATCAAAAGCAGATACTCCATTTGATTGAGTATATTTATCTACAAGCCTTAAAAAGGGATACAATAAGAACAGCATTATAATTACCCCAATAGTTTGAGAAATAAAATGTGCCCTTGCTGCTCTTTTAGCATTATAATTAGCTACTATAGCGGCTAAATTAGCAGTAATTGTCGTTCCAATATTCTCTCCCAATACCATAGCTGCGGCCATGTCTAACGGAATCCATCCTTCATGACACATCACTAAGGTCAAGGCCATGGTAGCGCTGGATGATTGAACTACCAGAGTAAGAAGTGTGCCTATAATTAAAAATATCAGTACAGACCAAAACCCTAAGTCAGTATAATGTTGTACCCATACCAGCATATCGGGATTAGCCCTTAAATCAGGAACAGCATCCTTTAAGAACTGCAATCCAATAAATAGTACCGAAAAGCCAATGATAAACATCCCCAATTGAGATGTTTTTATTTTTTTGGAAAAAGTGAGTAAGAAACCAAGAGCAACCAATGGGAGTGCAATGGCACTCATGCTAACTTTAAAACCAAGAAGTGTGATGAGCCAAGCCGTGATGGTCGTTCCAATATGGGCACCAAGAATAACCCCAATGGCTTCAGTCAACGTTAATAATGAAGCATTAACGAAACTCACCACCATCAGAGTGGTTGCCGATGATGACTGTATTACTGCCGTTATTAAAAACCCAGTTATAACAGCAAAGAACCTGTTCGAGGTCATGCTGGCCAATATCTTTCTCATTCTATCACCCGCTAAGCTCATGAGTGCGTCACTCATCACTTTCATCCCAAAAAGGAAAAGCCCTAAGGCTCCTAAGAGTTGCAAGATATCGGTTATTCCGTAGTTCACTATATTAACTTAATGTTAAGGGAATGTAAAGATAATGTAAATAACTAATGCGTAAAATTATTTAATTGAAGATTCAAGAAATCTTTCAAAAAAGGGAGGATCTCTCCTCCCATTTTAAAACAAATAACACTTAATTGAACAATATCAAAAAATTAAATATCATGAACCGCACATCAGGCAATCATCGTCTTCTTCTGCATCCCTGGATTTAGCCAACATCTCACGTAATTCCTGTGGGGTCAGTGGTTTGTCAGAACTCGCTGAGATAGCTGTGTCAACCAAAGCTTCAGCAACTTCTGCGACTGGTTCTTTTTTAGCCTGACTCTTCAGTGTGAATTTGATGGCATCAACAGCACTTTTGGTTCTCAAATAGTACATCCCAGTCTTCAATCCGCTCTTCCAGGCGTAGAAATGCATGGAGGTCAGTTTGGCAAAATTGGCATTTTCCATAAATAGGTTAAGCGATTGCGACTGATCGATGAAGTATCCTCGATGTCTTGCCATATCGATGATATCCTTCATGCTCAATTCCCAAACCGTCTTATACAATTGCTTTAGATCGTCCGGTATGTTTTCAACGTCCTGGATCGATCCATTGTTTCTCATGATCTCTTCTTTCAGATCTTCATTCCACAATCCTAAAGAGACCAGATCTTCCAGCAGGTGTTTATTCACTACGATGAATTCGCCTGATAGCACCCTACGGGTGTATATGTTGGACGTATAGGGTTCGAATGCTTCATTATTACCTAAGATCTGAGAGGTTGAAGCTGTTGGCATTGGAGCTACCAAAAGGGAATTGCGAACTCCGTGTTTTAGTACATTCTTACGAAGTTTATCCCAGTCCCATCTCCCACTCAATTCATCATCTTCGATATTCCACAGATTGTGTTGGAACAGGCCTTCTGAAATTGGAGACCCCTTATAGGTCTTATAGGCACCATCTTCTTTGGCTTCTTCCATCGATGCGGTTACTGCTGCATAATACAGGGTTTCAAAGATCTCTTGATTTAGTTTTTTGGCCTCATCGCTGGTAAATGGCATTCTTAACAAGATGAAGGTATCGGCCAATCCCTGGACTCCTAATCCCACAGGACGATGCCTGAAGTTTGAATTTTCGGCCTCCTTGACCGGGTAGTAATTCCGGTCTATGACGCGATTCAGGTTTTTGGTCACTCTTTTAGTGACCCGATACAATTCCTTATGATCGAATTCCCCGTTCTTTATGAACATGGGTAAAGCGATTGACGCCAAATTACACACCGCTACCTCATCTTCTGAGGTGTACTCCATGATCTCGGTACACAAGTTGGATGAGCGGATAGTCCCTAAATTCTTCTGGTTGCTCTTTCGGTTAGCCGCGTCCTTGTAGAGCATGTAAGGGGTACCGGTCTCGATCTGAGATTCGAGGATCTTTTCCCAGAGCTCACGAGCTTTGATGGTCTTTCTTCCTTTATTCTCGGCTTCATATTTTGTATACAATGCCTCAAACTCATCGCCATAGCTATCAAACAAACCGGTACATTCATTGGGGCACATCAAAGTCCAGGTTCCATCCTCCTGAACGCGCTTCATGAACAGATCGGGAATCCACATGGCGTAGAAGAGATCCCGAGCTCTCATTTCTTCCTTTCCGTGATTCTTCTTCAGATCAAGGAAATCAAAAATATCAGCATGCCAGGGTTCGATATAGATGGCGAAAGAGCCTTTTCGTTTTCCACCACCCTGATCGACATACCTTGCCGTATCATTATAGACCCTCAACATGGGTACTATTCCATTGGAGGTCCCATTGGTTCCGGAGATATAGGATCCGGTAGCTCTGATATTGTGAATGGACAATCCTATTCCTCCTGCCGATTGGGAGATCTTTGCGGTTTGTTTCAAGGTGTCATAGATCCCATCGATACTATCATCTTTCATGGTCAGAAGGAAGCAAGAAGACATTTGAGGTTTTGGGGTCCCACTGTTGAATAAGGTTGGCGTGGCGTGGGTGAAATATTTTTTGGACATGAGTTCATAGGTCTCTATTGCCGCTGCCAGATCGTTCAGATGGATTCCGATAGACACCCTCATAAGCATGTGCTGTGGACGCTCGACTATTTTTCCGTTCAGTTTTAACAGATAGGATCTTTCCAGGGTCTTGAAACCGAAATAGTCATAACCGAAATCACGGTTATAGATAATCGTGGAATCGAGTTCATCGGCATTGTCCATGATCACTTTATAGACTTCCTTGCTCAATAGTGGTGCCTTTTTCCCTGTACGTGGATTAACATATTCGAACAGATCGGTCATCACGCTTGTGAAAGATTTTTTCGTGTTCTTATGGAGGTTCGACACCGAGATCCTGGCGGCCAATCTTGCATAATCGGGATGGGATGTGGTCATGGTTGCTGCAACTTCAGCAGCCAGATTATCCAATTCGCTGGTGGTGACTCCATCATAGAGGCCTTCGATCACTCTCATAGCCACTTTAACCGGATCCACCAGTTCATTCAAGCCATAGCATAATTTTCGAACTCGTGCCGTGATCTTATCGAACATGATGGGCTCTTTACGACCATCTCTTTTTATTACATCCATATTCTATCTTTTATTCAGTTAGTTAGTTTTAGGCAAATATCACATTACCCAATTTGCCATTACGTTGTAGGCATTAGTTGAAAAAAAACCGCCCTTTGGGGGGAAAGCGGTAATTTTTAAAAATCTGCGTCGAAACTAATTTTGTTTGATTCTTTGTCTTTATTCGTGATTCCTGCCTTTTGATATTCAGAAACACGTTTTTCAAAGAAATTTGTTTTCCCTTGAAGGGAAATCATATCCATAAAATCAAATGGATTTGTAGCATTATATACTTTATCACATCCGAATTCGACCAACAATCTATCGGTTACGAATTCGAGATATTGGGTCATTAACTTAGAATTCATTCCAATTAAGCTAACAGGAAGGGATTCGGTGATAAATCCTCTTTCAATATCCAGTGCGTTGGTAAGAATTTCGGTAATTCTCTCTTTTGGCACCTGATTGACCATGTGATTATTATGCAGGTGAACTGCAAAATCGCAATGCAATCCTTCGTCTCGTGAGATCAATTCATTGGAAAAGGTCAGTCCGGGCATCAATCCTCTTTTCTTCAACCAGAAAATAGAGCAAAAGCTTCCAGAGAAAAAGATACCTTCCACCGCTGCAAATGCAATAAGTCGTTCAGCGAAACTGGGGCTATCAACCCATTTCAACGCCCAATCGGCCTTTTCTTTGATCGCCGGGAACACTTCTATTGCTTTAAAGAGCTTGTCTTTTTCCTTATCGTCCTTTACATAGGTGTCGATCAATAGTGAGTACACTTCCGAATGGATGTTCTCCATCATGAGCTGAAAACCATAAAAGAACTTTGCTTCCGTGTATTGCACTTCGGAAACAAAATTCTCGGCTAAATTCTCATTGACGATCCCATCGGAAGCAGCAAAAAAGGCAAGAATATGTTTGATGAAATAGCGTTCATCGTCATTCAATTTTGACTGCCAATCGATGATGTCCTGATGCAAATCGATTTCCTCTGCAGTCCAAAAACTGGCCTCTTGTTTTTTATACCAATCCCAAATATCGTGGTGTTGGATTGGAAAAATGACAAATCTATTACTGTTTTCTTGTAATATAGGCTCAACTGGGTGCATAGTCCTTTGCTTTAAAATATTAAATTAATTCTTATTACTCGGGACTAACAAATATTGAAATTTTTAAGAGGAAAATTTTAAAATTCCAATTTAGGTTTTCAACAAGTTTTCAACACGCAGGAAATTAAAAGGACTACAAATATTTTGTTAATCTTATGGCTTATATGTTTGATCTTCAGTATATTATAATAAACAAATTTATTTATAAACAATCGCCATATTTGTCGTTAAAAACCTTCATAAGCTATCGGTTTACAGTACTTAAGGGGGTCAGATTATGGATTCATCGAGCTGGCCCCGAGAATTATTTTTCAACAATTTTTTGATCCTTTTTTTTGAGAAATAATTTTTTTGGCAGTCAATTTTGACTTAACTCAAAAAAAAATCATCCTGTTGTTGGATGATTATTTAATTTTTTAATTTTTGATCCATTTCTAATAATTCGGATAGCTCCTGAAATAATATTTTGAATCATTTGGTCTGTTATTAATTATGGTATGCCTATGGTTTTTGAACCAGGACATCTCTATACCACGTTCATGGTCTAATGGATATTTCCCGATGACTTCTACCTTTACAAGATTCCATCCCTTCTTAAAGTTAAGCTCATAAGTCACATTGGTCTTAACTTCTATGGTATTGGTACCATCTCTTCTTACGTCCCCTTTCCAATCTTCATTCGCAACGATGGCACAATCATCGTTTACATAAGCCCAGTAAATAAGGTAACCCTCATCACCAGAATAGAGCGCACTCTGATGGACCAAATTCAGGGTTACTCTTTCTGAATTTCCTGAAGTCAGCGTACCAATCTGCTTTCCACCTTTCATTACGAATAAACTGGCATTTGCTAAGATTCCTGTTTTCCCATTGGAATAATTCAAGGAAGACTGATCCTGAATATCATAAAATAGTATATTTTGTCTTTCTTCTAATTCAGTCTGAGTTAGCACATTATCAGGCAGATCGAACAAAATATCACCATCGCTGGTAATCGTCCCAATTTTAAGTGTTTTGGGTTTTTGTTGCCCGGGCTTCATTCTGTATGTCATCATAATATCGGTATCTCCATTACTCCAATCATCAAACCGATCGTTTTCGCTTGCCATAGTATTCTTCCAATACCAGTCATCATTTGAATTGGACTTCGAAGTTGTATTTTCTTCTTTGCTTTTATTGTTCTTTTCCTCCTCATATAGTTTTTCCTGTTCTTTCACTGTCTTCATCATCTCCTTCATCTCAGGTGTGTTCATCATACTATCTTGTTTGCGTTTGATCTCATCGATCATTTTCTGTTCTTCCGGAGTTTGTCCACAACTGGTCAATCCGATGAACATAAAAAGTAGTATTAGTCTATACATGACATTAATTTAATTGGTTAGTTATTTTCTAATTTTTGAAGATAGGGACTTTTCAACATATTGAACAATTTCCATTCCCCATGAAAATTCAGCATTTCAAAATGCAGTATATAATTATACTCCGAATCATTGATGAACATAGACACTTTTGTCTTTAACTGATCTGTATCATCTGTATTGAAATTCTTCGAGTCTGGCCAGATTATCTTTTCATCCTCTCCTGGTTTTCCAATAACATAATCGTAGGTGATACTATCCAATCTTGTTCCATCCCATTTTAAATCACCCATGTTCTCAGAAAAACTTTTCAGGTATGCTTCCTTTCCCGAATCATAACTTTCCATGACTCTGTTTATCTGTTCTTCAGAGGGTTTTGGTTCCATCCCATTTATAAGAGACAATAACTCCTCTTTTTGGATATAGTACTTCTCCAGCTTTTCAATGTTGTCCTTTTTAAGAAATTTGAATATTCTCTTTCCCGTTTTATCAGGAGTTGTAAAGCTTGTTAAGAGAACAAGTATTACACCCAGAAAAAATATTTTATACGTCATTTTAGTCGATTTTAGTTTGTTCATATTTGTTTTCCAATGCTTCTATTCTTGATTTTAGTTCTTCAATAATAATTTGTTGCTCTTGTATGGCTTTTGTAAGTAATGGAATAAGATCGTTATAGCGTAAACTTAAACGTCCTTCATCATCTTCGGTTAAAAAACCTTGATCCTCATAGTCGGTCTTTAATAAGACCTGCTCTACATCTTGTGCAATAAAACCTATTTCTCGTGTATTGGTTTTGTTGTTCTTACGTATGTAGTCAACCGGTTTTAGTTGTTTCACAAAGTCAAGTCCGTAAGGAAGTGGTCTAATGTCCTCTTTCCATATTTGATCTGATGTTACATGCCACGGTACTTGTACCCCTGCATAATGTATATCTGTATTGCCAATACGTATTTGATTAGATGCAGTATTAACAGGTACTTGAGCTTTATTACCAACGCCTATGTTGTTGTTGCCTGTAGTTATATTAGAAAGAGCTGCATTTCCAATAGCAGTATTGAAATTTCCCGTTGTATTATTATATAGTGCCGCATCTCCAAATGCATTATTCAAACTTCCACTGGTATTTTTATAAAGTGTGTTAATTCCAATAGCCGTGTTTTGAACTCCGGTAGTGTTTAAATAGAGGGCACGATTTCCATATGCCGTATTGTATCCACCTGTCGTGTTCTCATATAAAGCTTCTGAGCCAGTTGCAGTATTGAAATTTCCTGTTGTATTATTGTAAAGTGCATTTGAGCCAATAGCGGTATTTAATCTCCCCGTGGTATTAAAATGAAGAGCACTTATTCCATTAGCAGTATTCTCATTGCCTGTGGTGTTAAATTCAAGTGCATTTGTGCCAGTTGATGTGTTTTTATCTCCAGTTGTATTTAACTTAAGAGCATTTGTGCCAATTGCAGTATTCCCCAATCCTGAAGTGTTTTTAAAAAGTGCATGATAACCAATCGAAGTATTGTAACTTCCAGTATTTTCTTCAAGTGCTGAAACTCCAATTGCAGTATTTCTATTTCCTCCAATAGCATTATAGAGTGCTCGATATCCAATTGCGGTATTTTCATGCCCGCTTATGTTATTGTGAAGTGCATCTACACCATTTGCCGTATTTTTATTTCCAATAGTATTACTATACAATGATTGATATCCTGTTGCAATATTATTACTGCCTGTAGTATTAGAAAAAAGTGCACGATAACCGGTGGCTATATTTGCATTCCCTTCTGTATTGCTATTAAGGGATTCAAAACCTACTCCAACATTCTTATTGCTTGATCCATCATCAGAATTCCCAGTATTCAATCCCAAAAATACTGAAGATCCATCAGGATCAGATTTTCCATCGGATAAATCGTTTATTTTCAGTCCCTCACCGCCTGTTGAATTCGTTGTTCCTCCTGTGTTGGAACTCCCAGGATGATCGTGAGGATGATCATGATCGACCCAGGATACCGTACCATTTCCGTCAGTTTCAAGTATTTGATTGGGAGTTCCATCTTCAATGGGTAAGGTATAATTGTACGTAATAGTTGTATCGTTTGGATTATCATTATTATCTGAAATCCCAGTATTTGAAGGATCTGTGTTTGTCCCAGCGCTACCATCTATCCCTGTGATCCTAATATTTTTTACTCCTCTAACAAAATCTGTATGAGTTCCTGAAAATACTCCAATAGAGATCATTTCAGGATCAAATAATAAGGCTGGAATATTTATGGATTGAAAATCATCTATCTTGACCTTTAACGTACCATTATTATAATTGACCGTCACATGACGCCAAACATCCAAAGGCTTTTTTAAAGATTGCATGTAGCCGTCATAGGTTACTTTACTACCATCAATCCTGCCGTCCAATTTGCTTCCATGGCACATAATGGTCAATGGATTAACATGGTCATTACCAAGCACCAAATAACTAGTCCCATTCCAAAATCGTATTTGGTAATATTGATTTAAAGGCCCTTTACTAACATCATCAAAATAAGCATCGAATTCTAATGTAAAATTATTGGCTAGGTAATCTTCTCCATTGATCTTTGGTGAAATGACAGCATTATTGGATAAATAAATAAATGAAGAACCCTCTTGTGAAGCAACTTCAGCACTTCCTTTGATTAAATTCCAATTAGATGGAAATTCCCCTTGCTGTTCACCATCCAAATTATCAATAAATGTTTGTGCAAGTATTGGTTGACTATAAATAGAAAGTAATACTATTAATAAAACAGAACACCGTTTCATTACTGACTTGAATAAAGATTTCATAATTATTTTGATTAAAAAATTAATAGTTAACCTTAACTGCTAGTAAGAATAAATAGATTTCAGGGTATTTTATACGTTGTATTTCGACAGTATATCCATAAACATGGATTATTTAAAGGATGTTTGGATTATCCCAACTTATCGGCATCCATTTCTTCAAGATTATCCCAGGTCTCATCCAGGTCCATGTTGGTCCCGGTACCTTTGATAAAGAATCGATCATCCTGCATGTATTCGATGGAGCTACTATTACTGGCTTTTCTATACTCCTCGATCACTTTCATACCCCCTCTTTCGGTGGTTCTTCGGATCTTATTTTCAGTCTCTTCCTCAAAATCCTGGGAGAACAACATCCTCATTCCAGTTGTTGCAGAAGCACCCATTTGTCCCGCCCCATCGATCACCTCTATTTTGAACTTCTTTGATTTATCCTCATTGGCATAGACCGCTTCGATCGATGCGATCTGCAATACCCCCATATGTCCAGCTTTATAACTGATCCGTTTCATACCGTGGAGTTCATCGGGAAGCCATTCCTTTAGATCGTCATTGGTCATTGGCTCTGTTTGTTGTAATCTTTCAATATCCTTTTGGACATCTTTCATTTCCTTGACGGCATTCTTAGTATTAGAAACTTGCTGCTTGGTCTCCTGGATCTTTTTGCTTACCGGATTGTCCTTACAAGATATCATGCACAGAACTGCAATTAGTAGAAGAAATAATTTTTTCATTATATAAAAGATTAGTTAGTGAAGCACTAATATAATCAATTGATATAAAACCGGGTATATTATAATGTAGAAGCTACTTTCTCCAATTCCAGATACCATCCTTCACCAAATCGTCTGATCAAAGCATCCTTGACAAATCGGTATACAGGAACCGAAAGCTCTTTTCCCAAGTCACAGGCATCAGTACAAATAGGCCATCTATGATAATTCACTGCCGAAAATGAATTATAATTCTGAACCCTGACCGGGTAAAGATGACAGGATATGGGTTTCTTAAATCCAGGGGCTATTGCATCGATCTCGCCGGCTTGATAAGCTTCTTCGATTCCGCAAGCTGCTATGCCTTTTTCTGAAAAGGTGACATAAGCACATTCCTTTCCATTCACCAATGGCGTCTCCAGTTCTGATCGTTCTGTGGTGATGTAAACCCCTTGTTCTTCGATTGCTTTAAGTCCTTCTTCCCTTAGAAAAGGTTTTACTTTTGGGTAGATGTCCTGGAGTATTCTGGTCTCTTCCTGAGATACCGGAGCTCCGGCTTCACCTTCAACACAACAAGCCCCTCTACAGGCATTTAAGTTGCAAACGAAGTCCTTCTCAATGATATCTTCAGATACGATGGTATTCCCCAATTGAAACATGCGACAAATATAGCTGGTTTTAGTACATTTTAGGGCATTATTTCTTTAACCATTATTTAAAGTATCGCTGTAATTATTCAAATATTAATTATTAGTTTTGCTCCCTGAATTATTAGAGGAAATGAACTTCAATTTAAAGGAAATATTGACCGCCACTATGATCCTGTTCGCAGTGATCGATATCATTGGAAATATCCCAGTGATCATTTCATTGCGAAAGAAGAATGGTCATATCCATAGTGAAAAGGCTTCCATAATTACCGCTTTAGTAATGATCGTTTTCCTGTTTCTTGGTGAGCGGATTTTGAATCTTATCGGAATCAATGTGAACGAATTTGCAGTGGCCGGAGCTTTCGTGTTGTTCTTTCTGGCAATGGAAATGATGTTGGGGATCACCCTCTTCAAAGAAGATGAAAATAGCAGCCCTGATCTGGCTTCCATATTCCCTCTGGCATTTCCCATGCTGGCCGGGCCCGGAAGTCTGACCACCTTATTATCGATACGCGCAGAGTATAGTACCGAGAATATCATTGTTGCTATCGTCATCAATATCATAATCGTTTATCTTGTTTTAAAGACCTCCGAAAAATTACAACGGTTTTTGGGTAAAGGAGGGATCTCGATCATACAAAAGATCTTTGGAGTGATCCTATTGGCGATTGCCATCAAACTATTTACGACCAATATTCAGGAACTGTTCAATTAAGAATCAAACATGAAGATTGTTATCTACTTACTAATAATCATAGCCATGGGACTCATAATATATAATATCACATTTTTGGACTTTACAAACCTTTTCGAAGGAAGAAGTGCGGTTGCTGCAATAGGTATTATGTCAGCACTTTGTGCGATTGTCCTTTTGTTGATCGTACAAGCTTCAAGGAAATTTTCCAATAAGAAACGATAATGTTATTGTGAACCAGCTTCCAGTTGTAGCACTTTTTTGATCATGAGGTCTTCCTCGTTCAGGATCGATTCGTAGGTGTTGCTGCCGTAAAGTTGTTGAGCTATGCTCGCTTTAAGAATTCTATTTATCTGTTCATCGTAATTTTTAAAGTGTATGTCGGTCTCATTGAATCTGGAATATTCCAGAAATTCGTTGGTTAGATCCTCCTGAACTTCATAATTGGATACAAATTCTTCCTTGGTCATCCCATCAAATTCAGATCGGTGTTTTTCCAAATATTCGAATATGAAATAGCTTACGTATCCATTACGCGTGATGTAATTCAAGGTCTCATTTTCCAAGCTGGTATCCTTGGCTATGAAGATATCGGGTATGATCCCTCCTCCACCATAGACCACCTTCCCTTTCGGAGTTACATATCGCAATGAATCTGCTACCTTGATGCTATCGGCACTGATCATTTCGCCGTTTCTATAACGTTGCTCGTAATCGCTGTAATAATCATGATTGCCATTGCCATAGGGTTTCTGGATCGACCTACCTGTTGGTGTATAATATCTGGCAATCGTAAGGCGAACCGCACTCCCATCTCCCAAAGCCATTTCCCGCTGTACCAGTCCCTTACCAAAAGACCTTCTGCCTATAATGGTCCCTTTATCATTATCCTGTAATGCTCCGGCAACGATCTCACTGGCTGAAGCTGTATTCTCATTGATCAGCACATAGACTTCCCCATCTTCAAAATCGCCCTTGCCGGTGGCAAAGGTATGATCTACTTTGCCACTTTTGTTCTTTGTGACCAATATGAGCTTGTCATCATCTAAGAATTCATCCACTATCTTTTCAGCACTGGTGATATACCCCCCTGGGTTGTTTCGAAGATCCAGCACCAGTTTGGTTGCACCTTCATTTTTGAGGTTTTTCAGAGCCTTTTTGAATTCGGTGTAGGTAGTCTCAGAGAATCGATTGATCTTTATATAGCCAATATTATCTGAGATCTTATAGGAAGCATCCACACTGGCGATGGGCACCCGATTTCTTTTCACTTTGAATTTAAGAAGCTCTTCTTCCCCTTTGCGGAAAACCTTCAGATCGACATTGCTGTCCAATACTCCTTTCAGGTATTTTGTTATACTATCTCGATGAACAGCACCACCAAAGATCTTTCTTCCATTGGCATACAATAGTCGATCGCCCGCCTTGATGCCGACCTTTTCGGCAGGACCTCCTTCAATGGTCCTGATCACAGCGATCGTATCCTTATAGACATAGAAACTGATTCCGATACCAACAAAGTTACCCCGCATATCATCGGCATTGTCCTGATAGGCCTCAGTAGGAATATAGACCGAATGAGGGTCTAAATTCTCCAATATTCCGTTTACGGTCACATCGACAATACTATCTGTGTTTACCTCATCGACATATTCATAATCGATATAATCGATCAACCGGTTCAGCTTATCTTTTTTAGAATTTGTAGCAAAGATCTTTTCTGTGGAATCATTGAAGTTGAGCTTTGATCCAACAAAGATCCCTATGGCTATTGCTGCGCCTACGAGGATGGGTATGTACTTTCTTTGAAACACTTATTGATCTAAATTATTTATATGAGTGACTTCCACACCGGCCTTTCTTAAAAATTTCAAACCTGATATATCACTATATTCAAAATTATACACCACTCTCTTGATCCCGGCCTGATGGATCAGTTTACTACAACCTTTACAAGGCGACATGGTTATATATAACGTTGCCCCTTCACAGGATTGTGTAGAGGAGGCTACTTTTAGTATGGCATTGGCTTCAGCATGCAGGACATACCATTTGGTATACCCATCATCATCTTCACAAATATTTTCAAATCCTGATGGGGTCCCGTTATAACCATCACTGATGATCATCTTATCCTTCACGATAAGTGCTCCAACCTGTCTTCTTTCGCAATAGGAGAGCACACTCCACTCCTTGGCCATGCGCAGATAGGCAATATCGTATTTCAGTTGTTTCTTCGGATTCATGATTTACATACTGTATAAGTAGCGAAAGTAACAGGAAGTTACGGGCCTTCAAAACTTGACTGCGTTAAATATTTACAAAAATAGCGTTATTCTTTTCTGAAATGGATCAAAATGGCCAATTCTTGATAAGCATAGGAATGACCATACCAATAACAATTGAGGAAACCACCAATACCCAATCCCGCTTTTTGAAACGGAAAAGGGTCTGGCAAATAAATCCAAATATCATTACAATCAATACTACGATGATCTGGGCCAGTTCTATTCCCAAAGCAAACTCCAACAAAGGAAGGAATGATCCATCGTCATTCACCATCTTAAAATAGGAAGCAAAACCAAAACCGTGGATCAATCCAAAGAACACAGTGATAATATAGTATAGCCAAAGCTTGTTCTTACGATCTCCTTTTCCGGAAGTGAAAAGGTTGTACAGTGCTGCAACCAATATGGTCATGGGAATCAGAAACTCGACCATGTTGGTTGAAACACTAACGATATCATAACTGGCCAAAAGCAATGAAGCTGTATGACCTAAGGTGAATAGGGTGACCAGGATCAATACTTTTTTCCAATAATTAAAATTATATGCGGCAACCAATACGATCAGGAATAGAAGGTGATCATAGGCCTTCCAATCCAGTACATGGGTCATCCCAAGTTTCAGATATAGCCAGAAGTCATTCATCGAGGGTAAGTAGGTTTAGCAGGTTTGTATCAAAGATAGGGATTATGATCTAAATAATTAAAGATCCGTGCCTACAAAAACTAGTGGGATTCATTGCTTTTGCAATGTTCCCTGCAAGCTACGCTTGAAAACCACAAAAAAAGACTTCGCTTCTCTCCAAAAAAAAGAAAACAAAATAGGTGGGAATCATTGCAAAAGCAATGTTCCCTGCAAGCTACGCTTGAAAACCACAAAAAAAAGACTTCGCTTCTCTCCAAAAAGAAAGCGAGCTTTCTTTTTGAAGCTCGCTTGTCTTTACCTTTTTTGTGGTTTGTTGTACCTTGGGTGGGAATCGAACCCACACTCTGAAACCAGAACTGGATTTTGAATCCAGCGCGTCTACCAATTCCGCCACCAAGGCAAGTGGATGGCAAAAATAAACAATTTGTCATAACTTTTTAATAATTACTGTGATCAATTTTTGGTTATCATTGGCTATTAATTTTAATTTGTCTACAACTAACAAAATATCCAAAATGGCATCTCAAACTCCTGCTCCAAAAATATTTGCCTGTTCCCAGAGTCAATCACTGGCAGAATCCATTTCAGAACATTATGGTGTCCCATTGGGAAATGTGATTACATCTACCTATAGCGACGGAGAATTTCAACCATCATTCGAAGAATCCATACGTGGACTCAGGGTCTTCATTGTAGGATCGACCAACCCAGATAGTAAGAATCTAATGGAAATGCTGTTGATGCTCGATGCTGCAAAACGATCCTCAGCAAGGCATATCGCTGCGGTAATTCCCTATTTCGGATGGGCCCGTCAGGACAGAAAAGATAAGCCAAGAGTTCCCATCGCCGCAAAACTGATCGCAAAGATGCTTGAAACGGCAGGTGCAACCCGCATCATTACCATGGACCTTCATGCCGATCAGATCCAAGGTTTCTTTGAGAAACCGGTCGATCATTTGTTTGCATCAACCATATTCCTGCCCTATGTGCAATCCTTGAACTTAGATAATTTGACCATTGCATCTCCCGATATGGGTGGGTCAAAACGAGCCTATGCCTATTCAAAGTTTCTGATGAGCGATGTGGTGATCTGTTATAAGCAGCGGGAAAAAGCCAATTTGATCTCTCATATGGAACTGATCGGAGATGTTACCGGTATGAATGTGATCCTGGTCGATGATATGGTCGATACCGCCGGAACACTCACCAAAGCAGCAGACCTTATGATAGAAAGAGGTGCTTTAAGCGTTCGAGCCATTTGTACTCATGCCATACTCTCAGGAAATGCGTATGAGCGAATTGAAAAGTCCAAATTGGAAGAGCTTATCGTGACCGACTCTATCCCGCTTAAACAGGAATGTTCCAAAATCAAAGTATTGAGTTGTGCCAAGCTTTTTGCCGATGTGATGCAGAGTGTGAATGAGCATGAATCCATCAGCTCAAAATTTCTGATGTAAAATACTGAAATTAAGGCAAAAACTATTTTTTCAATCTTTCTTCAATCCCTTTAAAAAAGGTATCGTTTCTTTTTTTCACTTCGGAAAAAAACTGCATCTTTGCAGTCCAAAATTTTAATCATTAAAAAATAAAATGAAACGAGCAGATTTTGGCTCCTGTTAAAGGGAAAAATTAATTTGCGAGTTCCATGTGACATTTAAATCAAATAATTAATACACATGAAATCAATTACAATCAAAGGATCTCAAAGAGAAAGCGTAGGCAAGGCAGCGACCAAAGCCCTACGTAATGCTGGAAAGGTTCCTTGCGTAGTATACGGAGGAGACACACCAATTCACTTTTCAGCAGATGAATTAGCATTTAACAAATTGGTGTACACTCCAAATATCTACACGGTTGATGTAAGGCTGGACAATGATGAAGGAGTAGAATGCATTATGCAGGACATCCAGTTTCACCCGGTAACTGATCGAATTTTGCATATCGATTTCTATGTCCTACGTAAAGGAAGAGAGATCACCTTGGATATCCCGGTTCGGGTAGAAGGAGACTCCATTGGAGTTAAGAATGGTGGAGTATTCCGATTTACACTTCGTAAATTATCGATCACTTCAATCCCTAAAAACATGCCCGATTTTATCATGATCAATGTAGGGGATCTGGACATAGGTGATAACATCCACTTGAACGATATTGAAAAGGAAGCTGAATTCACATTCAACCATCCTGAAGATGCGGTGGTTTGTCAGGTTATCGCAGCAAGAGAAGAAGAAGTTATAGAAGTTGAAGAAGAAGAACTTGAAGGTGAAGAAGGTGAAGAAGGAGTTGAAGGTGAAGAAGGAGCTACTGAAGGTGAAGGAGGAGCTGAGGTCCCTGCTGAAACTGAAGGTGGAGGAGAACAAGAACCACCTGCTGAAGAATAAATAGTCTATTTGACAATTATATTTATAAAAAAGACTGTCTGATCAGACAGTCTTTTTTATTTTTACCGGAGAATATTTACTATTTATGTTTTCATGGTTCAGAAAACTTTTCAATTTAACTCCAAACAGGATTCTCTCTGAGGAAGACCCTATGAAAAAATTTCTCATAGTTGGCTTAGGAAATATCGGTCCAAAATATGAAAATACCCGGCACAACGTTGGGTTCAGTCTATTGGATTTCTTTGCTGAAAAAGAATCTCTTTCTTTTGAGCCGGGCAAATTGGGAGCCATAACAAAATATACCTTGAAGGGCAGATCGTTTTTATTGTTGAAGCCAAGTACCTTTATGAATCTGAGTGGTAAGGCGGTTCGGTATTGGCTTGAAAAAGAGAAGATCCCCATCGAGAATTTGTTGGTGATCACCGACGATATAAATCTCCCATTTGGTACCATTCGGATAAAGACCAAAGGAAGTGACGGGGGACATAACGGACTCAAAGACATTCACTACCATTTGAATACCACGAACTACAATCGGTTCAGATTTGGAATCAGTGATACATTTTCAATAGGGTCTCAGGTCAATTATGTTCTTGGAAATTGGAGTGAAGATGAGATCTCAAAATTACCCGAGCGCTTTAAACTGGGCGTTGAAGCCATTAAATCTTTTGGTTTGGCCGGAATATCTAATACAATGAATATCTTTAACGGAAAATAATTGCCTCAGAGAATGAAAGAATACGACGGTATTGATTCCTACGATAACAATCGGTCCAGTGTGGTTACTATTGGCACCTTTGACGGAGTTCATTTGGGCCATAAAGCCATCTTAGACCATTTGGTCACGACTGCAAAACAAAACCGAATGGATTCGGTGCTGTTAACTTTCTTTCCCCATCCCAGAATGGTATTGCAACAGGATTTTCAGATCAAACTCATCAATACGATTGCCGAACGGAAAGAACACTTGGAAAAAACAGGATTGGATCATCTGGTAATTCATCCATTCACGATGGCATTTTCTCGTCTTAACGCATCCGATTTTGTTCGTGATTTTTTGGTGAATCGTCTCCATGCCAAAAAGATCATTATAGGGTACGATCATCGTTTTGGAAGAAATAGAAATGCTACCATTGAAGATCTAAAGGAATATGGGATAACCTATGGATTTGAAGTTATCGAGATCGGTGTCCAGCAAATGAATGAGGTGGCGGTAAGTTCTACTAAGATTAGAAATGCCCTGCAAGACGGAGACATCGAAAAGGCCAATTCGTATTTAGGATATCCTTTTATGTTATCTGGATCTGTAATTGAAGGAAGAGGAATTGGGAAGACCCTGGATTTTCCGACAGCCAATCTGCAAGTAGATGAAGAGTACAAGTTGATTCCCGCTATGGGAGTGTATATTGTACGTTCCGAGATCGATGGCCAAACGGTATATGGGCTTACAAATATTGGGATAAATCCAACAGTTGGCGGATCAAAAAAAACCATTGAGACCTATTTCTTGGATTTCGATAAAAATATCTATCATCAGAAGATCCGTCTCGAGTTCATCAAAAGGATCAGAGAGGAGAAACAGTTCGCTTCCGTAGAGGACCTAAGGAGCGCTATAAAGAAGGATGAACTTTTTGCAAGGGCATTTTTAGAGCATCATGAATAATTTTCTTTTTCGACAGATCGACAATACCGGCCTGGTGCTTTTCAGGGTGGTATTCGGTTTGTTGATCGCCATCGAGGCATTCGGTGCCATAGCAACCGGATGGGTGCGCAGGGTATTGGTAGAACCCGAATTCACCTTTAATTTCATCGGGTTTGATTTTTTACAGACCATTCAAGGACCTGGGATGTATTATTATTTTGTGATCATGGGAATCTTCGGGATCATGGTCATGCTGGGTTATCGATATAGATTGAGTATGTTCATGTATGCTCTGATGTGGACCGGAGTCTATTTTATGCAGAAATCGGCTTATAATAACCACTACTACCTGATGATGTTATTGTGTTGGATCATGGTTATGCTTCCGGCACATAAATGGTTGTCCCTGGATACCAGGTTGAATCCTTCCAAGAAAACTTCGATGATGCCCAATTGGTGTAAATGGATCATGATAGTACAGGTCCTTATCGTTTTTACCTATGCCTCGGTGGCCAAATGGTATCCCGACTGGTTAGACGCTACTGCCCCGGCTTTGTTCATGAAAGCCAAAAAAAGCTATTGGCTCATCGGTGATCTGTTACAGCAACCCTGGATGCATTATTCCATTGCCTACTTTGGTATTTTATTCGATCTGTTGATCATCCCCATGTTATTATGGAAAAAGACCCGCCTTTTTGGTTTCTACCTGTCGTTGTTCTTTCACCTTTTCAATTCCATTGTTTTTCAAGTTGGCATCTTTCCCTACATGTCCATTTCATTTGCCTTATTCTTCTTTTCTTCCGAAACACTGAAAAAACGTTTTCTTCCAAAAAAGGAAATTTATGTTGGGCATGAGGTCAAAATTCCAAAATATAAGAACCTGTTGATCCCTGTTTTCGCTGTTTACTTCATCTTTCAGATCGGACTTCCCCTAAGGCATTGGGTCATATCCGATGATGTTCTTTGGACCGAAGAAGGCCATCGCTTGAGCTGGCGAATGATGTTGCGTTCTAAAAGCGGATCACTTACGGTTTGGGTAGAAAATAAAGCCACCGGAGAAAGGACTTCATATAAGTACAGAAAAAAACTTTCAAGAAAGCAGTCTCGAAATCTATTGACCCATCCCGATTTTATGTGGCAATTCGCCCAATACATCAAGGCCGAAGAGCAAAAGAAAGGAAATGATGTTGCAGTATTTATGAACAGCAAGGTTAGTGTTAACGGGGGGCCCTATTTCAGATTTATTGAACCAAAAGTTGATCTGGCCTCAATCTCCTGGGACCATTTTAGACATCATGACTGGATCCTGAAATCTCCTGAGGATTACCATCAAAAAATAGATCGTTCCATTCCATATCAATAATTATGTACACTTCGATCATACGATCATTAGAAAGAAATAAGAAAATATTCATAGCGCTTTTAATTGAACTGCCGAGTGAAGAATATCTTTGGCGCCAGGCGCCTGGCAAATGGTCCCTGCTGGAGATACTTTGTCATCTTCGGGATGAAGAGGTAGAGGATTTCAGAACCCGGGTCAGGTATGTCCTGGAAGACCCCTCACAAACTTTACCCCCGATAGATCCTGTTGGTTGGGTTCAGGAGAGAAAGTACATCGAACAGAATTATAGAACCGTGTTGAACAGTTTCATCGATGAACGAGAAAGGTCTGTCAACTGGCTAAGATCTTTAACAGAACCAAAATGGGACAATAGCTTTCTGCATCCTAAATTTGGACCTATGTCGGCCAAATTGTTCTTATCAAACTGGTTGGCTCATGACCTGTTGCATATCAGACAGATCAATAAATTGAGATTCGATTATCTGAAGCATATTTCAACAGAAGACCTTTCTTATGCAGGAAACTGGTGATATTATGGTAAAATAATTGCCGTTGAGACCTAAGGAATCATTTTCAATTTTGCTAACTTTGCTGGCCTAAAGATTCGATCCATGTTACAGGTTAGTGAAATCCGAAAACAAAGAGAGCACTTTATCTCGGCTTTGAGCAAAAGAGGTTTTGATGCTAACTCTATTTTTGATGAAGTGATCCAAACCGATGATCTTAGGAGAGCAACTCAGGCAGAACTTGACGATACTTTAGCACAGTCAAATAAGCTATCAAAAGAGATTGGGATCCTTTATAAAAATGGAGAAGTGCAAAAGGCCAATCTTATTAAGGAGAAGACCGGCCAGTTGAAGGAAACTTCCAAACATCTAACGGAGAAACTGAACAGCACCATTGAGAAATTGATCGATCTGTTGAATACCATCCCGAACATCCCCCATGATCTGGTCCCTGCAGGAAGTGACGAGAATGACAATGAAGAGGTTTTTCGAGAAGGTACTATTCCTGAGTTAACAGATGAAGCCCTACCTCACTGGGAATTGGCAAAGAAATATGACATCATCGATTTTGAATTGGGGGTAAAGATCACTGGTGCCGGATTTCCGGTTTATAAAGGAAAAGGAGCTCAACTACAAAGGGCTCTGATCACCTATTTTCTCGATAAGAATATTAAGGCCGGCTATACCGAGTATCAGGTTCCATTAATGGTCAATGCGGATTCTGGTTATGGAACCGGACAACTCCCCGACAAAGAAGGGCAAATGTATCATGTAACCGGAGATGACCTGTATTTGATCCCAACAGCGGAGGTCCCCGTTACCAACATATTCAGAAAGGACATTTTAAAGGAAGATGACCTGCCTGTAAAATGTACGGGGTACACCCCTTGCTTTAGAAGGGAAGCTGGTTCGTATGGTGCTCATGTTCGTGGATTGAATCGCTTGCATCAATTCGATAAGGTGGAGATCGTTCACATCGAGCATCCTAATAAATCCTATGAGGCATTGAACACCATGGTGGATCATGTCAAAGAAATTCTTCGTGAATTGAAATTACCCTACAGGATACTCAGACTCTGTGGTGGTGATCTGGGTTTCACCTCAGCACTAACCTACGATTTTGAAGTGTTTTCAACAGCACAGGACCGATGGTTGGAGATATCCTCTGTATCCAACTTTGAAACGTTCCAGGCCAACAGATTGAAGCTTCGATTCAAAGACAATGATGGAAAGATCCAATTGGCTCATACCTTGAACGGCAGCTCACTGGCCTTGCCCAGAGTATTGGCCGGAATATTGGAGAACTACCAAACCAAAGATGGCATAAACATCCCTGAAGTGTTGATCCCGTATTGTGGTTTTGACAGAATTTAATCAAAATACCCTCATTTAGGCTTGATTTTTGTTGTTGCTGAACTGTTGGTCAAAATTGGTATATTTAGCCCATGCGTTGGATAATTCTCATTTTTATAATCGTATTCTCTTCTTCGGTCGTTCATGCACAAAACGATCTGCTTGCGCAAAATTATTTTGAGCAAGGTGAATATGAAAAGGCCCTTACAATCTATACAAAACTGTTGGAAAAAAATCCCAATCGTTTCGATTATTTCATGTTTGTGGTGGCTTCAAATCAGCAGCTTGAGAAATTTGATGTTTCCGAAAAACTACTCATCGATAAGATCAATTCCGGTAGGATCATACCCCATTTATTTATCGAATTGGGTTACAATTTCTCGCTTCAAAAAAACGACAGTATAGCTAATAAATATTATAACGAAGCACTGGATTTCATCAATGTCAATCCAAACTATGCTCCTATGATAGGCGAAACATTCGAGAAATACAGTTTGTTGGATCAGGCTGTTTCAACCTATGAGAATGCCATGGCTTTAAATGGAAAGGATTATAATACCCAATTGGCGCGATTGTATGGAGAACA
>JAHEHC010000023.1 GCA_024644805.1 Flavobacterium sp. | reverse complement strand
ATCCATTGCTTTGGTTGTCCAAGATATCCCGGATCATGTTTCTGAAGTGATCGTAGTGAACAACAATTCTTCCGATTCAACCGAAGAGATGGCAAAGAATGCTGGAGCAACAGTATTGCATGAAAAACAAATGGGATATGGATTTGCCTGTTTAAAAGGACTAAGCTATATTTCAAAACAAGAACATAAACCGGACATCGTGGTCTTCCTGGATGGGGATTATAGCGATTATCCAGAGGAATTGGATAAGATTGTGGCTCCTATCCTAAATGGTAATATTGACTTTGTTGTTGGAGCCCGTATAAAGAAATTACGTGAAAAGGGGTCCATGACCTATCCTCAGATCTTTGGAAATTGGCTCTCCACTTCCTTAATGAACATTATTTATGGTTCAAACTTCTCTGACCTGGGGCCCTTCAGAGCTATAAAGTATCCTGTTCTGAACGAATTGAAAATGGAAGACACTACCTATGGGTGGACCGTTGAAATGCAATTGAAGATCTTAAAGAAGAAATTCAGTTATACTGAAATCCCCGTTAGGTATAGAAATAGAATAGGCACTTCAAAAGTGTCAGGAACTTTAAAAGGTGTTATCTTTGCAGGAATAAAGATTTTAGGTTGGATTTTCAAATATTCATTTAAAAAATGATACTGGAAACTGTTGTTATTGTAATCTATACAATTGCTTTACTTCTCATATTCTTTTATGCATTGGCTCAATTGAATCTACTATTCAATTATCTGAGGGCTCGGAAGAAAGAGAGTGTTTGTGACACATTCAATTTGAATGATCCCAATGAGATACCTCTTGTCACGATACAGCTGCCCGTCTATAACGAATTGTATGTGATGGAGCGCTTGTTGAATAACATCTCTAAGATCGAATATCCAAAAGATAAGCTGGAAGTTCAGGTACTGGATGATTCTACCGATGAATCCTTGGAAAGCACTGCTGAACAAATAAGAAATCTACATGCACAAGGACTGGACATAAAGCATGTCAAACGAGAAAATCGGGATGGATTCAAAGCAGGAGCTTTGAAAGAAGGCCTAAAGACCGCAAAAGGTGAATTCATAGCCATATTTGACGCCGATTTCCTTCCTTCTAAAAGTTGGCTACAAAAGACCATTCCTTTCTTTAAAGATCAGAAGATCGGTGTGGTTCAAACACGATGGGCACATTTGAACAGGGATTATTCCATTTTAACACGGGTACAGGCATTTGCGCTCGATGCACATTTCACACTGGAACAGGTGGGCAGGAACAGTAAGGGACATTTTATCAATTTCAATGGCACCGCAGGAGTTTGGAGAAAGGAATGTATCATAGATGCCGGTAACTGGGAAGGAGATACCCTGACCGAAGATCTGGATCTCAGCTATCGGGCACAACTTAAGAGTTGGAAATTCAAATATCTTGAAGAAGTGGAAACTCCGGCAGAGCTACCGGTGGTAATCAGCGCTGCAAGAACGCAACAATTCAGATGGAACAAAGGTGGTGCAGAGAATTTCAATAAGATGAAATGGCGGGTATTAAGAGACAAGCACCTCCCATTCAAAACCAAACTACATGGGTTATTGCATCTGCTTAATAGCACTATGTTCCTGAATATCTTGATCGTTGCCGTGCTGAGTATACCCATGCTCTATATAAAAAATGAATATGCCCATTTGAAGGTGTATTTCATCGTTATGAGTTTCTTTGTTATCAGTACCATGATATTCTTTATTTGTTATTGGTTCACCTTTAAAAGTACTTATGGAGGAGGGCTCAAGAACTTTTTGGAATATACCGGAATGTTCTTCACGTTCTTTTCAATTGCCATGGGATTCTCCTTACATAATTCCATAGCTGTGATAGAAGGACACCTGGGTAGGAAAAGTGAATTCATACGAACACCGAAATTCAATTTGAGTTCAATAAAAGACAGTTGGAAAGGAAATAAATATCTGTCGAAGAACGTGTCTCCTCATGTGGTCATTGAAGGACTTTTAACCTTGTATTTTGCATTTGGAATGTATAGTGCTTTTATAGTTGGTGATCAAGGTGGCGATTTTGGTCTTTTTCCGTTTCATTTAATGTTATTTATTGGCTTTGGCTTTGTGTTTATAAAAAGTCTGACCAGTAAAGCTTAATGTCTAAATTCAGCTCCTATCGATCCTAAAATTACATTCATTTTCTTTTTGATCATCGGGCTTGTAACACGAACACCATTCTGGGGTCAGGAAAATAATACATTGAATCCGGATATCAAGGAGATCGACCACCAATTCGAACTAAAACACGATAATGATTTCCTGGTATTCACCGACCGATATTATTCGTCGGGAAGTTTTATTAGTTATCGATGGCTTTCAAAAAACAAGAAAGATAGTTTAAATAACCGTCAGCACATGTTGTATCTAAGCCATGAGATCTACACTCCTTCTGACTTACTGGAAACCAATACCCGATTCTATGAACGTCCGTATGCAGGTTTTCTGGGTTTCCATTATCAATACTCGATTGCCAATATTACCAGACTGTTCGAATTTGAGTATGCCATGGGATTTACAGGAAAAATGTCGGGAGCATCTGGCTTACAAAGTCTGTTTCATAATACCGCAGCAGAGGATTCTCGAATAGCTACCTGGTTAGGTCAGCTTAACAATGGGATCACAAACAATCTCTATTTCACCTATCTAAGGGAATGGAAACTTCAGGATAATCCATTGAGTTTTCATGTTTCGGCCGGTCCAACAATAGCTTTTGGAACCAAAGACATCTTTATACAAAATGAAGCTGGGGTCTTTGTAGGAATTAGAAATCCAATGAGTTCCAGTTTAGCCTATGACCAACTGAGCACAGGCAAAAATGAACTATTTTTCTCTTTGATAATGACCTATCGATATGTTTTTCACAACACCTTATTGGAAGGAAATCTTATTGGAGATTCCTCTGAGGTTTTGCGAGAGCCCTATCAAAACTTATACCTGTTCAAATTAGGCGTTTATTACAGGCTAAAGAGAAATGATTTCAAATTGATCTATAATCACGAAACAGCAGAAACAAGACAAGCCGAACCCCATTCCTACATAACCATTTCAATAGCCAGAAGTTTTTAATGCCCGATCAAAAGGAAAGTTCGTTCGATTTAAGTATTTTTGATCAAACCCCTATTTTGAAAAAACTTTGGCTAAACCTGGTAGAGATCTATGTGAGCATTGGATTTAGATTCTATTATAAAAAGATAGAAACCCGATATCATGAAGAGATCCCAAAAAATATACCGATACTATTTCTCAGTAACCACCAAAACGCATTGCTGGATCCCTTACTGATCACGGTGAATAGCAACAGAAAGAACTTCTTCCTGACCCGGGCTGATGTGTTTTCCAATAAAATGGTCAAAAGAATTTTAAATAGCCTACAAATGCTCCCGGTATATCGGGTCCGAGACGGGATTCGAACCATAACAAAAAACAAAAGTATATTTTCAGAATGTTCAAAGATCCTTCATCAGGATCAATCAATCATTTTATTCCCAGAGGGGAATCATTCATTAAATAGAACTGTACGGCCACTAAGTAAAGGTTTCACACGGATTATTGATGCCTATCTTTCCGATTATGAAAATGGAAAACTGATAATCATTCCTGTAGGATTGAACTATCAAACTCCAAAGGACTATGGAGATCGGGTAGCTATTCATTTTGGAAAACCGATCGATCCAAGTGCGTTTTTGAAGACCAATTCAGAATTGGATATTACAGGCATAAAAGAAAAGGTTCGTGAAGAATTGAAGAAATTAACCACCCACATCAATGATCAAAACGACTACGATAACATGATCATGAAGTTGAACCAGTTGAATGTGGATTTTACCAAACCAGAGCTAGTGAACGACTATATAAAAACCGGAAATTATAAAGGAAAACACCTGAAAAATAGCTCATCGCTATATTCTTTATTAAAGATACCCGTAATTCTGCTCCACCTGATACCCTATTTATTTTGGAAATTCATCTTTTCCCCAAAGATCAAGGACGAAGAGTTTATAGGCACTTATCGATATGCTGTTTGTATGACATTAGCACCCATCTCATTAATTGTTAAAACAATCCTGATCGCCTTACTTTTTGGAGCTTGGTATGCGCTAATCTTCGTTCTCTTAGGTACTATTTTACCTCTACTCGCTTTGCGGTTGAAATAATTACCAGGTCACTTCAAACTCAAGTTCTTCTCCATTTCGATCTACAACGACCATGGTTTTCATTCCCTTTTCGAATTTCGATAGCGATTTCATATAGCTCATCATATCGGTGATCTCATAATCACCCACTTTAATCACCACATCGCCTTTTTGTAATCCAGCCTTTTGTGCTGGTCTATCTTCGCTTACACCATCTAATCTCATTCCTTTTCCATCGAAAAGATAATCCGGAACAACACCCAATGTAACTTTAAATGAAGGTGTTTCTTCACTTTCATTCTTGGTTTTTCTGAACTCCAGCTTAGGGTCGTCATCAAGATCGGTGATAATGGCCATCAGATACTGGGAGATCTGTTCCATCCCTTCATAATTCAGTTTTTCGGAATCATCTCCAGGGCGATGATAATCCTCATGCTGACCCGTAAAGAAGTGAAGAACAGGAATATCGGCAAGATAGAAAGAAGTATGATCGCTTGGCCCAACACCGGATTCCTTTTCAGTTAGCTTAAACCCGGTATTATTGGCAAATAAGGTCTGACTGAAGACCGGTGAAGTGCCAACTCCGTGAACAGCTAATGCGTTTTCTTCATTCAATCGGCCCACCATATCCAAATTGATCATATAGTTCACATTTTCAAGCTCAATGGTCGGATTCTTCACATAATAATTGGATCCTAACAGTCCGATCTCCTCAGCAGAGAATAAAATGAACAGATAATTATAATTGGTGTTCGTATCCTTTAGGTCCTGGATCAGGTCTAAGACCACAGCGACTCCACTGGCATTGTCATCTGCACCATTGTGTATAGCTGGCTCCTCACCTCGATAAAGAGATCCTTCGCCTCCCATTCCCAAATGATCGAAATGGGCTCCGACAACAACTGTATTTTCTGCCTGATTATCTATATAACCCACTACGTTGATCCCGGTCACACTTCCATCCTCGCCTTTATTGATGAACTGAGCTTCCTTGTGTGGATCGGTCTTATCGGTAAAGGTGAATTCCTGGAAATAACCATCGGTCCCTTTTGGAACAAGGCCCATATCCTTGAATCGATCAGCCAGGTAATCGGCTGCCATCCTTTCATAATCGGTTCCGGTTCTTCTTCCCTGTAAGCTATCTGAAGCCAATAAGGAAACATCCTCTTCCATGGTCACAATGACCGGCATGTCTTTTTTACATGAAAAAATGATTAGGGCTAAAAATAATAGGGTGAATGCTCTCATCGTAAATCTATTTTTATAAATGAACGTAAAATAATTCAGGTTTCTTTTTACGCTCGTGTGAATATGTTTATTTTTGAACAAAATTACTCTAAAAATGAAACGCATCCCAATAATACTGGCTGTTTTATTCATGGTTTCTTGTGCCGATAAAAAAACAGATTCTCAAAAAGAAAGTAGCAACGAAGAGATTAGCTCCGTTGAAGTAGTTAATGATTCCTTGATCTTCCCGGAGGAAGTTCATTTTAAATCCATAAGGCAGGTCACCTATGGTGGTGATAACGCTGAGGCCTACTGGAGTTTTGATGATAAGCAGATCGTTTTTCAATCAAATAACAAAGCCTGGGGTTTGGAATGCGATCAGATGTTCCTGATGAACAGAGATGAACAATTCATGGACAAGAAACCTCCTATGATCAGTACGGGTAAAGGACGAACCACCTGTGCTTATTTCCTGCCCGATAATAAGCAATTTGTGTATGCTTCAACCCACTTGGTAGACGATAATTGCCCTGAGGTTCCTCTCAGAAAGAATGGCAAGTATGTATGGCCGGTCTATGATTCCTTCGATATCTTCGTAGCCGATCTTGAAGGAAATATCACAGCACAGCTTACCCATGAGCCGGGTTATGACGCCGAGGCCACGGTTTCACCAACAGGAGATAAGATCGTTTTCACCTCAACCCGAAGCGGAGATCTTGAATTGTACACCATGAATCTGGATGGAAGCGATGTAAAACAGATCACCGATGAATTGGGATATGATGGCGGAGCCTTCTTTTCACCAGATGGTACTAAATTGATCTTCCGATCGTCAAGACCAAAAACAGAAGAGGAAATAACCGAATATAAAGAATTGCTTTCCAACGGCTTGGTTCAGCCAACCAATATGGAACTCTATATTTGTAATGCCGATGGAAGCGATCTCAAACAACTTACCAACTTAGGCAATGCCAATTGGAGTCCGTTCTTTCATCCTTCGGGTGAGAAGATACTGTTCTCATCGAACTATGAAGCTGAACGAGGTTTTCCATTCAATCTGTATATGATCGATATCGATGGAAAGAACCTGAAACGCATCACCCATAGCGATACATTTGATGCATTTCCTGTATTCTCCAATGATGGCAAACACCTGATATTCTCCTCAAACAGAAATAACGGTGGTGGTAGAGATACCAATCTTTTTATTGCCGAGTGGGTAGATTAATGTAACTTGGCTTTATGGCCTTTTTTCTGAGAACTCACTACAAAGTACTTGTACTTACCATACTAAGTGCCCTATTGTATTGGTACTTTGCCTATGAATTGATACGAAGTGATTTCATTGTGTTGATCACTAGTCTTTTTGTCCTTTTTGTATTCACTTATTTGATCATCCAAAAGGCGAAGATCTCATTTTGGTATTTGGCAATTCTAGGCATTTTATTTCGGTTGATCTTCATGGGAGTTCTACCGAATTTGTCTCAGGATTTTTATCGGTTCCTTTGGGATGGCAGGGTGCTTTTTCAAGGGATGAATCCCTATCTTATAACTCCCCAAAGTTATATTGTTGGATCATCGATGATCTCTAACACTGTTATTATTGCTCAGGCACAGGATCTGGTGAACGGTATGGGTCCATTAAATGCAAGTCATTATTCCAATTACCCCCCGGTGAATCAATTATTATTTGTTCTTACTGCACTGTTTGCCGGAAAATCTGTGCTGGGATCTTCGATAGTTCTCATTCTTATAAACATCCTGGCTGATATTGGTATTCTCTATTTTGGAAAAAAAATATTAGAGGTTCTGGGAAAGGATCCAAAATGGATATTCTGGTACTTTCTGAATCCGTTCATCATTATTGAGCTAAGTGGAAATCTTCATGCAGAAGGCGTGATGTTATTATTTTTGATCTGGTCAATATATCTTCTAATCAAGGGACAATGGGTAGGATCATCTATAGTTTTAGGGATCTCAATATCAGTAAAGTTATTACCCTTGTTGATACTTCCAATATTATTTCAATGGTTTATTCGGAAAGAGAATTCTGTTAAAGGATGGTGGAAGCTTGGAATCTACTACATCCTCGCTTTAGGAACTTTTGCAATCAGCTTTGCTCCTTTTATTTCCAAAGAGGTCATTTCGCATTATCTGGGTACTATCGGACTCTGGTTTCAGGATTTTGAATTCAATGCCAGTGTGTATTATGTCATCCGATGGATCGGATTTAAGATCGTTGGTTGGAATATCATTGAGACCGTTGGACTGATCCTTCCGATCATCATATTCCTATTTATCATCGCACTATCGATATTCAGGAATAATAAAGAAATACTTAACATGATGACAGCCATGTTATTTGCTGTATCATTCTATTTTTTATTGGCCACTACGATACATCCTTGGTATATCGCAACTCCATTGCTATTGTCGCTCTTTACAAAGTACCGTTTTCCTATTGTTTGGAGTTTTATGGTGATGCTCAGTTATGCAGCCTATGGAGAAAACGGTTTCCATGAGAATCTCTGGCTTGTGGGAATCGAGTATGTTGTAGTGATCTTATTCTTTATTTGGGAGTTGTCAAGAAAAGATCAGAGGGAACTTGGATTCCTCAGATTATAGCATACTAATGGTGTTCTTCTCCTGATCGGTTAGATGTCTCCATCTCCCACGAGGAAGATCTTTTTTGGTGATCGGTCCTATGGTAACACAATCTACCTTTACGACCTGATATCTCAAATGTTCAAAAATAGTCCGTATAATACTGTTTCCCGTGTGTTTAATTTTTAGACCAACCTCTTTTTTGGGAGCATTCCGAACATAACTGATCTCTTCCACCTCTACTGTTCTACCATCTATTTTCAGTCCTTGTTCAAGTCGCTTAAGATCTTCTCCTTTGAAATTCTTATCCAGTTCGATGTGAAATAATCGGGAGACTCCCTTGCGAGTGAACTTTTGCATAAATGCATCATCGTTTGTGAAAAGTAACAGACCGGTAGCATTACGACCTAAACGACCAATAGGTTGTATCCGGGATGCGGTGGAATTACTCACGAGATCCATTACGGTATTTCCTTTGGTATTGCTTGTTGTGGTACTGAAACCTTTTGGTTTATTCAATAGAACATAGGCCTTGGCTTCTGGATTGATCCGTCTTCCGTCAAAAATAACCTCATCACTGAGCTTTACCTTATATCCCATCTCATTCACCACTTTTCCATTAACGGTAACACTACCCACCTTAATATACATGTCGGCTTCTCTTCGGGAACACACTCCTGAATTGGCGATGTATTTATTCAATCTGATCTCATTCGGATCCTTGGTAGTCTGTACCTTGGGATTGCGTTTGGATTTTTTAGCATCGAATCTTTTTCCCTTGAACGAATCCTTTCTTTTTCTGCTTTTGCCTTCTTGTTTGCTCATTTCAAATTTTTCGCAAAGATACATAACCCACATCAATAAACTTGCTGGATTTTGAATTGTATTATGAATGAAAAAAGTCAGTTCAATTAGAACAATCGATTGATCAACAGATCGATATCGATGAGAATAATACTGAACACACCAACAAGAATGATGAACTTAAGAATATTATGAAGTATCAGGTAATGGAACTTCTTATTGGCATTCCAAATGATGAATATAAAGAAGAACAGGGCCAGAGTACTTCCATAGAAGAACAGATCCATATATCCAATATCAAATTTAGTGATCAATAAAAGGCCTGGTATCAAAGATATGATTCCCAAAATGGTCAGCATTCTTTTTGAGACCACCTCTCCATACACCACCGGAATGGTCCTGTAGTTATGTACCAGATCTCCCTGAATATTTTCAAGATCCTTGACCAATTCACGCATGGAAATGATCAGGAACAGATACGTCGCATGAACGAAGATCACCAGATCGAAGTTCCTATAATATATAAATACAGCAAAAAAAGGAACAACGGCTAAGGTTGCAGCCACAAAATTTCCAATGAAGGGGAATTTCTTAAGCTTATGCGAATAGAACCATATTCCAAAAATATATAATGAGAAAAATAGAACCGCTCTAAAGGATACATAGCTGGCAAATACCACCGAGATGAAATTCAGCGTGAAATAGGCGCTAAGTTTGGTTCGCTGACTCACCAATCGATCTAACATGGTCTTTCCCGGTCGGTTGATCAGGTCCTTTTCGCTATCGTAAAAACTATTGATGATATAGCCTGCCGCAATTACAGTTGAAGAAGACATGACCAACATGAACAATTGAAGGTCAAAGAGAACTTCTCTAACAGGTAATTCAGGAGCCAAAATATAAATAGACGTGAGGTATTGAGCGATTACGATCACCAGAATATTATAGCCTCTGACAATAGAAAACAAACTAAAAAACTTCAATAAAAGATATTTTTGTTTTCTGCTAAACATAGAAAAGAAATAAATTGGGATGTCGGGTCATGATCCAACATCCTGAAAGAAGTGTGCTTAAAAGTTATAAACTACTTCAAGCTTATAGTCTTTAAGAGCCTTTCTGGCTTTATCGATATCTTCAGTAAAACCTAACATATATCCTCCGCCTCCGGATCCACAGAGTTTTAAAAAATAGGCGTTGGTCTCGATCCCTTTCTTCCAAAGTGTGTGGAATTCTTTAGGGATCATGGGTTTAAAATTGTCCAACACCACTTTCGACAGTTGCTTCATATTTCCAAATAGGGATTTAATATCTCCATGTAGAAAATCTTCCACACAGGCATCGGTATGCTTAACAAACTGATCTTTTAGCATTTTCCGAAATCCTTCCTGTTTCATATTCTCCATAAAGATCTGCACCATGGGTGCCGTTTCACCGGTAGAACCACTATCTAAGAGAAACACAGCTCCTTTTCCGTTCTTAAGTTGAGAGGGTATACCGGCAGTTTCTATATTATCTTTTGAGTTGATCAGGATTGGCAGGCTCAAATAGCTGTTCAAGGGATCCAGACCGGAGGATTTCCCGTGGAAAAATGACTCCATGTGGGCAAAGACCGCCTTAAGTTGTAGTAATTTGTCGCGGGTCAGGTTCTCCAGGATGGTGATGCGATTATTAGCATACTTATCGTATATCGCCGCTACCAAAGCCCCACTGCTTCCCACTCCATAACCCTGGGGTATGCTGGAATCGAAATACAGGCCTTTTTCAATATCATCCCGTAATGTTAACAGGTCGAAATCGATCAAATCCGGTTGCTGTTCCTTCAACTTAGTCAAATAGACCAAGAATCTTTTTAGGGTTTGGTTGGATCTATGGGTGGAAACGGTGTGATGCTTATCGATCTTAAGTGCTCCCTTGTAAAAATTATAAGGGATCGACAAACCTTTGGAATCCTTAATAATCCCATACTCTCCGAAGAGCAAGATCTTTGAATAAAATAGAGGGCCGCGCATAAGCTAATTTATATTGAAGTTAAAAATACAATTTTTTAACTTTCTTTTCATTTTCGACACAAATATATTATATCATTTCATATAACATATTAAAAAAATTATAAAAGTATTGATCGTCAAATATTTGTTGTCTTAGGTAAATCAATTTCATGCCTATGAAAACATCCTCTCGATTTTAGTCTTGGGAGTGTACTTAATTTCAGCATCACTCCTGTCTTAAAAGCAAATCTGGACAGGTAATGGAACGCCTTCCATTAGAATCTAAGGATACCACCTTCGATGCTTCAAACCTTAAAAGTGGATTCTATTATATAAAATTGATGGATGGTAATAATATTCTTTCAACATTACAGTTCATCATTGAATAACTCAAAGCTGCTTAGCTCCTAAGCCAGAATGATCATGGATATACTCTCCATTCTTGCACAGGCTACTCAGTTCTGATCCTATGAATTTCTGGATGTCATCTTTATCCTTCTCAGGATAGAGCACATGAACATTGGCACCTGCATCCAAAGTGAAACAGATGGGCAATGAGCTTGCTCTTCTGAATTTCCAGATCCGGTCTATGATCTCCAACGTATTGGGTTTCATCAATATGAATCGGGGTGTGGAGGTCAGCATCATGGAATGCAGTGTCAATGCCTCACTTTCCACCAGATCGATAAAGGAGGTTAAATCTCCTGTCTCCAATATTTTTTTAATATCAGTTACATTTTTATTCGCTTGAATAAATCGATTCTCTGCAAATGGATGGTCGTTCATGAGTCCGTGTCCGACAGTACTACTCACCTGCTTTTCTCCTTTATCGACCAGCAGGATCGTATCCTGGAAGTTCCTGAAAACATCGTGTATCTTAAAGGGATATTTTATTCCATAGAGGTCACTACTTCCTTCGATATCTTTATGTTCACCCCAAACGATCAGGTCGCCTTCGATACTTCGGCAGGCACTTCCCGACCCCAAACGAGATAAGAAGGAAGCTTTTTGTTTGAATTTTTGTTCTGACAGTTCCTCTGAAATCATCGAACGCTCCATACTCATCAAACATAAGGCCAATGCACTCATTCCACTGGCAGAGGAAGCGATCCCGCTGCTGTGCGGAAAGGTGTTGGAAGTATGGATCTCAAATTGGTATTCTTTTAGAAAAGGTAAATACTGATGTATTCTGTTGAAAAAAGTATCGATCTTAGGCTCAAAATCCGGTCTGTGTTCTCCATCAAAAAATACTTTGAAATGAATATCTTCAGAATGGGTATCCTTCTTTTTGTATTTGAGTTCAGTGATCGTTCTGCATTTATCGAGAGTAAAACTAATGGATGGATTCTTTGGCATCTGTTCGCCAAATTTCCCCCAGTATTTGATCAATGCGATATTGCTTGGAGATTGCCAGGTGAAGGATCCTTGATCTGGATAGTTGCTATACTTATTTGAGATAAATTCTATGCTTTTCATACTGAAATGATACCAAATATAATTTAATTCAATGATTTAAGAACTCAAGTCGATCAATTTCATCATGGTCCTGTAATTCCGTGCAGTTGCCTTGACCTTCAGTTTCCGTTCAAAGAAGTTGTTATTGAACTTGGACCTGGCATAATTGTCAGACCAAAAATAGATACAGGTCTTCGTAATGGAAAATTCATCATGAGGGTTGCTTAACAGTTGTAACTCATTGATGTCTTCTTCAGCTGGTTTATCTGATAGTAAGGTAAAATAACTCTTCTCTTTTTTCTCTCCTGAAAAAGGACAATTGTCAATGATATCTTTTAAATCTGAAGGCGTCTTAACGATTACCGGCACTTCCCAACCGTAGTTCTTATAAATAACCTCTGAAATAATTCGTTCATTCTCCGATGCTTCAGCGTAGGAGAAAAATACCACATTTCCACTTTGAATGTAGGTCTTTACCTTTATTAATCCAGCCACCTCCAACAACTCCCTCAGGTCGGCCATCAGTATCTTTTTATGACCGCCGACATTGATCCCTCGTAATAAAGCGATATAGGTCTTCATCTACGAGCGTTTATATTCTTCAGCAAATTCGTCACAAAGATTTAAGGTCTCCCGTATATCGGTCAAGGTGGTCCTCGGGTTGATCAGACACATTCTCAAGACCACCTGATCATGCAATAATGTCGTGACCAATAAGGCCTTTTGTGAGTCTACCACCTTTCCTGAAATATATTGGTTCAATTTATCCAGCTCTTTTTCACTAAGATCACTATCTATGGGGTTGTATCTGAAATTGATCACCGCCAGGGTGGCCGGCGAGATCACTTCCCAATTCGGACTTTTACGTAACAGGGCTTCAGCTGCCTCAGCTAATTCGATATTGTAGGTGATCGCCTTTCTGAATTCCTGAAGACCAAAGGTCTTAATGGACATATAGAATTTCAATGCCCTGAACCTACGGGTTAGCTGGATTCCATGATCGTAGAAATTGATCTCTGAACGATTACCTTCAACATCTTTCAGATATTCTGGTTTTTCGGTAAAGGTTCCGGTAAGGTGCTTGGTATTCCGTACCAGTAAACAACCGATCTCATAGGGTTGATAGAACCATTTATGAGGATCGACTGTCAACGAATCGGCCTTTTCAATACCACGCAATAAGGACTTACCGTTCTTGGACAAAATTGCTGCACCCCCGTAGGCTCCATCGATATGGAACCACAGATCCTCGCTTTTACAGATCGCTGAAAGTTCAGACAAAGGGTCTACCGTACCGGTATTCGTGGTTCCTGCTGTGGCGATCAGACAGAAAGGTTTCAACCCTTTCAGACGGTCCTTGGCAATGGCATTCTTTAATTTATTCAAAGAGAACTTGAATTCCAGATTGGTCGGGATGACTCGTATTTGTTCCTTTTTGAATCCCAATACCCGAATTGCTTTGATGTTGGATGAATGGGTCTGATCTGAAATATAGATCACCCCTTTTGAGAAATCATCCCCACACTTTATGCGTCGTGCTGTAACCAAAGCCGTAAGATTGGCCATCGATCCGCCACTGGTAAAAATACCTCCGCCTTTAACTACCGGAAATCCAAATATCTTCAAGAGCCAGTTCATGGTGATGATCTCCAATTCGGCAGCTGCAGGTGAAGCCGCCCATCCTCCTGAGAATATATTGAATCCTGTGGCTAAGGTGTCGGCCATGGCGCCAATATAATTGCTGGGACCCGGAACAAAGGAATAGGTCTTTGGATGAGAGACTATGGTACTCTTGGTCATAACCTCCTTGAGCACGAATTCCAGAACCGCATCGGCATCCATAGGTTTTTCAGGTATATCTTCTTTGAACAAATCGTCCATTTCATCTCGGGTTGCATAGGCCACCGGAAGCTTCTTATACTGGGTGTCAAAATGATCAATAACGGCATCTACAACCTTATATCCATAGGTTCTCATAGCTTCTTTAGATAGCTGAAGAGTTGCGTCGTTCTTTCTCATGGTATATTTTTTTTAGATCGGTGCAAAAGTACCGTTTATTGCGATAAACTACTATTCCTTTGGAGTAATAAAATGCCTGCCAAAAGGTTTTTATTTAATATTTAAAAAATATTGTAACTTGTTGGCTACTAATCAATAAACAAAATATTATGTTTTCTAAAGCGAATGTTACCAGTACGATTCTTACCGCCATTTGGGGATTTTGTGGAGGATATCTTCTATGGGGTTATCTTAGTGTAGATTTCTTTAACGATCATTTGGGATCGGCCACAGGGGTCATGAAAGAGGTTCCAGATATGATATATCTCATTTTGGGTTGCCTGATCAACGGATTTGCATTTTCCACCATCTATGGTAAATGGGCCAATGGAAAATTCAGTGCCGGAAGCGGTATCTCATTTGGTATTTGGATCGCTATCCTGATGGGGCTTGGGGAAGGTCTGATCGATTACGCTACCTCAAACATGCTGGATCTTACAGGGACTCTTACCAATGTAGTAATCTATCTTATATTTTTAGTTATTATGGGATTAATTGCCGGATTAACATACAATAAAGTACGATAGTTCAAGTTCTCTTAAAAAGAAAGCTTCAGTCTTCACTGGAGCTTTTTTTCTGATATAAATCATGCTTTATTCTTTCATTATTTTTTAAATTTGATAGACAACATAAAACTATATAATATGACCGTAAACATCCAATTTGTTAATATGCCGAAAAGTGACTTTTTAACTGAAAGTGTCACTGAAAAACTCGATAAACTGGAAAACAAATACGATTGGATCATTGGAGCCAAAGTATTTTTCAAAAAGGAAAAGGAAGTAGCCGGAAAAGGAAGTATCTGTGAAATCGATCTAAGTGTACCCGGCCCCAAAATATTCGCCTCTTCTACTGAAAAGAATTTTGAATTGGCTATACGAAATAGCATAAAAGATCTAAAAACCCAACTGAATAAAAGAAAGGCCTCTTTCAAACAGCACTTGTAATCTAACACTATGAAAAAAATTCTCGTCCCGGTCGATTTTTCCAGTCATTCTGAATATGCAATGGAAGTTGCAGCCAATTTGGCTAAAAAGCATAAGGCCGAAATTATTGCATTGCATATGATGGGAATATCAGATGCTTTACTGACTAAAAATCAATCGAAGCAAATGTTTGAAGGCATCTATTATATGAAACTTGCCGAAAAGAGCTTTAAAGAGTTTTTAGATAAGGATTTCCTTAAAGGGATAAAGATTACAGACACCGTATATAATTACAAGGATTTCAATGAGCTGAACGATGTTGCCAATGATCACAAAGTCGATCTCATTGTTATGGGTTCTCATGGAAGTAGTGGCCTGAGCGAGGTTTTCGTGGGCTCAAACACCGAGAAGGTTGTTAGAAATTCTGATGTGCCTGTAATGGTCATTAAGCACCGATCAGAGAATTTTCAGATAAAAAATGCCGTTTTTGCCTGTGATTTCACTTCCGAAAATTTTGGAGCCTATCATAAGGCTATGAATCTATTTGACAAGATGGGAGCAAATGTGACTTTATTGTATGTTAATCTTCCCGGACAACAATATCGCAGTACCGAAGAGATGGAAGATCGTGTGAGATCGTTCATTTCAGATGCAGATAATGGAAACTTAGATAGGCTGGAGAATGTAGTTTATTATAATGATTATGAGGTAGAGGACGGAATCTTTAATTATAGCAACCAAAATGGAGTTGACGCAATAGCTTTGCCAACCCATGGTAGAAGGGGCATATCTCATTTCTTTTCAGGAAGTATCAGTGAGGATCTGGTGAATCATTCCAAAATACCGGTGATCACATTCAAGTTATGAACGAATAAAATGAAATAGTTATTGAGGGGCTCTTTGAGTCCCTTTTTTTATAGGGTGCTTAGGGCGAGATCGATCATCGTATGAAAACTGCTCTCCCGATCTTCTGAAGATATTTTCTCAAGGGTGATCAACGAATCGGAGATCGTAAGTATGGTCAAAGCCCTTACTTTGTGTTTTGCTGCAACGGTGTACATACCGGAAGATTCCATATCGACACACAATACTCCGTAATCGGCCCATTTCATGTATGAATCGTTATTATCCTCGTAAAACTCATCTGAGGACAAGACGTTTCCTGCTTTGATGGGGATGTTGTTCTCGTTGGCATAGAGAATCACCTTCATGAAGAGTTCATAGTTTGCTGTAGGAGCATAATTGGAATGAATGAACCGCTGATTATTGATCCCTGATGTAGAGGAAGCTGCCATCGCTATGACAATATCCCTTAACTTGACATCAGGTTGGTAGGATCCGGCAGATCCTACTCGGATCAGGTTTTTGACCCCATACTCACGGATCAGTTCATTGCAATAGATCAATGCGGAAGGAATGCCCATTCCAGTACCTTGTACCGATACTCTTTTTCCATTATAGGTTCCGGTGTAACCTAACATCCCCCGAACTTCATTGTAGCATACCGGATCATCCAAATAGGTTTCTGCGATCCATTTAGCTCTTAATGGGTCTCCTGGTAATAATACCGTTTCAGCTATATCGCCATTATTGGCTCCAATATGTACACTCATACATCTTTTTTATTTACAATTTCAATTCCGGAGGAAGTACCAATACGGTCCACTCCAAGATCAATATATTCTTTCGCCGTTTGGACGTCTCTGATCCCTCCGGAAGCTTTTATCTTGACCTTCTCTCCTACTACATCCTTCATGATGATCACATCCTCCTTTGATGCTCCTCTGGGCCCAAATCCGGTGGATGTCTTTACAAAATCGGCTCCGGCTTTCATGGCCAATCTACAACAAATACGTATTTCCTCTTCATTCAGATAACAGGTTTCCAAAATGACCTTGAGGATCTTATTGCCCATGATCTTTTTGATCGATGCTATCTCATTTTCAACATAGGAATGATCGCCTTCTTTCAACTTACCGATGTTGATCACCATATCAATTTCATCTGCTCCTTGATCCAGGCAATCTCTAACCTCATCCAACTTGGATCTGGTTGCCATAGCTCCCAATGGAAATCCAATGACAGCAGCTACTTTCACAGAGGAGTGTTCTAACTCGTTTTTTACCAATGAAACATAACATCCATTCACACATACTGCAAAAAACCGATAGGATCTTGCTTCATTGCAAAGATCAATGATCTGATCTGATGTAGCGGTTGCCTTTAAAAGGGTGTGATCGATATAGTCTCTTAGAGCCTTAGATTTCATAGTTAAAATAATCTTTCGAAAGTACTAATTTTTTTATACTTATGCTGTTCCTATGAGAATAGAAACAGGGTTAAAAATCATATTCTTTTCATTCCATTTTTAAAATGTCACGGATCCTGTCTTTGGGTATTTCTATCGAGAAGGTCCCTGTGTAGGCCGGGCAAATAACACAGTCATCGAAATAGAATTCAATGAAATCATTCCCGATAACAAAATTGTCCTTATACTCATTGAAATCGCCCAAAGAAAGTTCCCAGCAATCAAAGTAATGATCACCCGATTCAATCGATCCCAGCAATACCTGATTGACCGTAGCAAATAATTCTTCTTCAGAATTCATTGTGAACACATCATCATAATTCATGAAGGCATGGTGTTTCAAATCGAAATTGATACAATCGAAATAATAACTGGAATGCATGGCTCCGGAATAATAATTCTCTCTATAGAACACCAAGCTTAACAGGCCCTCCATGGATTGATATACTTTATAATCGACCCTCCTTCTTTCTCTGTAATTATTGGCATTAAGAGTATCACATAGCCAATCTTTATCTTCCAGTATCTGTGCTTCGGTCCCTTGGATATCCACATAGTGATCTTTTATAAAATCATTGAACACTTTATAACCCGGATCCAGTTGTTCGTTCAATAAGGGATATTTAAAATCCAGCACATACTGGTCTTCTTCTTTAAAGTAACTTTTTGAGATCAATAATTCCTGAAGTTTCAACCGGTCATCAGGCAGGCTCTTGAGCACCTCTCTCTTTAAAGATTGATTTCCTTTTTCACGATCTACAACAATCAAACTATCATTTGCGATTAAGGAATCGTTCAACACCATATCCTTCAATGTTATGGTGTCTGAAATCACTATTTCTGTACTTTGATCTGTTTGTTTGGATTCTTTACATCCTGTGATCAGCAGGATCGATAATCCTAGTATCCAATATCTCATTGTTTCAGGTTCATTTTAAGTTTGGTGAGTAGGATCAATTCAGACTTATTCTTTCCAGAAAAAGCATGAACTATGGCATTGGCGGTTTTCCAAATCAGTTCATTGATGTCTTGATTGAATTGTGCCTGATTTTTCTCTTTAAAATCGATAAAATCATCGAAACATTCAATGGGATCTGAATTTTCCTCCACCAATCTTTCAAATTCAAGTTCGACCTGGTAAATTTGATCGATAGGTTCATTATTCTTTTTCTCAAGTATATCAGACCAGGATTTTTGTATGAGTTTTTTCATCGACCATACTTCAGCTTCGTGAACTCTCTTATCGATAGCGGCAATAGCATAGAATAATCTTGCCAGATTTTTGCTAAAACCGACCTTTTGCCTTAACGCATTCATCTTAAATTAATCTCTCTGTTAAAATTATCTAATTCAACTTTTTAAAAGAATGATATTAATCAGTTTAAATTCAGTCTGAATAAAGTGTGCAATGACAAATATCATTGTTTGTTTCATATATGATATTTAAATTTGAGTATACTGGAAATGTAGCAGTTAGAGATGAGAAAAGTTTTAATTCCAACCGATTTTTCTGATAATTCATTGAATGCCATTCGGTATGCCCTAGAATTGTTCAAATACGAACGGAGTGATTTCTTTATCATTCATGCCTATGCAGATAATGTCTATGAATCGGAAACATTTTCAGATAGAGAGGCGTTTACCGTTATCAAAGAAAAGGTAAAAGCCCAAACAGAGGACGAACTAAAGAAAATAATAAAGAAGATCAAGAAATGGTCTCCCAATCCAAAACATAAATACACCACATTTTCCCTTTTTGGCACCTTGATCGATGAAGCCAATGAAGTGGTTGATTCCGAGAATATCGATGTCTTGGTCATGGGAACTAAGGGAGAGACCAACGATCGGAATATCACCTTTGGCAGCAATACCCTTCAGGTTATGAAATATGTCAAGTGTCCAGTCTTGGCTGTTCCTGTGGGTTGTAAACCCTATCCGCCAAATCATGTGTTGTTCCCTACCGATTTTCTACTTCCTTTTAAAAAAAGGGAATTAAAACTGGTAAGTACAATAGCCAGAAGCTTTGTTGCTGATATCAACTTCCTTCATGTGATGAATTTCGATAATTTATCCTTTAGACAGGAAGACCATAAAGCATTATTAGAAAGCTGTATGGGTAAAAACAAAGTTCTATTTCACAAAATAAAAGGAAGTTCACTGACCTCAGCTATTGATGCCTTTATAGAGAAGCATCAAATTGACTTATTGGTGATGGTTAATTCAAGACATTCTTTCCTTGAAGACTACCTTTATCAATCTACAATCGACAAAATTGGATTGCATATAAAAATTCCATTTCTGGTACTGCAAAACCTATCCAGATAATAATTCACTATGTGATCTGTATTAATAATATTTACAAAATCACCTACGACATGAAAAGAAAAATACTACTCCCCACCGACTTTTCTGAAAACGCATGGAACGCCATTCTCTATGCCACACGACTATTCAAAGATATCGAGTGCGATTTCTATATACTGAATGTGTATTCAGTTATAGGGTTTGCATCCGATAACATGCTTGTTCCTGAAATAGGAGAAATAGCTTATTTGAAAGTAAAAGAAGCCTCAGAAAAAGGCTTGAACAGAACCCTGTTCAAGCTTTCTCTTAATGAGGATAATCAAAATCATGAGTTCTTCATTCTATCACGCATCAGCAGTTTAATTCAAAGCATCAAAGAAGTGGTCGATGAAAATGATATCGATATGATATTCATGGGAACCAAAGGCGCAACTAATTCAGGAGATTTCTTCTTTGGAAGCAATACCGTAAAGGTCATGGAAAAGGTTAGAAATTGTCCGGTCATGGCAATCCCAACAAACAAAACCGTAAAGAACCCCAAGGAAATAGTTTTTCCAACCGGTTACAGAACGCATTATAAAAGAAAGGAATTGCAATACCTGATCGATATCTTAGACATGAACCAGGCCACACTCCGAATTCTTCACATAAAAGAAGATGGTGGCCTTGATCAGGACCAGGAGAGCAATAAAAGAATCTTGGAAGAATACTTCTCAGGTATCAAACATAGTTTCCATTTCATTAAGGCCGATACCATACTAAAAGGATTGAACGACTTTGTAAAACTAAGGGATAGCGATATGATCGCTTTCATCAATAAAGAACATGGTTTCTTTGAGAATTTATTTTCAAAGCCCATGGTCAAGAAATTGGGGCATCATTCGAATATCCCCGTATTGGCTTTACATGATCTAAATAATTAAAAAAATCTAAATTTTATGGGAAATATTGGAATTTGGATGGATAAGAGAAACGCGATTATCCTTCATCTGTATGATGAAATAGAGAAAGTTACAACTGTTATTTCTGAAATTGAGACCTATCATGTACACGGGGGATCCGGTTCAAGATTGAAAGGAGGACCTCAAGACGTAGTGCAAGACAGTAAATATCTGGAACGTGAGAAACATCAATTCAAACAGTATGCTCAGAATATTGTCAGGCATATCAAAACGGCAGACCGGATCGCAATCTATGGACCAGCTGAATCGGGATTGAAATTTCATAAGTATCTTAAGAAAAAATTTAAGGAGATAGCCCATAATGTCGAATCTGTAAATAAAGCAGACAGTATGACTGACAACCAGATAATTTCTCTATTGAAAGATCATTTCAAAAGATAAATCTGAATAACTATGTCGTCAAATAAAAATTTGATCTATGTTATCAAGTCCTCGGGCGAGAAGGTTGAATTTTCACTTGACAAATTAAGGCATTCACTAAAAAGAAGTGGCGCCGAGGATCATGTGGTTGAGAAAATTGTTGAGGTTGTTCAAGATGAACTATACCAAGGAATCACTTCACATGAAATTTACAATCGGGCCTATTCCCTGCTAAAAAAGAATAAGTCGGTTCATGCCTCAAAATATAAACTGAAAAAAGCCATTTATGAATTGGGGCCAACGGGATTCCCATTTGAACGGTTTATAGGATCATTGCTGTTTTACTCGGGTTATCAGGTTGAGATCGGTAAGATCATTAATGGAGAATGTGTATCCCATGAGGTCGATATCATTGCAAATAAAAATAGCCGAAGAATTGTTGGTGAATGTAAATTTCACGGTGAACAGGGAAAGAAATGCAATGTCAAGATTCCTCTATATATCCATTCCAGATATCAGGATATATTGAAATTCTCCAACAAACAAAATAAGAAAGAAGAAATACCCAATGAAGGATGGGTTATAACCAACACCAGATTCACTTTAGATGCTCTAAAATATGGAAAATGTGCAGGGCTTTATCTTTTGAGTTGGGATTACCCGAATGGGGACAGTATCAAAGATCGTATTGACCGACTGGGCTTATACCCAATTACCGTTTCTTCCCTTCTAAATATGCGTGAAAAACAATTCTTACTGAGTCGGAATATCGTATTGTGCAGACAACTGAAAAACGATATGTTCTACCTGGATCACTTAGGGGTCTCTGAAAAGAGAAAGAGCAATATCCTCAAGGAGATCAACTCATTATGTAAGCCTTAACTACATATGTAATGACCAAGATCAGATTGCATTTTCTAGGTGCTTCAGGCAATGTAACCGGTTCTAAATTTATCATTGAGACTCCGGAACACAATGTTATGGTTGATTGTGGGATGTTTCAGGGTGCTAAGGAACTTAGAGAGTTGAATTGGGCTGCATTACCCTTTGAGGTCAAATCAATAAATACGGTCCTACTTACCCATGGTCATTTAGACCACACAGGATATCTTCCGAGGTTGTTCAAACAGGGATTTAACGGAACCATCATAGGAACACCTCCTACCCTGAAGATCACCAAGATCATTTTACTGGACAGCGGAAAGATCCATGAAGAGGAGGCCGAAAAAGCAAATAGAGAACAGTATACCAGACACCATCCCGCACTGCCTTTTTATACTGTTGAAGAAGCGAAAAATGTCATTCGATATTTTACACCTATTGAATCGAATGTCTGGACCAGTCTGTCAAAGAATATAAGGTGTCGATTTCATTATGTAGGTCATATCTTGGGAGCATGTTTTATTGAACTGGAAATGTTTGGAAAGATATTCATTTTTTCAGGCGATGTTGGCAGGTTGAACGACCCCCTCCTATTTCCTCCTGCTCGACCAAAATGGGCTGATTTTCTATTTTTAGAAAGCACCTATGGAGATCATTTGCATCCCAAAGATGATTTTGAAGACCTTGTTATAAGACTTATAAAAGATATCATTCAAGAACGAGGCACTTTGATCATTCCTTCTTTTGCAGTAGAGAGGATTCAGAGCCTCATGTACCTCTTATGGGTTCTTTACAAAAAGAATAAGATCCCAAATATTCCCATATTTATAGATAGCCCTATGGGGAACAACGTAATTGAGGTCTTTAAACAATTCCCCGACTGGCATAAACTAGATTATTATGAATATCAGATATTAGTCCGCCATTTCAACATCATTACTTCTTACAAAGAGACCTGGGAAACCATAGACAACCCTCTTCCAAAAATTGTTATTGCAGGAAGCGGTATGGTCACTGGAGGAAGGGTCCTTACCTATCTTCAACAACTTATTGATGACCCATCAACAAAAATATTATTGGTGGGGTATCAGGCTGAAGGTACTCGTGGCAGACAATTAATTGAGGGGATAGATCAAATTAAATTCTATGGGAAATACCATTTGGTAAAAGCTGAGGTTCACCATGTGGAAAGCTTATCAGCTCATGCAGATCAGCAGGAATTGATTCACTGGATAGAGAATATTAGAAACGTACCTGAAGCTACTTTTTTGATCCATGGAGAATCTTCTGCATTGTTCACTTTCAAGAAAAAAATTCAAGAAACCTTTGAATGGAATGTAACCATTCCCAAATTGAATGAGCTTATCGATATAGATATTTAAACCCAAAATTAGGTGTTCAAATATGACAATTATCATTGTTTATTTCATAATTAAATATTAAACTTTATGAATGCTTTCAATAATTGAATATTAACCTTAAAATATTATATGATATGTCATTAATTAAATTTAACAAACCGAGATTACCTTGGATTACTGAGAGTATTCCAACCTGGTTGGACAGCAATGACATATTTGCTGACGATTTTTTTATCGAAGACAGAAAACTTCCAGCCATGAATGTGAAAGAAACTAAAGACACTTTTGAGATCGAACTGGCCGTTCCGGGTTTCACAAAAAAAGAGATCGAAGTGACTTTAGAAGACGATCTGTTAAGAGTATGTGCAGAAAAAACAATAACTGAAACCGACAAGGACGAGGGCTTTACCCGAAAAGAATTCAGTTATAATCACTTCGACAGAAGAATGCAACTGCCTACAACTATCGATCAAAAAGAAAAGGTGAAAGCGACTTACAAAAATGGCATTTTGACATTAACTCTTATGAAAAAGGAAGAGACCAAAGTAACACCAAAAAAGATCATTGAAATAGCTTAGCTTTTATCGTGCGGGGGATGTTAATTCATCCCCTGTTTTTTCAATATTCATGAAATACCTTTTTAAAATAATAATACCGCTATTTGTTTTTTCCAGTTGTTCCACTACCAGACTTATCGAACAATGGAAGAGCCCTGACAATCCTATATTTGAAGCCAATAAGGTTTTAGTTGTTGGAATTACCCCCAATACAGATTCCAGACGAATATTTGAAGAAGAAATGGCCTCGGTCATTGAAGACGAAGGAAATTCAGTTGCTGTAAGAAGTATTGATTTCTTTGAAAATTCATTTACCTCAACAAAAAAAACAGAAATAGAGCTTAATGAGATCGAGGAACAACTCCTACAGGCTGGATTTGATGCAATAATTCTTTCCAAAGTGGTCGGTTCTGAGAACAAGACCTCATTGATCAAGGCCATAAATAATTTAAACCAGAACTTCAGTAATTTCCGAGATGACTACTATGTGAATCAGGAGCTTTATTATGACCGGGATCAAATAGAATCATCCACCATTTATCATACGGAAACAGCCTTATATTGTATTTGCCCCGGTAAGGAAAGGGAATTGATCTGGAGAGGATCTGTCGATCTTATCAATCCTCAGAAAACAGAAAAATCGATCAAGGATTATGTAAAATTGATCTCAAACACCTTTGAGGATCAACATCTTATTCTTATAGATGATTGATGAATTGATCTATTCCTTATGAAGAATGAGCAGTGGAATAATGGTCTCATAACTGATCTTGGATGTTTCAGACCCAAAGATGAACCTGTTCAAAAAACTTTTCCGCTCAATGAATGTTGCATGCATTTGTACACCAATCAATTGTTCAAAACTGTTTACCGCCATAGGAGTTGGTATTCCTTTCAGGCAGAAAAGTTCATGATCGACATCGGAAAAGATCTTTACTAATGTTGCCTTTGGTTCATTGCTATCTTTTTCCCAAGACAGTCTTTCATCAATTTCAAGTAGTTTGATAGATGCATTATGTTTCTTGATAATTTCTTGTAGTGGTTTTAATCTCTTAGTCTCTATTTGTTCCAGTGGATGAAATGAGAACACCACATCATTCAGATCTTTATAGACATACCCCTCCGGTATGGCCAACATCGGGCAGTTCACTTTTCTAATGACCTGCAGCGTATTACTACCAAATAATACCTTTTCAGCTCCTGTAGCACCATTGGTGCCCATTACGATAAGATCAATATCATTGAGTAATACCGCTTGATTGACTGCATCGGTGAACACATCGTAATCTATTGAAGAGTGAAATGTAATGCCATCGTTCTGGTTCTCAAATTCAGCCACGAATCGTTGTAGTTGATGTTTATTATCGCCAACCACAGCTTCATATAAGGTCTTTTTCGGCGAGGAAGTATAAATATCATCCGTAGCGAATTCGGAAACCTTTTGGACATTCAGAAAAAAGAAATCACAGGTGTGCCCTTCGAAGAGTTTCATGGCATATCGGATCGCGTTTCTGGAATTATCAGAAAAATCGGTAGGCAACAGAATATTTTTCATTTCAATTGTATTTAGAATTAAATATAATTCTATCTAAAATGAATTACAATGATATCTGTCATCCTTAAATAAAAAAAGCTCCTCAAAA
>JAHEHC010000022.1 GCA_024644805.1 Flavobacterium sp. | reverse complement strand
AACAGACAGACCCAATCCAACGATCGGCCCCATCAAAGGCGATATTAACATGGCACCGATCACCACTGCCGTACTACTCACATTTAGGCCTATAGAGGCCACAAATATTGAAAATATTAAAATCCAGGAATTGTGTCCTTTGAAAGAAATGTCCTTTTTAACGGCTTCTATAGTAGAATCCCTATCGGTATTGGACTGAATGTCTACCAATTCCAGAAGGAACTTCTTGATGCTCTGCCAGGCTGATAGCTTTACTTTCTCAAATTGTTCCTCTTCTGATAGCTTTAAAGGCTCTTTATTGTTTTCTGTTTGTTCCATTTAGGTAAATTTTTCTCCATATTTATTCTTGATCTCTGATAGGAGTTTTTTGATGTCCTGTTCATTTTCTTTGGGGTAGATCATTAAGACCTCATCCTTATCGACAATAATAAAATCATTCAGTCCTTCGATGACCACCAGTTTTTCATTATTTGTTAGGATCATGTTATTATTGGAATCCTTCAGATGAGCTGTTGCCCTAACAACGGCATTATTGGAAGCGTCCTTATCCAGCTTATCATACAGAGATCCCCATGTCCCCAGATCATTCCAGTCAAATGTAGCCTTTTTCACAAAAACGTTTTTTGCCCGTTCCAATATACCAAAATCAATAGATATATTTTCGGCCTTACTGTAATTCTCATCGATGAATTGCTCCTCATCCTTGGTGTTCAATCTATCCATCCCTGAACTGAACAAGGAATACATATCCGGCATATGTTCTTTAAATGAATCGATAATGCTTTTTGCACTCCAAATAAAAATTCCGGCATTCCATAGAAAGTTTCCATCATCCAAAAACTTTTTGGCGGTCTGATAATCGGGTTTTTCTCTGAATTGATCCACTTTTTTTATATCCTCATCATCACTGCTATTGTATTCAATATATCCATAGCCGGTATTAGGAAAAGTGGGATTTATTCCCAATGTGATCAATTTATCTTCGGTTCTGCAATGGTCGAAGCAGGTGAGAACATCTTTAAGAAATGCATCTTCATCTTCGATCCAGTGATCGCTTGGAGCCACAAGTATGATTGCATCAGGGTCTTTTTTATAGATCTTCATTGCAGATAGCAGAATACATGGAGCCGTATTTCGCATTGCAGGTTCCAAGACAACCTGATCATTGGTGATTTCTGGCAACTGATCCAATACGAGGTCCAGATAGCGTTCATTCGTTAGCACAAAAGTATTTTCTGAAGGAATTAATGAGTTGAATCGAGAACATGTTTTTTGAAGCAATGAATTGCCGGTTCCCAGCATATCATGAAACTGTTTGGGAAATTGAGTGGTACTCATTGGCCAAAATCGCGATCCGATTCCACCCGCCATTATCACAGTATAAAAATTATTGCTCATAGCTTATTTTATATATTCAACTTCGGCATTGGGATTGAACAAATACATCCTTCCGGTAGCCAATTCCAAACATTCAAATCGTTTCACCCGCTTCTTTCCTCTTTCAAACACCTTACCATTATATAATCGGAATTTCTCACCCATCGGTATCTCAAAGATAAAGTTTTTATCATTTGGAGGATCAAATTGTTTTAATGCCAGTGATAGGTCACTATCTGTATCACTACTGGCTTTAGGATTCTTAAAATGAATAGCTACTATGGGTAGTAGATCCTGTGGGAATATTTCTGGATTCAATAAGGGTAACATCAATCTTTGAAAGGTATTCTTCCATTCCTTTCCGTGGGGTTTTATGAGTTTTCCATAGGCCTTAAAGGCTTCCAGATGAGCGATCTCATGCATCAACGTAATAAGAAATCGGAATTCATTGAGATTCTTATTGATGGTGATCCGATGTTTTCCATTGGACAATTTTCTGTAATCTCCGTGTCTTGTAACCCGTTCATTGACCAATTTAAGATCGACATTATTATTTTCGATCAATTGTTTCAAAAGGAAAACAGATCCATTTGGCACATGATCTTCGAGATTGTAATTTCTCATATTCTATGGAGTTGATCGGGAAACCTGCAATACCTTACCATTATAGAATTCATTTCCTTCCATAGAAAATCTCATAATATATTTCGCCATTTCCAAGGCGGTATTTGGTGCTTTATAGCCTGGAAAGGCCTCTTCCAACATCTCGGTTTGAACCGCTCCAAGGGCCAGGGCATTGAATGAGGGTCCCGACTCCTTATACTCCTCGGCCAACAGTTCGGTTAAGGTGATCAGGGCTCCCTTACTGCTACTGTAGGCACTTAAGCCCGGAAATTTTATGCTGCCTTGAATTCCTCCCATACTGGAAATATTCACGACATGTCCATCCTTGCCCATGAACGGAACTATTGCTTTTGTTAATGCAGCCACTCCAAACACATTGACATCAAAAACTTGTTGAAAATCATGCAGACTTGTTTTTGAAAAAGGCTTATTTATCAGATTTCCTGAGTTATTGATCAGGACATCGACCCGCTTCCAATTCGTTTCAACGAAGTTGGCTATTTTCTTGATATCCTTAGGATCGGTAATATCGAATGGGAAAATGGTACATCCATCTAATTGAATACTCGAGATCGGGACAGAATTTCTGGATAATGCCAATATACGATGACCCGCATCATTGAATAATTTTACCATCTCGTATCCAATTCCTCTGCTTGTTCCTGTAATAATGATATTTTTCAAACTTGTAGTTTTTCGATCCCCAAGGATCATGATGAATGAATTTTCAGGATAAATTTAAGAAAAGAAACGGGTTTTTCGTCTAAACGAACATGGTTACCGGATTCTCAATATATTTCTTCAGGGTTTGCAAGAATAAAGCTCCTGTTGCACCGTCTACCGTCCTGTGATCGCAAGCCAAGGTCAAGGTCATTGTGTTTCCAACAACAACCTGATTGTTCTTCACCACCGGTTTTTCAACGATGGCCCCTACCGACAAGATAGCCGAATTGGGTTGATTGATAATTGAAGTGAACTCTCTAATGCCAAACATCCCCAAATTGGATACCGTAAAGGTGCTTCCTTCCATTTCCTCGGGAGTCAATTTCTTATCTCTAGCCCTTATTGCAAGATCTTTCACCGAATTGCCAATTTGATTGAAGCTCATTTGATCTGCAAACTTAAGAACCGGAACCACCAATCCATCTTCAACAGCAACAGCCACACCTATGTGGATATGCTTTGCAATTCTGGTTGCCTCATTGGTCCATTGTGTATTTACCCTCGGATGTTTTCGCAATGCCATGGCGCTGGCCTTTACGATCATATCATTAAATGAGATCTTTACATCAGGATCTATATTAATAGCTGCTCTTGCTGCAATAGCATGATCCATGTCCAGTTCTATGGTAAGATAATAATGAGGAGCAGTGAATTTTGATTCACCCAATCTTCTGGCTATGGTCTTTCTCATTTGAGAGTTCTTGATCTCCTCAAATGATTCCTCTCCAACGGGTCTATAAGGCTGTACGCCAGAGACCATAGGAGTATAATTTTCAATATCTCTTTTTATGATCCTTCCATTCTCTCCACTTCCCTGTACATGGCTGATATCGATACCCTTTTCCTGGGCCAGTTTCTTCGCCAATGGTGAAGCAAAGATTCTACCGGATGGAATAGAGGTTGATTGAATATTGACTTCTTTTATCGGTTCTGTGGCAGCTTCTTGTTCTTGGTTAGATTTATCGTCTTCCTCTATGGCCTTTTCTTCAACTTCTTCAGAAGTCTTTTTATAGTTTTCTATGATACCGGTGACATCGGTTCCTTTTGGACCTATAATGGCCAATACCGAATCTACCGGCGCGGTCTCTCCTTCCTGAATTCCGATCTTCAGTAACACTCCCGAATAGAATGATTCGAATTCCATAGTGGCCTTATCGGTCTCGATCTCAGCAATGATATCACCCTCTTCTATGGTATCCCCTTCCTTTTTATTCCATTTGGCAATGGTTCCTTCGGTCATGGTATCACTTAATCGGGGCATGTGGATCACCTCAACCCCTTCTGGTACTTTAACAGGCTCCGTAATACTTTCCTTCTCTTCAATAACAGGTTCCTCTTTTATGTCAATTGCTTGTGAGGAGTCCTGAGCACCTTGTTGGATCAAGGATTCAATATCTTCATCTTTTTCACCGATAATAGCCAATAGCGCATCAACCGGTGAAGTCTCTCCTTCCTCTATACCTATATGCAATAATGTACCTTCGTAGAATGATTCGAATTCCATTGTGGCTTTATCGGTCTCAATTTCTGCAAGTATATCGCCTTCATTCACCTGTTCTCCAACTTGGTATAACCATTTTGAAACGGTTCCCTCCTCCATGGTGTCACTTAATCGTGGCATTTTAATTACATGAGCCATATATTGCTATAATTTATGTGGAATAAAAGGATAATCTTCTTGTTGATATACACTATCATACATCACATTGATATCGGGATAGGGTGACTCTTCAGCAAATTTTTCACATTCTGAAACCAGTTTCTTAACCCGAGTATCAATGACCTTGATCTCTTCCAATGTGGCATATTTCTTTTTGAGTATAACATCTTTCACATAGAAAATTGGATCTTGTTTTTGTTTTTCCTGAACTTCATCCTTTGTCCTATAGTGCTGAGCATCACTCATGGAATGTCCTCGGTACCTATAGGTTCTGATCTCTAAGAAGGAGGGGCCATCTCCCTTCCTGGCACGTTCCATGGCAATATTGAGTTCTTTTGCTACTTCTTCCGGTTTCATACCATTGACCGGTCTGCTTGGCATATCATATCCCAATCCCAATTTCCAGATTTCAGAATGACTTGCAGTTCTTTCGACTGACGTTCCCATGGCATAGCCATTGTTTTCTACACAGAATACCACAGGTAATTTCCATAGCGTCGCCAGATTGAATGTTTCATGCAGAGATCCCTGTCTTGTAGCGCCATCACCCATAAAGGTCAGCGTTACCGAATCTCTTTTGAAATACCTGTCTGCAAATGCCAGTCCGGCACCTAAAGGAATCTGCCCACCAACAATACCATGACCCCCATAGAAACGATGTTCTTTAGAAAAGATATGCATTGATCCGCCTAAACCCTTTGAGGTCCCCGTTGCTTTTCCATACATTTCGGCCATGACCTTCTTTGGGTCAACTCCCATACCAATGGGTTGAACATGATTTCGATAGGCAGTTATCATCCGATCCTTTTTCAGATCCATTGCATGTAACGCTCCGGCCAATACGGCCTCCTGTCCATTATACAGATGCAAGAAACCCCTAACTTTCTGGTTGATGTATACCTGGGCAAGTTTATCTTCGAACTTACGCCAGAACAGCATATTCTCGTACCAATCCAGATATGTGTTTTTAGTAATTCTTTTCAAAAGATCTATTCAATATTGTTATTAATTAAAAATATCCTTCTCAGTAATTATAGAAGGGGAGGACAAAAGTACTACATTCTTAATATCTACAAAAACAGTAGTAAAAAAAGAATGGTTTATTGCAAATATGAATTGTCGAAGATCAGTGGTAATAATTCTTTGACCGAGTTCGATTTGAACACCGAGCCTGTATGACCCATGAAATAGATGGCAATAGGAGATTTTTGTTTTACTTCATATTCTGCAATAGCCTGACGACACGCCCCACATGGAGGCACTGGAGTTGTGGATTTCTGTTTTATCGATCTTGCAGTTAAAGCCATGGCAACAATTGGCGTTTCAGGAAATTGAGCACCAGCATGGTAAATAGCCACTCTTTCGGCACACATTCCGGATGGATATGCGGCGTTTTCCTGATTATTACCGGTAACCACTTCCCCTGATTCAAGCAACAGAGCAGCCCCAACTTTAAAATGTGAATAAGGCGCATAAGCCAGTTCACCAACTTTATGCGCCTTATCCATTAATTCCTGAATCGATTTTGGAAGCTCTGAAACAGATTCAAAAACATCCAGGTTCGTCTCGATCTTTACCTTTTTCACTTTTTTAGTATTCGCTATACTCGTCTCCGAAATTGAATGTCAATCCAAATCGCAGTGTACCTTCCAATGGGCTTACAACTTTTGAAGTTGAGAACAGGTAGGATATATCAATATTAATTGCTGTGTATCTGAAACCAGCTCCTAAAGACATAAATTGCCTAGAGCCTTTGGTTTCATGTTCATTAAAATAACCTGCTCTCAGCGCAAAAACATCCTGATACCAATACTCAGCTCCCAATGCCCAGGTAATTTCATTCAACTCTTCACTAAAGCCATTTGGTGCATCACCAAAAGACTGGATCATACCCTTAAAAAAACTTACATCTGGGTCTTTACCTTTATAGATTGCTCTGGTTGTTTCTCCTGGATCTATTTCTCCATTACCATTTTCGTCAACAAACCCCATGATAGGTGGTGTTGGCACTAATAATTTATTAAATTCTACATTAACACCTACCCTGTTATATTGATCTAAAATAAAATCAAATCCTCCACCCAGTGAAAGATTAGTAGGTATATTATTTTCCTGTCCTACCTCATCGTATTTTAGTTTAGGTCCTATATTCGAAATGTTGAAACCTCCTCTCCAACGACCATCGAAACTATTATAAGCAATTTCTTCACTTTGATAATAACCGGATATATCTACAGCAAATGTATTGGCTGCAGAAGCATCTTCATTGGAGGCCTGTATCTTAAGATCTGAATTTAAAAACCGTCCTGTGATACCCATAGCAAATCGCTCACTCAATCTTAGTGAATATGACACATCAAAGGTAAATTCATTGGGACTCTGAATCAGAGGTTCCTGTTCAATGTCTTCCCTTAATTCGATATCACCTAAACTGAAATAACGCAAACTGGCTGCAACAGCACTTCGTTCATTGATTCTGTTATAATAGGTCAGGTTTCCTAAAAAGATATCGTTTACCAACTGACTCAAGTAAGGAGTATAGGTAATACCAACCCCTTGTTTGGAGATGGCAAATGCATATTTTGAAGCGTTCCATTGTTGAGAGAAAGCATCAGTAGATGATGCAACTCCTATGTCGGCCAAACCAGCTGATCGAGCATCACCTGCAATTAAAACAAATGGCACTCCCGTAGTAATAACTCTTGAATCATTAGCAAGATCTGGTATTACTTCATTTTGTGCAGACACATTAAAAGTTAATAGGCCCATTAGGATTGGGATAAGTATTTTCTTCATGAGGTATAAAATTTTGACAAATATAATTTAATTTTTAAAGGATTACGAGTTTTTCGAATTTTTCAACCCGGTGATTAGTTAACGTAGATTTTACGGTTATCTTATAAACATAGACCCCTTTTCCTATACGATCCCCAAAATCGTCTTTTCCATCCCAAACAATGTCTCTGGAAAGGAAGCCATCGGTAGTTATTATTTGGTTTTTGGTCCATACCACTTTTCCTGTGACCGTGAAAATCTGAACCTGCACTTCAAGGGGTTCAAAAGGGCGGTTATGATTGAACCAGAATTCGGTATAATCAACAAAAGGATTTGGATAATTCAATACCCGAGTGATCTCCAGGCTACCATCTCCTGCCACTATAAATTGAATATCTGCAGTTGCTGAATTATTATAGACATCCCAAGCCCTTAATGTAAGGGTATGCAATCCTTCTTCCAGATCTCTTAATTTGTACGATACAACTCCTTTGGAGTAATCATCCACATCGGCTTGATAATACTCGTTCATTATAAATGGATTGGATTCATCACCGTCCAATGTCGCGATAATATCGTGACCGATTCCACTGGCTGTATTGATCCCGTTCTCATCCTGTAATTTTGCAATGAGTATTGGTGATTTGTTGGTAATCCCTCCGGGAACAAAGCTTTCATCATTCATAAATAATTGAATGGTTGGTCCAATATTGTCTTCCGGAGCATCCTCATTTAGGCCTCCGACTTTCAGATCCAAATTAAACCCGGTTTGATTGACCAGTGCATTATTTTCCTGAGCATACAGGCTTACTCGTCCATTTCCGAGAGGGATCTGTATATCCCTCGGGACAACAAAGTCGAACTCAAATTGGCCATTGGTCACGGTGGCCTGACCGTTGAACAGCCCTTCCCCCAAGGTTATGAAATCCATGATCAGAAGTTCACCATTGCTGCCAGTAACCCCATCATTACCCAAAGTTTGTCGCTCTACATTCTTATCATACACCTTGGCTTCCAGAATCCCATTGTAATTTGAAAGCAGGGACCCGTTCTCATCTACAACCTCCCCTCCTAATCTTACCTTACTCAAGGCCTTTAATGTGTCTGTTGACTGTTCCAAGGGAACTCCATTTAGGGTCGTGAGACGGATCTTTTGTTTGGGGAATGCCAAATGCATCGATGGATCACCGATATAAAAGACCACTCTTCTGTTCGTGCTGACAATTTCGTTCTTAGCTGCCCTGACAGCTTCTGCCGGTGTATTGGGTACATCAAGACCATAACCAAATATCTCCGGGGCTAAATATTCATTGAAATCTCCACCTACCGATACACCAATAGATCGGGTAGTCGTGATCAGGGATATTGCTCCACCTTCCGGATTCCAGTATGTAACCTCTCCTGCAGTTTCTCTTAAAGGATTGTCAAATTTTGTAAACTCACAGGTTACCGTTATAAAACAGGTATACCTGTTCTTATTCCTAAGATTTTCAGCAGCACCTTTTGTATAGATGAATTCCTTTGCCAATCCTTCCTCACCACCATGACCAAAATAATTGATCACCAATCCACCTACTTCAATCGCATTGATGATGGCCTCATTTACCTCCGGATATCGATTTCCTCCTGCCGAGGTTTCTTGCTGATAGGAATCACAATGGATCTTCTTAACATTGACAAATGGCTTTTCCTCAGACACTTCATCTCCCAGCTCATCCAATCTTATCTGCAATGCATTAAATTCGAAAAGTTCATCAACATCGTCTGAGATCAGCACAAAATTGTTTCTCCAGTTCCCATAGGATTCTTTCGACTCATATTGCACGATCTTATCTACCATTCTGTTGGCCAAACCAACATCATCGGCCAGGATCCTTCCCATTCCGATGTCCAACTTATCTATGTCTGATCCATTATTGGGAATTCCATCATTATTACGACCAATGGTTCCTTCATTGATATCCATATTTCCAAAGTAATCATCTGACATAAAAGAAGTGAACGTACTGTTACTGTATAACGTATGAAATGTCGGCACTATGTTGTTGTTATTGGATAACCTGTCCTTATAATCTACTGAAGTATCCCCGAAAAGGCATACGTATTTGATTCTATTGTCCTCAGAAGAAGCATTTTCGTAAATATATCTTACAAAATTTCTAATAGCTCCGATATCCTGCTTTCCGGAGCTAAATTCATTATAGATCTTATCGGTTGTGACCACTTTAACCTGTATACCATCAATGATCCTTCTATGATTGGCCAAACGCAATGCGGGTTGGATAAGAAAAGGAGACGTGATGATCAAAAGATCAAGATCTTGAAATGTTCCGGATGCGTTATTAAATATCGTTCCCTTCAGATTCTGATTGGGTACTGTAGTCTGAGCTCCGATGACAGGCACTAAATAATCGCCCGGATTCACTGCAACATATTCTCTTAGTTCACCCAAATCGGCCTTAAAACTAAAATTGGAGGCTCCTCCTGAATTCTGTTTGGATGAGATTGATCTGATATTCGTAACATCCCAAACTTGGGTGAATTGAGAGGCATTGCTAATTTGATACTCTCCAATTCCAATCAAATTTGCCACATCGTTAAACCTAAATGCCATCTGACTACCTATCCCGGTCAATTGCCTTAATGCTTCAACGCTTATATAGTCCAGATAGGCTATACTGGCAGGATTTCCGGAATTATTGTAGACCAGATCGATCACAACATTTTCCCCTCCGGCTGGTATCTCTCCCTCAAATTCATCGGTTATAAGTAAGGTGGGGTCATTAATAGGTGTAAATGTTAAGGGATCTACACTGGTCCCATTAACTGAAATTGCCATAGAAGTGTTACTTTCAGAGGAAGCTCCTGCTTTTACCTTGACGAACATCGGTTGTCCGGAAACCATATTGGGGAAATTGAATTCAAACTGTTGTTCGCTTTCAATATCAAATCGGTTTCCAAACCATCTTCGTCCTACTTTTGCAGGGCTGTATTCATCTTCCTCATGAAAGGCGTAGTCATGAAATTGTGAAATAGAGATGTTCGCTGTGCCTGAAGGTTCTGTCATGGGTTGTACCCTAATGCCTGGGGTGTCTCCAATCGTAATAAAATAGAAGGAATCGTCACTATAGGGGTTCATATTCGTGTCGTTTTCGGCATCATAACCCCGAACACTGATTCCGTAGAATAAAATAAAATCTCCTGTATTAAAAACCCCATCTTCCTCTCCAACCACTTGAATCGCATTTTCTACCAGATCGAAATCGTTGTTTTCAGCATTTAGCAAGGGCAGCGGTTTTCCGCCATTCCCATAAATTTTAATGTTTCTTGGGTCGATCCCATCGGTGATCATGCCCAATTCATTAAGAAAATTCTTATCGATCCTATGTATTCCGGTATTCTCAACCTTAAATTGGAACCAATTACCAGTAGTTAAAACCGAATTGCTGATAGGAATTCTTTTTCCTGTTGGCTGAGCGCCCCTTTTTGTATAATCGATTGTGAACGACAACACTTTTTGGTACCCCAGGTTGGTCTTGATAACCGGCGAGATCGAAATCGTTGTATATATGGTATTTCTAGCTTTTGAACTAAAGATCGTATAATTTAGACTCTCCGGGATCCTCAGATCACGTGCCTTATTCAGCTCTTCACTCGTTAAACTCCCATATTTAACATTGCTTACCTTTAACGATCTTTCGTTTGCATATCCATTATCTTCCCATTGCTCACTAAAGATCAATTCCATATTCGGATCCTTGTAAGTCAACAATGAATAGGTGGTCTTATGCTCTTTGACCCCATCATTATTGTTAAAGGAATTGTTATTTATTGTTTTGGATTCTTTACCCCAAGGAATTTTTATTTGCTTAACCTGTCCATTGATAACAAGGGGTAAGAGGAATATATTTAAGAGAAGTAAGGCTTTTTTCATCATAATATTTAACGCTCCAAATATACACTTAGTATGAGCTACATTTCTAATGTTTTTATTCTAAATTAATATTTTAAGATACTATTTCAGAAAAATAATCGTTACCAAGTGAGTTAGTTGTTAAAATTTTATAAAACTAACAGATCATTAATATTTAAAATAATATTGACTTTTTCGCGTTAATTACTATATTGCGAACCCAATTTTTCATAACTGAAAACTATGAACTTAAGAAAACCGTTACTGTTAAAGCTATTCATTGCTATTGCTGCAATGACCTTATTTATTAGTTGTAACAAATCTAGAGACTACAAAAGTAGCTCAAGAGCGACCGGATGGAAGATGAATTCCAAGGAAGGTGGCTTTCAGTACAATTCCAAAGCAAAAGAACAAGAAACCGGCCCCGGATTGGTTTTTATTGAAGGAGGTACGTTTACCATGGGTAAAGTACAGGATGATCCCATGCATGATTGGAACAATTCCCCCAATCAGCAGCACGTTCAGTCTTTTTATATGGATGAGACCGAGGTAACTAACCTGATGTATCACGAATACTTAGAATGGTTAAAAAATGTATTCCCACCCGAGGATGAAAATTACAGAAAGATCTATGAAGGTGCTTTACCGGACACTTTGGTCTGGAGAAACAGGTTGGGTTATAATGAAGTAATGACGAACAATTACTTGCGTCACCCTGCTTATGCCGATTATCCGGTTGTAGGGGTTAGTTGGATCCAGGCTGTTGAGTTTAGTGACTGGAGAACCGACCGTGTGAATGAGCTTATTCTTGAAGAAGAAGGTATCACAGCAAGAAATGCACGATACGATATAGGATCTGGTGAGATCTTTAACACAGAAGCCTATTTGAAAACTCCAACACAGGCCTATGGTGGTAATGATTCCATCACCCGTGGAGGAAAACGTTCCTCTTCATTAGAGAAAAGAAGTAAAGACAGCACCGATCTATATATACAAAGAAAAGACGGCCTTCTATTACCGGGGTATCGTCTCCCAACAGAAGCCGAGTGGGAATATGCCGCTTTAGGTTTGGTTGAACTAAGAAGTTATAACGTATATAGAGGTAGAAAGAAATATCCATGGGACGGTATGTATACCCGTTCCGGGAAAAGAAGGGACAGAGGAGATCAGTTAGCCAACTTCAAACAGGGAGATGGTGATTATGGTGGAATTGCAGGATGGAGTGATGATGGTGCCGATATTACTGCTGAAGTCAAATCCTATGAACCCAATGAATACGGATTATATGATATGGCTGGAAACGTTGCAGAATGGGTTGCCGATATCTATCGCCCCATTGTTGATGACGAATTCAATGATTTCAACTACTATCGAGGAAATGTCTATTCTAAGAACTATATAGGAGAGGACGGCAAAGTAAAGATCGTATCTGTAGATTCAATTGTATATGATACCTTAAGCAATGGTAAAATAATAGCAAGGAATCTACCCGGAGAGATCCTACAAGTTCCAGTTGATGAGAATGAGACCTATTTGAGAACCAATTTCTCAACAAGTGATAATCGTGATTACCGTGATGGTGATAAGCCTTCAACAAGGTATTACCAAACATTCAGTGACTTTGATGAGCCTCTTGAGGACAATAAGAGAATGTACAACTCACCGAAGCACTTTGTGTCTGCTGACAGCACAGGTAATATGATTCGCGAATATGATAAGAACATCAATAGAACCACTTTAGTTGATAACAATGTAAGAGTCTTCAAGGGTGGATCCTGGAGGGATAGAGATTACTGGTTGGATCCAGCTCAAAGAAGGTACTTCCCTCAAGATATGGCTACCGATTATATCGGATTCAGATGTGCGATGTCGCGAGTGGGCTCGAAAGCCAAACAGAAGAAAAGACCAAGAAACTAAATAGTTTATAATATTTAAAAAAGCCCTGATAGTTCAGGGCTTTTTTTGTATTTTGAGTTTATGAAATTAAAGGAACTCCATCAGCTATTTTTGAAGAGCAGCGGTATCTGTACCGATACCCGAAAGATCACCAAGGGATGTTTGTTCTTCGCTCTTAAAGGAGATAATTTCAACGGAAATGAGTTTGCACAGGAGGCCCTGGACAAGGGGGCCTTAAAGGTGGTGATCGATCAGATCAAGTATCATAAGAACACCGGGGAGACCATACTCTGCAACGATGCATTAAGAAGACTGCAAAAACTCGCCAATTTTCACAGAAAGTCATGTGATATTCCAGTAATAGCATTGACCGGCAGTAATGGTAAGACCACAACCAAAGAGCTTATAGGAACCGTATTGGCACAAAAGTTCAATACAATTGCTACTCAAGGTAATTTCAACAATCATATAGGGGTGCCTTTGACCCTGCTTTCCATAGATTCGGAAACTGAGATGTCAGTTGTCGAGATGGGAGCCAATCATTTAGGTGAGATCGATGCCTTATGTAGGATCGCCGAGCCTGATTATGGCTATATCACAAACTTCGGGAAAGCACACCTCGAAGGCTTCGGAAGTTTGGAAGGTGTGATACAGGGAAAGACAGAACTCTACAAGAATCTCTATCAGAATGAGAAAATGGTCTTTGTGAATGGTAATGATCCAAAACAAATGGCCTTATCGAAAAGCATGAAGCGATTTACATTCGGTGATGAGGAGCAGGATTGCAATGTAAAACTACTGGATGCCTCTCATAAACTGATCGTAAAATATAAGGACTGTACCATACATTCCCATTTGATCGGAATCTATAACTTTCACAATATCGCAGCAGCTATTGCAATAGGTGATTATTTTAAGGTGGAAGCGAAACAGATAAAATTTGCTATTGAAAACTACATCCCTGAGAACAATCGCTCGCAGATCATTGAGAAAGGAAGTAACAGGATCATATTGGATGCCTATAATGCCAATCCTACCAGTATGATGGCAGCTCTGGAGACCTTTAAACAGCTTAAAGGTGAGAATAAGGTTCTTTTCCTTGGAGATATGTTCGAACTGGGCACCCATGCCGAAAAAGAACATCAAAATATCACCAATTATCTTGATGAGAACAAACTGGGCAAATACTACCTGATCGGAGAAAATTTTTCCAAAACGAACTCTACCAATAGCGATACCCATAAATTTGCCGATTTTGACAGACTTAAAGAACATCTACAGAACAGGTCGTTTGAAAATTGTACTATTCTAATAAAAGCATCCAGAGGCATGGCCTTGGAGCGGATTTTGGATCTACTATAAATATTTAAATTTTTTAGATTACTTCCCTGATCCAGATAAGAACCTCAGCTGCAACTACCTTCCCAACAAAAGCAAAGCTTTTGTTGTTGTTTTTTATTTTCTACACTTATGAAAACAAGTTTTCAACGTTTAAAAATAAAAAATCCCAATGCAATTTTTGCATTGGGATGGTGATTGATGTGGGTCATACTGGATTCGAACCAGTGACTTCTACCCTGTCAAGGTAACACTCTGAACCAACTGAGTTAATGACCCATTTATGTGGCAAAAATACCACTATTTTAAAACTGGTACAAGGCAATTACAAAATTAGAAAATATAATAGGGATTACTCAAGTGATCCCTGATCGTCCTCTCCTACAACTACCATCCCAACACAAGCTTCGCTTGTTCTGTTATTTTTATTCTTCACTTAAGAAAATAAATTATCTACGTTCTAAATAAAAATCCCAGTACATTTCTGTATTGGGATGGTGATTGATGTGGGCGCTGAGGGATTCGAACCCCCGACCCCCTCGGTGTAAACGAGGTGCTCTGAACCAACTGAGCTAAGCGCCCTCTATTAGAGGATGCAAATATAACTTAGTTTTTATTCCTTACAAACAAATAAATTAAAAATTCACACAATTTCAGCTACAACAAAAGCACTCCCTCCAACATAGATCAGATCGTCTGGAGCAGATCTTTTAAGGGCTTCTTGATAGGCTTCTTCTACCGATCTGAATACCTCTCCTCCCATCCTAAATTGCTCTGCCTTTTTAAGGAGCTCATGTTCATCAAGTCCTCTTTCAATATTCGGTTTACAGAAATAGTAATGGGCCTCCTTCGGAAATAATGGCAGAACCTTGTCTAAGTTCTTATCATTGACGAAGCCCAGCACCATGTGCAATTCATCATAAGTTTGGTCCTTAAGTTGTCTTACTATTTCCTGGATCCCTTCTGCATTATGTGCAATATCACAGATCACCTTTGGAGATTGCTTCAATTGCTGCCATCTTCCCAATAATCCGGTATTACTCACGGTATTCATTAACCCCTTATTTAGGACTTCTTCAGAAATATTCCATCCCATTTCATTCAATTGTCGTACAGATGAAAGTACCGTTCTAACATTCTTCTTCTGATAGCTTCCTTTTAGATCGGTTGTAAAATCTATTGATTCTTCCTGATCTACATAATATATAGGACTGTTCAACATATTGGCTATCTTATCGAATACGGGTTTGGTCTCCGTATTGCTTTCTCCGATGATCACAGGAATCTTTGGTTTAATTATTCCTCCTTTTTCACCTGCGATCTCTGCCAAAGTAGTTCCTAAGAATTGTGTATGATCCAATCCAATATTGGTGACGATCGATAATTCAGGCTGTATGACATTGGTGCTGTCCAGTCTGCCACCCAATCCTACTTCTATGATCGCGATATCGACTTTTTCATTATTGAAGTGGTCGAAAGCCAAACCAACGGTCATCTCGAAAAATGATAGCTCATTCTCTTCAAAAAAGGATTTATGTTCCTTTACGAAAGAGACCACATTCTTCTTGGGGATCATCTTCCCATCGATCTTAATGCGCTCTCTGAAATCCTTTAAATGAGGGGAGGTATACAAGCCGGTCTTATATCCTGCCTCCTGGAAGATCGAGGCCAGCATATGACTGGTAGATCCCTTCCCATTGGTGCCTGCAACATGAATTGACTTAAATCCTTCCTGAGGTTGTTTGAGATGAGCGCATAGCTTCAAGGTATTGGACAGATCCACCTTATAAGCGGCGGCACCAATTCTTTGATACATGGGCAGCTGGGAAAATAGCCAGCTTAAGGATTCTTCGTAATTAATAGTTAGATCAAGATTATTTCACCAATAATTTCTTTGAGATCATAGCATTCCCTGAATCTATATTCATAAAATATAGCCCTGTTGAAATCCCATTCAAATTGATCCGCACTTCATTCTGATCGTTTGAGATCGCCTTTGAAGTTACTTTCTTTCCGGTCTGATCGAAAATCTCTATCATACCGATAAATGCTCCATTGGGAAATGAAACATTAACATGATCTGAAGCCGGGTTGGGATAGATGGTGATCTCTTCCATTGGATAATCTTCCACTCCCAGGTTTCCTATCGAGATCTTATAACTGGAACGTCCATAAGTTGCTGCATACAGATCTTCAGAAAAAATACTTTCCAGAAACAGATCGTTCACCACTACTGAGGGTAACCCATCGCCAAACGGTAGCCAATCTCCTCCAATATTGTCGGTTTGAAAGACCCCTATATCAGTGGCTAAATAATACCCGAATAATCCTCCCATCTCAATATCATTGACCGGGATATCGGGTAGATTCGTAGAGATATCGGTCCAGGTAGCTCCAAAATCATCGCTATGATAAACATGACCGTTGTCCTCCCCAAAACGATATCCAGATAAGGTCACAAACACCTCACTGACGTCGAAAGGACTTGCTTTCACCTTGGTCACCCAACGATTGGGCAAGGATCCGGAGATATCGGTCCAGTTGGATCCTCCATCTTGTGTAACCCAAACATTTCCGTCATCGGTACCAGCATAGATCACATTGCTATTGTAACGGGACACGCTAATGGAAGTGACGGTTCCAAATGCCAGGTTTCCGGAATGGGGCCCATTCGAAAGGTCCGGGCTAATTGCAGTCCAGTTCCCGGCAGCGTTGGTGGTCTTATAGACCCGATTTGAACCATAAAACAGGGTTTGTGAATCATTCGGATCGAAGGTGATCGGAGTATCCCAATTCTTAGGGTCTGCTCCAGAAATACCACTCATGGCATTAAAGAATGAGGCCCCGTCATTGGTTGACTTTCCCAGATTCCCTCGTTGGGATAGCGCATAGATCACATTGGTATTCGTTGGATCGACCAGTGGTTGAAATCCATCACCTCCATAGATAACATTCCAATTATTATCTCCTCCAGTTACCGTACGGATCGTACTATTATCCTGAGAGCCCCCGTATATTTTATTTGAATTCTGAGCATCTACGTGAAATCTATAGAATTGGGTGATGGGCAAGGTAAGGTCCTTGACCGATGAAGCACCGCTATTCGTACTTTTATACAATCCCCCATCATTCCCCAATAGAACTTCTCCGGATGCCGAAACATTGAATGCCAAGGCATGTTGATCTACATGGACACCGGGAAATGTATCACTCCAACTGGTTCCGCCATCAATCGATTTATAATTGGTAAATCCAAGGTAGTATAAGGTGTTCTCATCGGTTGGATCTACAAACAATCCGCCGAACCACCATTCGTATGGCGTATCTCCTATATCGCTGGAATTCACTTCGGTCCAGGTATCTCCACCATCTACTGTCTTGTATACTCCTTGCATACTTCCAGAAGCTGTTGCATAACTGGCATAGACCACATTGGGATTCGATTGTGAGATATCGATACTAATCCTTCCTTTTTGTGAAGGTGTATTCGGTAATCCGTTCGTGAGTTCGGACCAGTTATCGCCTCCATCGGTGGTTCGATAAATCCTTGAGGTCTCTCCGCCATATTGACGGTTGTTGGGCCTTCTGATCCTTTCCCAACTGGCAGCGTAGACAATATCGCCATTTGAAGGATGAATGGCCATATCGATGATCCCGGTAGAATCACTTACGAATAATACCTGCTCCCAGGTATCTCCATCATCTATAGTTCTATAAACTCCTCTGTTATTGTCATTTCTGAATAAAGGTCCCATTGCTCCAACGAACAAGGTCTGATCGTCATTGGGATCGATCAACACTTTCCCGATACTTCCCGCATCGGGTAGTCCTTTGACCTCCCAGTTCGCTCCGCCATCGGAACTTTTATAGATACCATCTCCATCATAGGCCAGGGATCCTCCACCTGCATTTACCTCACCGGTACCCACCCAGATCAGGTCGGTATTGTTCTTTGATATCTCCATATCACCTATGGAAAGCATTTCCTGATCATCGAAAATTGGGGTCCAGGTTGCTCCGGCATCGGTGGTCTTGAAAATACCACCGGAAGCTGCTCCAAGATAGTAGGTCTGTGCCTGATCGATCGGAATCTCAATATCGGTGATCCTTCCGCCGACATTCACCGGTCCTACAAATTCCCAAGGGGCACTATAACGAGTATTCTGTAATTGTTGTTTTTTCCAGCGAATGGCATTGGCATAGGCATCGGTCTTGATCTCTCCTGAAGGATACGCCCGTTGCATAAACATGAAATCGTGTGGGTATTTTTCTTTAAAAGAAAGATCTTCAGATCGCTGTGTTTTTTGATCACAACCTATTAATAAAACAAAGGATAAAAAGGGTAGTACTAGTAACTTATTCATAGCAAAATTTTTAAGCTATAAAGATATTGAAAAATGCTCTGATAAAATTAAATATAGAAACTAATCTAAAGGGTTGAAACACCTATCTAATCAGGACGTACGGCCAATACAACCTTAAAGTTGTTCTTGTTCGCTATATCCATAACGAAAACCGCATCTTCAATAGGAACTCCCTCTTCGGCTCGTAAAATGATCGTTGGCTCTGATTGGCCAGATAATAATTTGTTCAATTCTTCTTCGATATTGTACTCACTTACACGTTCATTATTGATGTAGTAGGCTCCCGCTTTCGTTATGCTAACGGAGGCTTTTTGGACCTGAGTGGTCTTTCCCTTTGCTTTTGGCAAGATCAGGTCCAATGCATTGGGGGCGATTGCAGGTGATGTCAATAAAAAGAACACCAATAACAGAAATACAATATCGGTCATGGAACTCATACTGAATTCGGGATTGATTTTATTTCTTCCTCTCAAATTCATTCTGCAGGATCATTTAATAGATCTAAAAAGTCGACTGCGGTGGCTTCCATTTGATGGATCACCTTGTCGGTCTTCACCACAATATGGTTGTATCCTATATAGGCAATGATCCCTACGATCAAGCCAGCAACAGTTGTGGTCATTGCCGTATAGATCCCTTCCGCCAGACTGCCCATTTCTGGTTGCCCGCTGCTTGTTGCCAATTGGTGAAATGCCAACACCATTCCTATTACCGTTCCTAAGAAACCGATCATGGGTGCAGCACCAGCAATGGTGGCAAGTATCCCTACATTCTTTTCCAGTTTGTATACTTCCAGCCTGCCAGCATTCTCAATTGCAGTATTGATATCGTCTAAGGGAGACCCTATTCTGGCGATCCCTTTTTCCGTAAGTCTTGAAACCGGTGAATTCTGTTGAACGCATAATATTTTTGCAGCCTGAATATTTCCTTTTGCAACATGCTCTCTGATCTGATCCATGAAGTTCCTATCCAGTTTTGAAGCAGCCTTAACAGCAAATAATCTTTCGAAGTATAAATAGATCGCTACGAAAAGAAGCACAAATAAAACTCCAATGATAATCTGTCCTGGGAGTCCGCCGTTAAAGATCAGATCCATGATCGACAGGGCCTTTTCTTCTGGTACTACCTCAAGATTTTGAGTGGTAATATCTTGTATAAACATGTGATCCATAGTAGGTTAATTAGATTTGTATGAATAACGGTATAAGAATGTAGAAATTGTTATTTCTAAACAAATAATACCCTTTCAATGAGTAAAAAGACAGCTGCTCCTACGATGAAACCGGCAAAAGCGATCCAGGCGACTTTTTTCAGATACCAAATAAAATCGATCTTCTCCATTCCCATTGCAGCAACACCTGCGGCGGATCCAATGATCAACATACTACCACCCGTTCCTGCCGAATAGGCTATAAAATGCCAAAGTACAGAATCGATCGGAGAGTCATACATGCCTATCGATGCTGCAACCAATGGAACATTATCGATTATTGCCGACAAAATACCCAGTAGTATCACGACGACATCCTGATTGGGTATTGCCCCCTGAAGTTGTTCGGCCAGATAGCGCAATGTACCCACCTCTTCTCCATTCACCACTCCATAGACCAAAGCCTCAAGTCCTGCTACAGCCATCAAGATACCTAAGAAGAACAATATGCTAGAAATTTCTATTCTGGACAAGGCCTTGTGTGTAGAGTACAAATGACGTCTGGAACTGGAAAAATCTTCCTCGGGATGGATGTATTCCGAAACCAACCATACCACCCCTAAAGCCAGCATCATTCCAACATAAGGAGGCAGATGGGTAAGGGTTTTAAATATCGGTACTGAAACGATCATACCAAGTCCCAAGAACAACATGGTCTTGCTGCTCAACAACTTTGAATCCCCGTTTTCCATTGTAGTGTCGATCTCAACTTGTCCTTTGAAAACTTTCAGCCTACTTGCAATTAAGAATGGAACCACAAAACATACCACAGATGGTATAATGACCATCTCGATCAGACCTAATGCTGATACCTTATTGGCGATCCATAACATGGTGGTAGTTACATCACCAATTGGAGACCAGGCTCCTCCGGCATTTGCAGCTATTACCACCATAGCAGCATACCAGATCCGTTCATGCCTCATGTGGATTAATTTTCGGAGTAGTGTCACCAACACGATCGTAGCAGTAAGGTTATCGATTATGGCCGATAATATAAAGGCCAATATCCCGATGATCCATAACAATTTCGTTTTACTCTTGGTCTTGACCGCTTGTTTCAAAACAGCAAATCCCTGATGAAGATCTATGATCTCAACAATGGTCATGGCACCAATCAAAAAGACAAGAATTTCGGAGGTCTTTCCCAAATGATGCAGGAGCGTATTCTCAAAACCATGCATGGCTTCATCACCGCCCGTAAGGAAATTGAACACACTATCATGGGTGTCTACAACACTGAACCATCCACTATGAAACCCAATGGCCAACACCGCCCAGATCAGAGCTGCCATAATCAGAGCAGGTACTGTTTTATCTAATTTTAAGGGGTGTTCTAAGGTGATTGACAGGTATCCAATTACAAAAATTAGGATGATGATCGATTCCATAAAGTGTTATATCAAATGGTGAGTTCTTGACCTAAAATAGGAACGTAATACTATGTTCCAATTAATTGGTGAATATATAATGAAAAATATCAATTAGCAAATATCTGAAACGGGTATTAATGATTAAATATTAACCCTGAACAATGATCTTTTTCAGCTCCTGTGACACTGGCCAAACAGTTATTCTCATTACGCATTCTCAACACTCCAAGTAGCCCGAAGATCAGGGCCTCCTTATATTCGATCAGTCGTTCATCGGGAATCACCAAAGTTGCTTTACTAACTTCTTTTAGTCTTTTGATCAAAAAGGAATTAAAGACCCCTCCTCCGGTTAACAGTACAGAACTGTTCTTTTTAATTTCGGTTGATAATTGAATGGCAATATGTTCGATATAGGTCCGAAGGATATCCTGAATTCTAAGTTCAGCAGAATCAATCAGTGGAAAAATATTGGTGATTACCCATTCCAACCCCAATGATTTTGGCGGATCTTGACAATAAAATTTTAGATCATTCAACTTTTCGAGTAAGGAATAGTCGATCTTTCCACCAGCTGCCTCTTTTCCATTGTCGTCGTATCTCAAGCCCAATTTATGAGCATAATGATTGAGAACGATATTTACCGGACAAATATCATAGGCGATCCGTTTACCTGCTTCTTCATGTGAGATGTTTGCAAATCCCCCGAGATTGAGACAGTGATCATATTCACTGAATAATAATTGATCCCCTATGGGAACCAATGGGGCACCTTGTCCGCCCAATTGAACATCCTGCACTCTAAAATCACAAACGATCCTTTGATTGGTTAATTTTGCCAATTCTGGTCGATTGCCTATTTGCAAAGTGATCCCCTTTTCGGGTTGATGGATTATGGTATGACCATGACTGCAGATGGCATCTACAGATTCTATCGGTCTCTTGTCCAAAAATCTCAGGATCACTTCCGAAAGATAGTTGGTGTAATCCCGATCCAGGACCTTCAACTGTTCCATTGAAAGCTGTATCGCTTTTTTTAGTTTGATTTGCCAAAATTCAGGATAGGCAAAGGTTTCAGTTTCCAAAAATTCATATTTCCATAGCCCGTCTTCAGTTCTTCTAAATGTGCAATAGGCAAGATCGATACCATCCAAAGAGGTACCACTCATCACACCTATGACAAAATAACTATTCTTCTTCAACTCGTTAATTCATTTGGATAAAGATACTATTCAGGTCAGTAACAATCTAAAAGAAACCATCAAAAGTGCTATTTGAGATTAAGGATTTAAACGGTATCTTTGCTAACACTTATATTGAAAATTAAACACAGTACTCCATGGATTTCAGTCTTACAGAAGAACATATAATGATTCGCGATGCGGCTCGCGATTTTACTAAACATGAACTATTGCCCGGTGTAATAGAACGAGATACCAATCAGGAATTCCCAGCTGCACAAGTTAAGATGATGGGTGAAATGGGATTCATGGGAATGATGGTTGATCCAAAGTATGGAGGAGGTGGAATGGATACGATATCCTACGCTTTGGCCATGGAAGAGATATCAAAGATCGATGCTTCTGCCAGTGTGGTGATGTCGGTGAACAATTCGTTGGTCTGCTACGGATTGCAGGCTTTTGGTTCTGAAGATCAGAAACAGAAATACCTGACCAAGCTTGCAACGGGTGAGAAACTGGGGGCTTTCTGTCTTAGTGAACCAGAAGCCGGAAGTGATGCTACCTCACAAAGGACAACAGCGATCGATAAAGGAGATCATTATTTGTTGAATGGTACAAAGAACTGGATCACCAATGGTGGTTCGGCCGATTATCATTTGGTGATCGCACAGACCGATAGAGAGAAAAAACATCATGGGATCAATGCCTTTATCGTTGAAAAAGGATGGGATGGTTTTGAGATCGGTCCAAAAGAGGATAAACTCGGGATCCGTGGAAGTGACACCCACTCCCTGATATTTAACGATGTGAAAGTTCCTAAGGAAAATCGTATTGGTGAGGATGGATTCGGATTTAAATTTGCCATGAAGACCTTGAACGGAGGACGGATCGGAATTGCTTCTCAGGCATTGGGAATCGCTAGTGGTGCCTATGAATTGGCTCGGGATTATTCTAAGGTCCGCAAGGCATTTGGAACCGAGATCTGCAATCATCAGGCCATCGCATTCAAACTGGCCGACATGCATACCCACATCGAAGCTGCACGACATCTGGTATTGAAAGCGGCTTGGGATAAGGATCAGGGCAACAGTTATGATATGAGTAGTGCCATAGCCAAGGTCTATGCATCACAGGTTGCTATGGATGTGACAATTGAAGCTGTTCAAATACATGGTGGAAACGGTTATGTGAAGGAATATCATGTAGAACGCCTGATGCGTGACGCCAAGATCACCCAGATCTATGAGGGAACATCAGAGATCCAAAAGATAGTTATCTCAAGAGGACTGCTCAGGGATTGATCATAAGAAGAAGTTCCAGACGACTCCAAAACGTATCACAGCATCCCTGTAGGGATATCCCGGTGCCGAGAAATATTCATTCTTACTTGTGAACAGGGAATTGATGTGTTCATAAATAAAAAAGATACGCGTCTGCCGTACTTTGGCATTGAAGAACAGATCCACCAATGGAAATCCTCCTAACTCATCATCATTCTGCACATAGAATTCAGCCAAAACAGGATCGTAGGCATTCATATTGTATTTTGTGAAATACTTGAAGGTTACCCCCGTTTGCATGAACATGGCCTTTTTAAACCATTCGTCTTGATAGTATAAGGAGTTTCGTGTTATGACCTGAGGCACATTGAACGCGCTTTCTCCTGATAATGCCTCCTGGTATATGATGGTATTGGCCAATGCAAACTTTTTATATCGGAATTCCTTCTCCAATTTGATCTTCAAATAATCGACCCTGTCAGCGTTTTGATGCGGTGTTGGAGTCGAATCGTTCGCTTTGATGGCAAAATAGGTGTAGTCGTCGATCCCGGTATATTCTACCGTGGCATCCAGGAATTTTTCGGATTTCAGTTCAAATTTTAGTTGCTGGGTCTTGACATTGTTAAGATCGTTCTGCCAATTGTAGTTAACGTAATCGCTTTGATACAGCAGGAAATTGAAATTGGGGGCTACAGAATGGATGTTGATCTCAGCTTTGACCTGATGTTCATCTTTATAATTAAAGGAAGCTCCTGCTTGCAGGACATTTGCATCGAGATCGCCAGAGATATTTATGGCCCCCTTTCCGTATAATTGAAATCCCTTGTACTCCTTTTCATAGGTAGCGCCGGCTTGCACCAAATTCCCTTTCAATCGATTCGTGATACGCCCATCATCGAGGATCAAAACCGAATTGTACCCATAATTATAATCCGTATAACCGATAAATGCACTCAGATCACCAAGGATATCATTTTTATAACGAACATAGCCTTGAATGTTCATGTCTTCCATTTTCACTTTGGTATTCAGGTCCTGCGTCTTATAGGACGGCCCAAATCCACTATAGGGATTCGCCTGTCTGTAGCGATAGAATTTATCTTCGTAGCTAATGATATTCCCAAGTGTCAGCTCATTTTGAGAAGTGCTATCTTTCCTTCGTATAAGCTTATATTCATGTTCTCCGTAGAACCGCAGACCCTCTAATTTATTCTCTCCATCTTCGAAATTCACATCCAATCTTCCGCGATCTTTAAAATCGGAAACATCATTAATAAAAAGTGGGATCGAACTGGCCTGAAGCCCTCCATTCTCCTCGTTAAGGATATCCTGTGCTGCAATATGAGCTTTGATGGTATATCTTTTATTCTTGGTGAAATAATGGGAAGTAAATCTGAAATTCCCGGTACTGGCCAGATTACTCTGATACTGACCCAGAGATCTCACTCCTTTATAAGCTAATGAAAAATTGAACTGTTGGGAAGTATTGATCGTAAAAAAAGCATCCAATTGTTGTCCTTGATTGAAGGCTGTTTTATAAAAAAGTTCGGTCAATGGGGTTGGAATATGATAATAGCTCATGTCTGAGATCTCCATATAATTGTGATGATGAGATTGAGCTGCAAATAAGGGTTTTAGATTCTGCTTGTCAAACGAATAAGCCAATTGATTGTAGGTATGACCAATATTGGCGAATGGAAGCAATTCGAAAGCATCTCTTCTCAAATAATTGAATCGATACATTTTCTCCATACTCAAAGTGGTATCAACATATGTGGTATCACGCTGAGCAGAAATGATCTTGTAAAGTGTTATGGATGGTTTTTCTTTTTTTTCTTTCTTGGTAGTGGTATCACCAGTCCCTGTTTGTGAGAACACCGTGCCTGAGACCAACAGAAAAATAAATAGTAAAAACGTTTTGTTCATCTATTTTCAACTTACAACACAAAGGTATACTTTTGAACGGAAATCATTCATAATAATTTTACATGCTGAAATTAAAGATCAACGATCAT
>JAHEHC010000182.1 GCA_024644805.1 Flavobacterium sp. | reverse complement strand
AAATGGATTATAAGAAGGCTTTTACCCAAGAGAAGGCCATATATAAAAGAATGGAAGACGGGGATATTAACAGTATGTTCGAGTTGGCACTAATTGCAATTGCCAATGAATATTATGAGGACGCAAATGAAATTGTCAATTTTATCATTGAGAATTCATCTACCCCTGAAACCAGATTGGAAGGGCATCAATATTCGATGAAGATCGCATTAAATACGGCGCAAGAAGAAGACTATCAGAGTATTGCTGATCGATATGAAGCCTTACTGAATGAATATGGAAAAGGCAAGGAGACCTATTTATTGCAGATTGATTATAACCATTTTCTAACCTTCAGTCTTGGTAAAAAAGAGGAGTCAATAACCAACCTTAGAAAACTATTGGATGAACCTCTGAACAGACATCAGATGGCTCGAGTTAAAATGAAATTGGCCGATATTCTGGTCTATGATGAGAAATTCAATGAGGCACTGATCTATTATTCTCAGATCCAAAAGACTTTGAAGAATGATGTTCTTGCACAGGAAGCCCGATTCAAGGTGGCCAGGACCAGCTATTTTAAGGGCGATTTCACCTGGGCTAAAATCCAGCTGGATGTGCTAAAGAAATCGGCTTCACAACTCATTGCAAACGATGCCATGCAACTCAGTCTGATCATACAGGACAATTCACTGGAAGATTCAACTCAAACAGCCTTGAAGAAATATGCCAGAGCCGATCTGTTGGTTCACCAAAGAAAGAATGATGAAGCTATCGTTATTCTTAAAGAGGTCCTGACCCAACATAAAGGAGAAATGATCGAAGATGAGGCCCTGTTAAAACTTGGTGAGATCTACGAAAATCAATTTAAATTTGAACTTGCTGAAAGCAGCTATTTAAAACTAATTGAATTCTATAAGGAAGATATCCTGGCCGACGATGCTCATTATCGGTTGGCACGATTGTATGAAAAGCACTTGGATCAGGTCGAAAAGGCAAAAGAATATTACGAATTGATCATTTTTAATTTTGCAGATAGTATTTTCTATGTCGATGCTCAAAAGAAATTCAGAGCATTGCGAGGTGATGCGATCGAATGACAATTCAGCTTAAATCCTAACTATGATAATTTACAATGTGACCATCAATATCGATGAGGACATCCACCATAATTGGTTGGATTGGATGCAGAAAGAACACATCCCGCAGATGCTGTCAACCGGTAAATTCACCAAGGCTTTAATGACCAAGGTACTGGTTGAGGAAGAAATGGGAGGGTATACCTATTCGGTACAATATACCACCGAAAGTAAAGAGATGTTAAAGCGATATTACAATGAAGATGCTGAAATATTACGTTCCCAAAGCAAACCATTTGAAGGGAAATTTGTTGCATTCCGAACCGAATTAGAAATTGTAAGTGAACACTAATGAATCAAAGAGTAAGAGCTAAAAAGTATTTAGGTCAGCATTTCTTGACCGATGAGAATATTGCTCGGAAAATTGGTGATGCACTTACTCTAAAAAACTATAGGTACGTTTTGGAAATTGGTCCAGGAATGGGGATTCTAACAAAACACCTGCTTCAAAAGGACATTCAGCTATCGGTGATCGAGATCGATCGGGAATCGGTGGAATATCTTAGACAAAATTTTTCCGATGATGATATCAACATCATTCAGGCAGATTTTCTAAAATTTGATCCTACTGAAGTTTTTCAGCAAGAACCATTTGCCATCATTGGAAATTTCCCCTACAACATTTCCAGTCAGATCCTTTTCAAGGCGTTGGAAAGGAGAGATCAGATCCCGGAATTCTGTGGAATGTTCCAGAAAGAGGTCGCGAAAAGGATCTGTGAAAAAGAAGGTTCAAAGACTTACGGTATTCTTTCGGTCTTGGTTCAGGCATTCTATCATGCCGAATATCTGTTCACGGTCTCCCCTTCGGTTTTTAATCCTCCTCCCAAAGTAGATAGTGGTGTTTTACGATTAAGGAGAAAAGAAAACCATTCACTGGAATGTGATGAAAACCTCTTTTTCAAGGTGGTGAAAACAGCGTTTCAACAACGAAGAAAAACACTTAGAAACAGTTTAAAAACCTTCAATATCTCCGATAAGTTAAAAGAAGATACTATCTTTGGTCTGCGCCCGGAACAACTTTCTGTGCCGCAGTTTATTTCACTGACTCAAAAACTGGAGAACGATGCAATTTCAACTAACAGATGAATTTATTCAGCAGGTTGAGCAACTCATAAACCAAGATAATGGTAATGAGTTGAAAGAACTGCTGTCTGATATTCACTTCGCTGATATTGCCGAAATAATCGAAGAATTAAAGGCCGATGAGGCCACCTATCTCATCAAATTACTGGAAAGCGAGATCACATCTGAGGCCTTGATGGAATTGGATGAAGATGTTCGGGAAAGCATTTTGGATAACCTGTCTCCAAAGGAAATTGCCGAGGAGCTTCAAGAAATGGATACCGATGATGCCGCTGATATTGTAGCCGAACTCGATGAGGACATTCAGAAAAAGGTAATAAAGAAAATAGAAGACGAGGAGCATGCTGCCGATATCGTT
>JAHEHC010000181.1 GCA_024644805.1 Flavobacterium sp. | reverse complement strand
CTTTTTATAGTAAGCTTTTTAAGGCTTTTTTTATCTTATGCCATACACTTTGAATTTGGTATATTTGTAAATAAATTTAATTCTCATGACGAATATACCTAGTGTCGATCTGGCCGATTTCATATCGGAAGATCCAAAACGAAAAAAGAAATTTGTCGATGAAATTGGAAATGCCTATTCCGAAATTGGATTTGCTTCGGTAAAGAATCATTTTTTGGATGATTCCCTTATGGATAGCCTATACAAAGAGGTCAAGGACTTTTTTGCCCTTCCTGAATCCATAAAGGGTCAATACGAGATTGAAGGACTTGGCGGGCAACGCGGATATATATCATTTGGTAAAGAACACGCCAAAGGTAAAAAGGAAGGTGATCTGAAGGAGTTTTGGCATTTCGGACAGGAGATCAGTGAAAATGCTGATCTTCCAGATGAATATCCAAAAAATGTGATGGTCAAAGAACAACCAACTTTCAATGAAGTTGGATTTTTAGCCTATAGAAAACTTGAGAAAACGGGTATTTATGTGCTAAGAGCCCTGGCATTATACATTGGACTTGATGAATTTTATTTCGATCATTGGGTCACCGATGGGAATAGTATTCTCAGACCCATTCACTATCCTCCCATCACAAAAGAGCCCAAAGGTGCAGTTCGTGCAGGCGCACATGGCGATATCAACTTGATCACTTTATTGATGGGTGCATCGGCTGGTGGACTGCAGGTGTTAAGAAAAGACGGTGTTTGGTTGGATGCCATTCCAGAAGAAGGTGATCTCGTGGTCAATGTTGGAGATATGTTGGAAAGACATACCAACAACAAACTGCGTTCAACAATACACAGAGTGGTCAACCCACCCAAAGAACAATGGGGAACCCCAAGGTATTCCATTCCCTTCTTTATGCATCCTAGAAGTGACATGAAATTGGATTGTTTGAAAGAATGCATAGATGAAAGGCATCCAAAGGCATTTGATGATATCACTGCTGGTGAATTTCTACATCAACGCTTGGTCGAAATCGGATTGATGTAATGGATTTAAAAGATCAATTAAAGAACCTGTTCCCCGATCATGAACAAACCGAGGATAAAGATGATCATAATGAGGATACTACTCTATGGATTTCAAATGATCCATTGATCTGCAAATATGAAAAACGAAAAGGGAAACCCATAACCATCATTGATGGCTATACTGGAACCAATTCAGATTTCAAGGAACTAACCAGTATGATCAAGAAACAATTTAGTGTTGGGGGTAGTTTTAAAGCTGATGCGATCATCATTCAGGGAGATTTCAGGGATAGGATCATGGAGTTTTTGAAGAATATGGGATTTAAGGTAAAACGGGTTGGAGGATGATTAAATAATTTTATAAAACAAATCAATGATCAAAGAATCGGAGTTAATATTAAATCAAGACGGCAGTGTCTATCACCTTAACTTAAAACCAGAGGATATATCAGATACGGTGCTTCTCGTGGGAGATCAATTTAGAGTTGAACAGATCACAAAGCATTTTGATTCCGTTGAGTTAAGTATTCAAAAGCGGGAATTCAAGACTCAAACCGGTTTGTATAAAGGGAAAAGAATTTCAGTCATCTCTACAGGCATCGGACCAGATAATATTGATATTGTTCTTAATGAGCTGGATGCATTGGTAAATATCGATCTAATCAAAAGAAAAGAAAAGGAGCAGCTATCATCGATCAAGCTAATCAGGATCGGAACATCTGGTTCGCTACAAAAGGAAATTCCGGTTGATTCATTTGTGATCGGAACTCATGGATTGGATCTGAATGGTATGTTGCATTATTATAAGATCGATTCCATATGTAATCCGGATTTAGAGAATGCCTTCATAGAATACACGAATTGGAGCCCAAAAAAGGCAAGGCCTATCTTTATTGAAAACAGCAAAGAACTTGAAGCCCAATTTGATAGTGAAAAGGTTTTCAAAGGGATAACGGCTACTGCAGGCGGATTCTATGGCCCACAGGGAAGGGTGCTTAGGCTTCCATTGGAAGATCCTGAATTGAATATGAAGCTGGACAATTTCAAATATAAAGGGCATAAGATCACCAATTTCGAAATGGAAACCTCAGTGATCTATGGGTTGTCCAAATTATTGGGTCATGAGGCACTTTCACTAAACGCGATAATTGCAAACAGAGCAGATGGTACTTTTAGCAAGAATCCAATGCAAACCATTGACCAGCTTATTGAATATACTTTATTGAAATTGGTAGAACATTGATCCATGAAGAATTTTAGAATTGGAGGTGTCCCGGAACACTTTAATTTGCCTTGGTATCTTACATTGAGGAATAAGGAATACCAAACTCAAGATATCAACCTGAGATGGAATGACTATTATGGCGGAACTGGACAAATGTGTAAGGCCCTACATGAGAATGAAATCGACATGGCAGTCATTCTAACGGAAGGGATCGTACGGAATATTCATCAGGGAAATGAGGTCAAGATCGTACAGGTTTTTGTGCGATCACCCTTGATCTGGGGAATATATGTTGCTCCTAACTCCGATCTTCGATCTGTAGAGGATCTGAAA
>JAHEHC010000094.1 GCA_024644805.1 Flavobacterium sp. | reverse complement strand
AAACGAGATACACTTATCGTCAATCGAAAAGTAGCCTGGTTGTTTGCCAAGCAATTCTTCCACCTAATGGGATACAGAAGTAAAAAACTGGACAAAACCCACCTGGTGGTTAAAAACAGGGAAGCTGCTTCCAGAACAAGAGATTATTCCAGTGCTCCATGGAAAAGAAAAAAAACGAATATTGAATAATATATATGGATCTTAAACAGATTTTTAAAAACAATCGGGAATGGGTTGAAAAAAAGTTGAAATTTGACTCAAATTATTTCAACAACCTTTCAAAAGGACAAAATCCGGATATTCTTTACATCGTTTGTTCTGATAGTCGTGTGACAGCAGAAGAACTCATGGGCGTCTCACCTTATTAAAGAATGTTATGGAAATTTATAAATCGGAATAAAAAGATTATCAATCTTGAATTCTAATCCCAAAAGGTGTTCTTAGTATAAGTTGAACTCCTTTTTTGCTTTTTCAAACTCGAAGATCATATCTTCAACAATTTCTTTAGCTGGTTTAATATCATGGATCAATCCTGAGATCTGGCCGATCTCTAATTCTCCTTCTTCCATATCGCCTTCGAACATTCCTTTCTTTGCTCTGGCCCTGCCTAATAGTGCAATAAGTTCCTCTTTTGTTGGATTCTTCTTATAGAGTTCCATGAGATCCTGATAAAACTTATTTTTCAGCAATCGAACCGGAGCCAGTTCTTTCAATGTTAATGACGTATCTCCTTCATTGGCTTTGACCACCATTTCCTTGAAATTGCGATGTGCACTGGATTCTTCACTGGCTACAAACCGACTTCCCACCTGAACTCCATCTGCCCCCAATACCATCGCTGCCAGCATGCCCCTTCCATTGCCGATCCCACCCGCAGCGATCAGCGGAATGGAAATATTTTCTTTAACCATAGGGATCAGTGTGAATGTGGTGGTCTCTTCCCTACCATTATGTCCTCCGGCTTCAAATCCTTCAGCGACTACAGCATCAACACCAGCTTCTTGTGCTTTTACAGCAAACTTCACACTACTGACCACATGAACGACCAGAATTCCTTTTTCTTTAAGGTAAGGGGTATAGGTTGCCGGATTTCCTGCTGAAGTAAAGACGATCTTCACCTGTTCATCGACTATGATCTTGATGATCTCCTCTAAATTGGGATATAACATAGGGACATTGACCCCAAATGGTTTATCGGTAGCCTTTTTGCACTTAAGAATATGTTCTTTAAGCACCTCCGGATACATCGATCCTGCTCCGATAAGCCCAAGAGCACCTGCATTACTAACCGCACTTGCCAATCTCCAACCGCTATTCCAGATCATTCCCGCCTGAATGATGGGGTATTGGATCTGAAAGAGGTTGGTTATCTTGTTTTGCACTATTGCTTGATTAATTTAAAACTAACCGCTTTTCCTTGTGATTGAATACTGACTAGGTACATTCCTCTTTTCAAATGATCCATTCCAACATAATTACGTTCTGAAGTAATTTCAGTTTGCAATACCAATTCGCCCAAGACATTATACAACGAAAATTGGGCGTCGGTAATTCCTTGTGGAAATGATATGTTTACCTGGGTATCGACCGGGTTGGGATAAAGTGCAAAATTATTGATAAGAAATTCATTCTCTATTCCAAGAATTTGTAAGGCATTATAGGCATCTTCAAAATTGGGGATCCCATATCCCATAAAATTGGTCGGATTATTATAGAGATGAGCTGATTCTCTCACCAATTGCATGATCAAGTAATTGGGAACTTCCGGTCTTGATTGCCACAAACAGGTGATTGCTCCTGCCATTATGGGTGAACTGAATGAGGTCCCATTATTGAAATCTACATTCCCATTATCGTCGATAACGGCAGCGTTCTGGCCTTGTGCCATCACATCGGGTTTTATCCTTCCATCGGTTGTAGGACCTATAGAGCTGAAGGATGCATAACTTCCATTTGAGGTCACTGCACCAATGGTCAACACACCTGGAGCATCGGCCGGTGTGGCTACCCATGGGAAACCACTATTTCCACTATTTCCTGCAGAACTCACCATGATCATCCCTTTTTCGAGGGCAATGTTTGCACCTCTTGCAGCAAAGGTAGTCTGACCATCAAGATCGTCATAGGTATGATCGTAATTGCTATTATCGAAATCTCGATAACTCAATGAGGTATTGGTAACATCCACACCTAAACTATCGGCTCTTTCCAATGCTTCAACCCAGTAGGCCTCTTCCACCGGATTTTCACTGGTACCATCCTCTGTTCTAAAAAGGTAGAAAGAAGCTTCTGGTGCAGTTCCAACAAATTCATCCTGAATAAAGCCACCAATATCACTGGTCGTTCTTATACCATGGGTTCCCGTTCCTGTTGCATCAACCTGATCCAATACAAAATCCCAGGTTCCCAATAACCTGCCATCGTTCACCATCTCAGAAAAACCGGGGTTAGTAGATGCATTAGGAAATGAACTGTCCAGTACTGCAACGATCATCCCGGATCCAGTGAAATCCTGCTCATGGAGAAAATCTCCAGCAAGCATTTCAATCTGATTGGCAGCGGCACCATAGTTATAGATGATCCTTTGGGTGACCTCCTCCATTTCGAACTTATCCTGAACTTTACCAGAAATAGGAAACAGATTCAGATCAGGGTCGGCATATTCCACGCCAGTAACGAATGGAAGATCCAATAGATCTTCAATATTGGCCTGGGTGCCACGAATATATACACAGTTCATCCATTTTGATTTGGAATATACTGTGATCCCATTCGAATTTTTTATCTGATCGATATAATTCTCATTGACCGGAACATCTCGCTCATCAATAGGAACATTATGCAATTGCTTACGGTCTAAGGATTCTTGAGTTAAAATGGTGATCGGATCATCTAAGGCCTCTTGTACATTTTCTTTATCTGCAAAGAATACCCAAGCATCCTGTATCTGACCGAATCCATATTGTGCAATAAGGAGTGTCAGAATAAATAATAATTTTTTCATCGCTTTTTTTTTATGAAATCACTCCGCTACCCAGAAGTTCTTCACCTTGATACCAGGCGACAAACTGTCCTTCAGATATGGCGGATTGAGGTTTGTCAAAGATAACAAAAAGTCCCGAATCGGTTTGATGCATCGTGGCATTTTCCAAAGGCTGACGATACCTGATCCTGGCCTTGACATCCAGAGTTTCATTGGGATTCAATTTTAGATCCTGACGAATCCAATGCACATCTTTCGACTCAACAAATAATCCTCTTCGATATAGGCCCGGATGGTCCTTACCCTGACCCACGTAAATGATATTTTCTTCGACATCGGTATCGATCACGAATAAAGGTTCTTTTGTTCCACCGACAGCAAGTCCTTTTCGTTGACCCTTTGTAAAGAAATGAGCCCCCTGATGCAGGCCAACCGATTGACCCAATGAGCTGGAATAGTGTTTTTTCTCTGAAAGGTATTCTAACTCCTCCATTTTTGAATTGAATGTTGGGTCCTGTTCTGAATACCCAGAATAGTCGGATGGAATTTCAACAATTGATCCTTCTTTGGGCTTTAACTGTTGTTGTAAGAAATCGGGTAGTCTTACCTTTCCAATAAAGCAAAGACCTTGAGAATCTCTTTTTTCTGCTGTTACAAGTCCTAAATCGGATGCTATCTTTCGCACTTCAGGTTTAAATAATTCTCCTATTGGGAACATTATTTTGGATAATTGTTCCTGAGAGACCTGACAAAGAAAATACGATTGATCCTTATTGGGATCCTTTCCTTCTATAAGCTGATAGATCGTCTGTCCATCTTTTTCGAGGGATCTCTTTCTGCAGTAATGACCGGTAGCAACATAGTCGGCTCCCAGTTCTTCAGCCAATTTCAGAAATACATCGAATTTGATCTCACGGTTGCATAACACATCCGGATTGGGAGTTCTTCCTCGTTCATATTCTCTGAACATATAATCAACGATCTTTTCCTTATAGGGAATACTGAGGTCGACCGTTTGAAACGGAATTCCCAATTTCGAAGCTACCAGCATGGCATCGTTGCTATCTTCCAACCACGGACACTCCTCTGAGATGGTCACGCTTTCATCGTGCCAATTTTTCATAAAAAGCCCAATGACATCATAGCCCTGCTCCTTCAATAAATAGGCTGCAACGCTCGAGTCTACCCCTCCACTAAGTCCAACAACAACTCGTTTCATCTTAAAAATAAATAGGGTGCAAAGTTATTGAAACCAAGCTGGTTTACAAAACCATTTGATCATGAGAATTTCAGATGATCAATGGGATTTTGGGAAGGTCTCTTCTTTGATGAGCACACCATCCTTATAGTGCTTCCAAAGACCATCTTTTTTACCTTCCTTATAATTTCCTTCCAATATAATGGAGCCTTTTGAATCGTAGTAGTATGCGGGTCCATGCATCAATCCATTCTTATAAAGTAATTTTTTGATCTGAATCCCTTCGGGTGAATAGAAGTTATCCTTTCCATCCTTCAATCCATTTTTATATTCGGTCTCTTCGGTGATCTGATCATTGGTATAATAGGTCACCTTTATTCCTTCCAGTTTTCCTTTTTTGTAGAATTCCCTGGTCATGATCTTATCAGAAGATTTATGATAGTATACCCATTCCCCTATTCGATCCTTACCGATCATTTTTCCCTCACTAACCAGTTTTCCCTTTACGGTGAAGAACTGAACATGAGCCGAACTATCGTTATCGTTGAATGTTTTGATCACTGTAGGATTGTCTTCGCAATCCCCACAATAGTATTTGAAGACTCCGATCTCTTTCCCATGTTCAAAAGCACCCTCATAGCGAAGCTGTTCACTGCTTTCGTAGTATTTTTTCCAAACCCCATGACGCTTTCCATCATCATCATACTGATTGATCTTCTCCTGAGCCAGGATTGAATTCACTGAAAGAATTAGGGTAACTATGAATAGATATCGATGTAACAACATGGTCGTTTTTTGTTTATAACGAAGAAATGGCTTTTCTATTTTTTACCTGCCTTCTTTTGTTGTTCTGCCTGCTCCATCATTTCTGACATTTTACGTTGGAAACGATTTTGTTTTTTGGGCTTTGTTTTGTTCACCTGGATCTTCGCATGGATCTTATCTTCATCGATGATAAAATTCTTGATCACCAACATGATCCCAATGGTGATCATATTCGAAACAAAATAATACAAGGATAATCCACTCGCATAATTATTGAAGAACACCAACATGAACAAAGGAGACAGATACATGATGAACTTCATGTTCGGCATTCCGGGTTGCTGCTGTTGCATGCTCTGCCCGGTGGTCATCATCATATAGATAAAGATCGCTATAGATGCCAGTATCGGAAATAGACTGATATGGTCTCCATAGAAAGGAATATAGGGAATCTCTGCTATGGTATCGAAACTGGATAGATCGTCTGCCCATAAGAAACTCTTCTGTCTCAGATCGAATGCACTTGGAAAGAAGGTGAACAATGCATAAAAGACCGGGATCTGAAGCAATGCCGGCAAACAACCCTTCAATGGATTCGCTCCAGCAACATTTTGCAATTTCATTGTTTCCTGCTGGATCTTCATTTTATTGCCTTCATATTTCTTCCTGATCTCATCCAATTCGGGTTTCAATACCTTGAGCTTAGCTTGAGATAAGTATTGCTTGTATTGTACCGGAGAAAGAACTAATTTGATCAATATGGTCAAGAAGATAATGGCTATACCCGCTGGCATAAAACCACTTAAAAATCCAAATAATGGTATGATAATGTATTTGTTGATCATTCCAAATATTCCCCAACCCATGGGCATGGCCTCATCCAAGTTTCTGCCATAACCTTTCAGGACCTGATAGTCGGTTGGGCCATAATACATGTTCATATCATAGCTCAAGCTACCTGCTTTAGGTTTCAACAGCATCTTGGCACCATATTGTTTGGTGTAGACCGTATCGATCTCTTCGTCCTGGACCAGATCTTTGGAGGTAAGATGCACCTCTTCAAATGGAGTATCGGTCAATAACATCGAACTAAAGAAATGCTGCCTGAAGTTCATCCAGGTCACATTTATCTCTGTTTCCTCGTCGTCACTTGCCGGTGACAGTTTGCTGTGTTTTTCATCCTCATGCTCATAGGTCAGTCTGGAATAGCGATTCTCATAGGTAATACTCTTTGCATGTCGATATCCCTTCAAGTTCCAATCGAGGAACATGGGTTGAGACATGGATATGACATCGTCAAGTCCATGGGTCTTTATACTGAATCCCAGCATGTATTCATTAGCGGGTAATTCGTAGCGATATTCCAAATATTCGCTCTCAGAGGTCTTCAGTTTCATGGAAAGTACCTTGGTACTTCCATCGGTGGTCAAAGTGGGCTCAAAGAACAATTCCTGAGAATTTAACATTCTGTTCTCTGATGTGAACTGAAGGTTCATAGATGAATTACCATCTTTTATAAGGTATACGGGAGAACCATCATATATGGTATGCTCTTTCAAACGGGCTTCTGTAATGTACCCCCCTTTATTATTAATGGCCAGATACAAAACTTCATTCTCAAGAACCGTTATATTTTCCTTGGCTGATGAGATGCTGCTCGAATAGGAGAAGGATCCCAATCTATTCTCCAGTTTAAGAATATCCAATGAATCACTCTGATCGGTATCGGCAACTTCAGCGGAAACCTCATCCATACTCACGGTCTCCTTATCCTCTAAAGCATCATCGGTAGAATTGTCTTCTTCAACTACTTGTTCGGTCCTTGCCTTTTCTGCTTCTATCTCTTCTGGTGTGGGCTGATTGATGTACAGCATATACAGCAGTATCGCCCCAATTAAAACAAAGCCTATAATAGTATTTATATCAAACTTTTTTTCTTCCATATTCTATTGATCCTCCTGAAGATATCCTTCAAAAGTAAATTTTAATTCATTACCGGTTTGCAAATATCCCACCTTATATTGATTTACGCCAAATTGTCGTACTATTTTTTTTGTGAATACGCAGAAGCTGCTTTTACAAAAGAAACAAATAAGGGATGGGGATTGTTCACCGTGCTTTTGTATTCGGGGTGGTATTGTACCCCAACAAACCATGGGTGTGAAGGAATCTCAATGATCTCTACAAGTCCGGTCTCGGGATTGAACCCTGTTGCTTTCATTCCGGCTTGTTCCAAACGATCGCGATAATCGTCATTATATTCATAACGGTGTCTGTGTCTTTCTGCAATAGTATCTTCTCCATAAACCCTCCCAACAATACTATCCTTTTTCAAATCGCAGTTCCAGGAACCAAGTCTCATGGTACCGCCTTTGTTTGTTATACTTTTCTGATCGTTCATCAAATCGATGACCGGGTGTTTTGTATCGGGATCCATTTCGGTGGAATTGGCCTCTTCAAGTCCGAGTATATTCCTCGAAAACTCAATCACTGCCATTTGCATTCCAAGACAAATTCCAAAGAAGGGTAAATTCTTTTCCCGGGCATAACGTACTGCATCAATCTTTCCTTCAATTCCTCGTTCTCCAAACCCAGGAGCAACCAAGACCCCATCCAAGTCCGATAATAGCTCATCGGTATTCGATTTGTTAATGTGCTCTGAATGGATCCAATCTATGTTAACATTGGTCTCATTTTCGGCACCGGCATGTATAAAGGATTCCAAGATCGATTTATAGGAATCTTGGAGTTCGACATATTTTCCGATGAGTCCGATCCTAACCTCTCTCTTGGGGTTCTTATGTCGTTTCAAGAATTGATTCCAACGTTCGAGGTCGGGTTCTTTCGTTATTGGGAGGTTGAGTTTTTTAAGGGTTATGGTGTCCAGACCTTCATCCAACATCAAGTTGGGGACATCATAGATGGTTGATGCATCAATAGACTGGATCACGGCCTCTTGCTTTACATTACAAAACAGCGCTATTTTACTCTTGAGGTCCTCCGATAATTGATGTTCAGTCCTACATACCAGGATGTCTGCCTGAATACCGCTTTCCATTAAGGTCTTCACAGAGTGTTGAGTGGGCTTGGTCTTTAATTCGCCGGCAGCACTCAGGTAGGGTATTAGTGTCAAATGGATCACAAGTGCATTCTCATTTCCCAATTCCCATTTCAATTGTCGGACTGACTCTATATAAGGAAGGGATTCGATATCCCCTACTGTCCCCCCGATCTCAGTGATCACGATATCATAATCGCCTGTAGATCCCAATAGCTGAATTCGTTCTTTGATCTCATTGGTGATATGGGGGATCACCTGTACGGTCTTTCCAAGGAATTCTCCTTTGCGTTCCTTATC
>JAHEHC010000180.1 GCA_024644805.1 Flavobacterium sp. | reverse complement strand
TCTCCATTTGCAGCCAAAACAACATTAAACCCTTTCTCCTCAAACTCCTCCCTGTAAAGAAGCCTGATACTCTCCTCGTCATCAACAAACATTAATTTCTTCATGTTTTTACTCCCAGAATGGTTCCTCGGATCTTTTTTCTATACATTGCAGAAACGGCGAGCACTCGTCTGTTGTCGACAATACTCTCCTTGATCTCGTCCAAATACCCCGATTGGTCATAGGATTTCAATGCTTTCGAGAAAGAAGATTGAATGCGCTTTCTAACCTGCTTGAGATCACTACGAATTGAAGATAATAATTCTGAGGCATCATCCTTGACCTCTCCATATCGGTCGATTACTTTGTGTATATTCTCTGAGATCTGAGGGTGATGATCAACTTTTTCTGAGAATGGATGTAGGTGGATATAATACTCTTCAAATTTCTTGAAGTATTTCTTCAAAGCCAGAACGGTTTGATCAATGGAGAGGATCTTCCTGAAACCTGATATTTCCAGGGTGCTGTTCTCGATCTGAAGTCGGTTCAATTCTTTTTCTATGGATTCAAAGCCATGATTTGGAATTGGATTATCGCTATTGAAGGAATCCTTGAACTCACTGACCCGTTGCAATTCTGGTACTATATCGTCTAAATTCTTATATGGAACCGTATCAAGGATCTTCTGCGTTCCCGAGAGAGTTATGCAAAAGGAGGATACCTGATCCAAGACCAATGGAAATTCAAGATTTTCCAATGCCGTTTTATGAATATTTGTTGTTTTTGACCGCATATTACAGACAACAAAAATAGTTTATTTTTTAAGGATTGGACGTATGACCACCAAGAGTATCTGAACGATCATGCAGGAGGTTTTATTTTTTCTGATGCCAGTCATATCAAATTAATTTTTATAAGCTGAAAGTTAGTATTATTTTCGCTTTCAAAGTAATTGGTCATACCTATATGAACGTCAAAATACATGAAAGTTGGAATTCAATCCTATCCGATGAATTTAAAAAACCTTATTTCAATAAACTCACCCATTTTGTGAGAAATGAATATAAGACTCAGCAATGTTTTCCTCCGGGAAAGAACATATTTTCAGCGTTCGATCATACTCCATTTGAGAAAGTAAAAGTGGTGATCCTGGGTCAGGATCCGTATCATGGGCCCGGTCAGGCAAATGGACTTTGCTTTTCAGTGAATGATGGTATACAGCATCCGCCATCATTGGTCAATATTTTCAAAGAGATCGAGACCGATCTTTTGATCCCATATCCCACAAGTGGAAATCTTGAACGCTGGGCCAATCAGGGAGTCCTATTACTGAATGCTACACTTACAGTACGAGCTTATCAGGCAGGAAGTCACCAGAATAAAGGTTGGGAACAGTTCACAGACGAAGTGATACAAAAGCTTTCGGATACAACAAACGGATTGGTCTTCTTATTGTGGGGGGGGTATGCAAAGAAGAAAGGCTCCAGGATCAATTCCAACAAGCACTTGATCTTAAAGTGCGGACATCCATCACCGTTAAGTGCCAATAGAGGTTATTGGTTTGGAAATAAGCATTTCAGTAAAACAAATGAATATCTGATCAAACGGGGTGAAGACCCGATTGAATGGTAGAATAGGAGGAAGGGTTATTCTTCTTCAGGCACTTCATCAGGATCATTACAACTGAATTCCAACAGAAGAAAGTTTGTGATGAGTAATGCTCCAATAATTAATAAAAAGGTGATCATTTTTCAACTTTATATTCAAAAGATGCACACCGATTAAATTAGTTGCGTTATATCTTAAAATTTTTTAAAATTTATGAAGTAGCTCATGTGGCGGAAGGATCTCATCGATAAGATTGAGTTTCAATAACTGATCCTGAACCAGTTCCAGTTCCTTGATGGATAGCTGTTCCTGATCCCATTCTGTCAAGGAGAGCCACTCATTGACATCCTGTAGTTTCTGATCATATCGCCGGGAGATCATCCCATCGATATCGTGAATACTTTTGAATTGTGACGTATTATCGTTGATGATCTGCAAAATGGTCTTGATTTCATTTTCATGCTGAAGTAGTACATCCTTTCGCACAGCGATTACAAAGCAGGGCCAGGGGGTTGGGCATTCACCGATCAGTCGAAAAACACCATCATCGACAAAGGGTTTTGTTGTGAATTTCTCCCAAAGAAAGTAGTCACTTTCACCTTTTGGAATTGAAGATAATGCTCCTTCCAGATCGTTGACCAATTCGAATTTTAGATCTTTTTTTAGATCCCATCCCATAGTCTCAGCATGAACATAGGTCATCAAATGGGAGCCCGACCCAAATCGACTAATAGCTGCTTTCTTTCCTTTCAGATCCTCTACAGATCGAAGATCGGAGTTAGGAGCAACATATATTCCCCAGATCAAGGGTGATCGCACAAAAACCTGTACGATCTTGACCTCATTTCCCTGATGGATATCCCGTACGATCCCTTCCGTTAGAATGACTGCCATATCGATTTCATTCTCACGTAGGGCCTTACACATTTGTCCAGTTCCGCCATAATAGTCATTCCATCGCAGGTTGATATCTTGAGTTTGGTATTCCTTATT
>JAHEHC010000179.1 GCA_024644805.1 Flavobacterium sp. | reverse complement strand
TCCAGGTGTCTGAGAATGTGAAACTGAAACCTTCGGTAATGGTGAAATCGGCTTTCGATGCCCCCATTTCCTATGACGGAAATTTGAATGCGCTGTTTTACGAGAAATTTGAGATCGGTGCTTCCTACCGATTGGACGATTCGTTTAGTGGACTGGTTGGTTTTCAAGCAACACCCAATATTCGTATTGGATATGCTTACGACCATGTAATGTCTGATCTGGACGCCGTGGCCAGTGCTTCTCACGAGATCATTCTAACATTCGACCTGTTCTTTAATAAGCGAAGTCTGCGTTCACCGAGATATTTCTAATTAATACAAAAGATCATTCAACATGAAAAAAATATATATATTCTTTATTCTTATAGCAGTCAGTTCAGCAATTGCTACTGCACAAAATAAGCACACGAAAAAGGCAGATCAATATTACGACAGACTGGCTTATACCGATGCGGCTGAGGCCTATCAGAAGCTTCTTAAAAAAGGAAAAGGCAGTCGTTACGTATTTGAGCGATTGGCCAATAGTTACTATTTCATCAACGATACCAAGAAGGCAGAGCCTTTTTACAAAAGAGTGGTGAAAGGCAGAAAAGTTAAGCCTGAAGTAGTATACAACTACGCTCAATCTCTGAAAGCCAATGGAAAATACAGTGATTACAATACCTGGATGAAACGATTCGCTGAAATGCAACCAGAAGATTCCCGGGCCATTGAGTTTATGAAAGACCCCAACTATGTTCCGAAGTTGATGGAATACAGACAAAAGTTCTCGGCTACGAATATGAAAGAGATCAATACCGAATTCTCAGAATTTGGAGGAATCGTAATGGACAAGACATTTTATTTCTCATCATCCAGAAACACCAAGCGCAAAAAATACGGTTGGAACGAGGAGCCTTATCTCGATATCTTCCAAGCCGAGATCATCGGTGGAACAGTTAAGAATGCATCTCTGCTGGATGGTGACATCAATACCAAATTCCACGAGGGGAATGTGGCTATAACAGCCGATGGTAAGAGAATGTATTTTGACCGAAACGATTATTACAATGGAAAATACAAGAAAAGTGAGGAAGGGATCAATCAGATCAACCTGTACTATTCTGAAAACATTGATGGAAAATGGAAAGGAGTAAAATCAGTCCATTTTAACAGCAGTGAATATTCTACGGGTCAGCCTGCATTGAGTCCAGATGGGAACACTTTATATTTTGTAAGTGATAAGCCCGGAGGGAAAGGAATGTCTGACCTTTATAAAGTAGCCGTGAATAAGGACGGAACCCTTGGAACACCTCAGCGATTGGGAGATCATATCAATACTGAAGGCAAAGAGGTATTCCCCTATGTCGATTCCAATGGGAATCTCTATTTCTCCAGTGATGGTCATATGGGTATAGGAGGTTTGGATGTGTTCTATGCGGAAGCTAAAGGAGGGAATTTTGGTTCTCCACTAAATATTGGTCGTGATGTGAACAGTCCCGGTGATGATTTCGCTTTTAAATTCGATCCTAACACTCAGGAAGGATATGTTTCTTCCAATCGAGATGGCGGAGCGGGAAGTGACGATCTTTACCAGATCAAGCAATTGGAAGAACTCTGTGATGTTACCATGAATGTATCGGTGGTCAATGAGTACACCAACGACCCAATTTCAGGGGCCCGCGTCGATCTATATGATATCTATGAGAACAGATTATCGAGCAAAACATCGAACCCTGATGGTGAAGCAACCCATCTTGGTGAATGTGAAAAACCACATGAGGTCCTGGCTTTTGCTGAAGGATTTGAAAGCAATGGGGTGACCGTTGATGGCCAATCGGGAGGTGAGATGGATGTAGTGATCCAACTTCGTCCTATCGAAGAGATCATCGTAGATGATAAGGTAGAGCTCAATCCGATCTTGTTTGACTATGACAAGCACAACATCAAGCCGCAGGCTGCATTCGAATTGGATAAACTGGTAGCGATCATGAAGAAATATCCAAATATGATCATCAAGGTGGAAAGCCATACCGATAGTAGAGGATCGGTGGAGTACAATGATGATCTCTCTAATCGAAGAGCGCAATCTACCGTACAGTATGTGATTTCAAAAGGGATAGATGAAAGCAGGATATCGGGGGAAGGATTTGGTGAAGGAAGACCGGTCATTAACTGTGGCGATAATTGTACTGACGAACAATATCAGAAGAACAGACGCTCGGAATTCATTATCGTAGAACGTTAAAATAACTAACCAACAAGTAGAACCCCTGTCCTTTTTTTGGCAGGGGTTTTTTTGTTTTCACATCTTCAAAGATTAGCGTAATTTTACCAAATCAAATAGGCCTCATAGTTCAAGGGATAGAATAGAAGTTTCCTAAACTTTAGATCCAGGTTCGAGTCCTGGTGAGGCTACGAAGTAGACGCAACAGCATTGCGACAGTAATGAAATGCAAAGCATTGACTCGAAGTCTATCCCGATGAATATCGGGGAGGCAGGGTGAGGCTACGAAGTAGACGCAACAGCATTGCGACAGTAATGAAATGCAAAGCATTGACTCGAAGTCTATCCCGATGAATATCGGGGAGGCAGGGTGAGGCTACGAAGTAGACGCAACAG
>JAHEHC010000093.1 GCA_024644805.1 Flavobacterium sp. | reverse complement strand
CATAAACATGGATGCCCAATGCGCCATGTGCCGAGCAGTTTTGGAAAGTGACGAATCTGGTCAGGCTGCTAAAGGAATAAATAACGGCATCATGTACTTGATGTTGTTTCCATATTTATTCATTGCCGGAGTGGGTTATGCGATCTATAGAAGCAGAAAGGGAAAAAGGGAGAATCATTGAAAAAACTAAGTTATTAAGTATATAAAAATATTTTATCACCTTTGTAACACTAAGGTGTTTTTAAAGACTTATGCTGCAACTACAATTTCTATGAAGAACTATTTATTCATTCTATTTTTCATCTTACTGACCATGGACCTATCTGCACAAGTCAAGAAATGGACCTTGCAAGAATGTGTAGAATATGCCTTGGAGAACAACATTTCAATTAAGAATTCTGAACTGGATCTGGAAATGACAGATATTGAAAGGAATGATGCTTTTGGGCGCTATCTTCCTGCTATGAATGCATCAGCTTCCAATTCATGGAATACGGGTTTAACACAGGATGTTACAACCGGGATACTAAGAAACCAAACCACTAGGAATTCATCCTATAATATTGGTGTTGGGATAAACATCTTCAATGGATTGAATAATTATAAGCAAATGCAGAGAGCAAAACTCTCTAAGTTGGCATTTCAGTACCAATTGGATAAGATGGAAGATGATATCGCCTTGTTCGTTGCCAATAACTATTTGCAGGTCTTACTCAACAAGGCCAATTTAGAAGTGATCCAAACCCAGAATGCAGTAACTCAAGATCAGATAGAACGAACCAACGATCTTGTGGAAGCTGGTGTTCTGCCACGCGGAGACCTATTGGAGATCAAGGCCACCGATGCCAATGAAAAACAAAGGATATCCATTGCCGAGAACACATTAAGGATCTCATTATTGAGCCTTGCGCAATTACTTCTGATCAAAGATTATGAGAATTTTGATATAGCAGAGGATGATTATCAAATAATCGATAATGGATTTTCAGCAAAGAGCGTGAGCGAAATTATAGAATCGGCCAGGCAAAATAGACCCGATGTCAAAATTGCTGAGAAAAATCTTGAAATCGCAGAAAAGGATCTGCAAATTGCAAGAAGTGCCTACTATCCGACTTTAGGTGCTTTTTTCAATTATAATACAAGAGAATCCAACGCCAAAAGGAATGTTCTTAGCATTGATCCGGATAATCCAACGATCACCACACAAATCGGAGTGGTCGAATCTTCCGGTGAGCCAGTTGTTGCAACGATCGATAATACCTTTATTGAAAAGTTGAACCCATTACCTTATATGGATCAATTGTATCTCAATGATGGAATTTCCTATGGTTTTCAATTGAGTGTGCCGGTATTTAACGGATTCACTTCACGGAATAATGTGAAAAGGAACATTATCAATAAAAAGAGATTTGAATTATTGCTTGAACAAGCATCGCTCGATCTTGAGTCCAATATCTATCAAGCATTTGTTGACGTGAAAGGGGCTTTGAAATCGTATGAATCGGCCCTGTCTGCATTGGAATCACAGGAGCTGGCCTATCAATACGCAAAAGACCGATATGATGTAGGGCTTACCAATGCTTTTGACTTCAGTCAATCGAAATTAAGGTATGACAATGCGCAAATCGAAGTGAATCGTTCTAAATATGAATATATATTTAAATTAAAGGTATTGGAGTTGTATTTTGGAATTCCTGCAGCCGAACTTAAATTTTAAAGATGAGTAAGAAAAAGTTAATTTGGGTAATTGCTATAGTACTGGTTTTGATGATCATTCTTATCGTTGGAAAAAAACAGGGATGGTTTGGTGATAGCGGAAATTTTAAGGAAGTTGAGATCACAAAGATAGAGCTTATTGATATTGTTGAAACAGTTGCTGCAACAGGTAAGATTCAACCAGAGGTTGAAGTACGATTGTCTTCGGAGGTTTCTGGGGAGATCATCGAATTACCCATAAAGGAAGGTCAGCAAGTCGAAAAAGGAGATCTGTTGGTACGGATCAATCCCGACCTGATCCAAGCCGCATTGAACCAATCTCAAGCAGGATTGCAAAATGTCAAGGCACTTCTAGATCAGGCAGAGGCCAGTCTTAAAAATTCCAAGCTGAACTATGATAGAAAAAAACAACTCTTTGAGAAAGGGGTGATATCAAAATCAGAATGGGATCAGACGGTCACCGATTATGATATGGCCCAAGCCAATGTAAAATCGGCCTATTACAATGTTCAAAGCGCTGCAGCCAATGTAAAGCAAACTCAGGATAATCTTTCCAGAACAACGATCTATGCCCCGATGAGTGGGACTATTTCTAAGTTAGCGGTCGAATTGGGAGAGCGTGTCGTCGGGACAGCTCAAATGGCAGGTACAGAGATTGTGAGAGTAGCCAACCTAAACAATATGGAGGTCGAGGTCGATGTCAATGAGACCGATATAGTAAAAGTAAGTGTGGGGGATTCTACGGTTGTGGAAGTAGATGCCTATCTGAAAAGAGAATTTAAAGGAGAGGTGACTGAAATTGCCAATTCAGCTGAGAGTGCTATTTCAGCAGATCAGGTTACTAACTTTAAGGTCAAGGTTCGAATCATTCCTGAATCATATGCCGACCTTACTGAGGGGAAACCCGATTATTATTCTCCATTCAGACCGGGTATGACAGCAACGGTAGATATCATCACCAACAAAAAAGAACAGGTCATTGGTGTGCCTATCAGTTCAATTGTAATAAAGACTGACACCACAGGGGCTAAGAAATCAAGAAGAAAAGAGGTAACCACTGAGAATACCGAAAGATTTGAATGTGTATTTGTAAAGAATGGTGAAGAAGCAAAACTGAAGGTGGTCACCACCGGAATACAGGACGACACCAATATTGAAATACTCACTGGCCTTAGGGAAGATGATGAGGTAATAACCGGACCTTATAATACCGTGACTAAGATGTTGGAAAGTGGAGATAAGGTAAAGGAAATGTCCGAAAAGGATGAAGAATCTGAGGAAGAGGAATAATGGCTGTGATCCTGGCCCTTGAAACGGCAACCACCAATTGTTCAGTATCCATCTCAAAAAATGGAGAAGTAATCGGTCTGAAAGAAGACTTCAACGAAAACTATTCCCATTCCGAAAGATTGCATTGCTATATTGAAGAAGTATTATCCGATTGTAATACTAAACTAAATGAGCTGGATGCAATAGCGGTAAGCAAAGGACCTGGTTCCTATACCGGTTTGCGGATCGGTGTTTCTGCAGCTAAGGGATTATGCATGTCTTTGGAATTGCCTCTGATCTCAGTAAATACTCTTGAGTCATTAGCACATCAGATTAAGGAGGCAAATGCCACGATCATCCCCATGCTGGATGCACGTAGGATGGAAGTATACTCATCGGTTTATTCTCAGGATAAAAAACAGATCAGGAAAACCAAAGCCGAGATCTTGGATGAAAGGTCCTTTTCAGATTATTCAGATTCTGAGAAGATCTGTTTTATCGGTAATGGAGTAAAGAAGTATAAAGATATATGCCCCTATACACATGCTGAATTTCTTGAGAATAACCAACCTTCAGCAAAAGAGATGGGACCTTTGGCCTTTGACAAATTCTTAAAGGAAGAATTTGAGGACGTGGCTTATTTTGAACCCTATTATTTAAAGGATTTTATATTGGGTTAGACTGCTCTAATCGATCAATTCCAATGCCTTGCTCACTTCCGAGACCGGCAATTTGCAGGCATTGTTCACACACACATAGATAAAGGTCTGGCCATCTATATAACGTCGTTCCAATAAGGGATTATTCCTGTCTTCGGTGCTTCCTGCTATTAGCTTATTCGGGAGATATAATGCATTGAGCTCAGCCACTTTTTCCTGAGCATCATCCCCAACTATAACGATCTCATAATAATTCATCTGATAACTTAACAACAGATCCAGCCAATTGGAATATCCATTCGGATAACTTTCCACCTCAACCAACACATTTTTAAGCATTTGTTTCGCTGTTCCCGAGTAATTCCTTTCATCATAATGATGAGCAAGGATCATCAGATTTTTTGCCATGATCGAATTGGATGCAGGGATCACATTATCCCGGTATTCGAAATTACGAGTGATCAGTTTCTGATCCTTACTGGAAGTAAAATAGAACATACTCTTCGATTCATCGAAGAAATATTCAAATGCATGATCGGTAAGTTGTTTGGCATGATCGATCCACTGCTGATCCAGGGTCACTTCATAAAGTTTTATGAAGGCCTCGATTACAGCAGCATAGTCCTCTAAATAGCCGTTTATGGAACTAACCCCATCTTTGTAGCTATGATGAAGGGATCCATCATGCTGTAGTTGTTTATCTAGGATGAAACGGGCATTCTTCAGCGCGATTTTCTTATAAGCTTCATTCCCAAATGTCTTATACGCATCAACATAGCCTTTTAACATCAATGCATTCCAAGAGGTTAGGGATTTATCATCCAATCTAGGAGCTATTCGTTTATTTCTATGATCCAATAGGATGGATTTCCATGAGCCTTTCTTCTTATTGAGATCCTCTATGGTGATGGAATGCTCACGGATAAATTCATCATCACTTTTATTTCGGATCAACACATAGTATCCATGTTCCCACTTACCAAAACTATTTACATTATAATAGGCTGAGAAAAGGTCAAAATCATCCTTCAGGACATTTTTTAGTTCCTCAATGGTGTATACATAGAAAGTACCTTCCTCCAGTTTGCCATCCTCTGTTTCGCTATCGGCATCTAATGAGGAATAGAAGGCACCATCTTCATTGGTCATCTCCCGAGATATAAATTCCAGGGTCTCTTCAACCACCTGTTGGTAGGTGGGGTTTTTTGTAACCATAAAAGCATGGCTGTATAAACTTACCAATTGTGCATTGTCATACAGCATTTTTTCAAAATGGGGGACATGCCATTTGGTGTCGGTACTATATCGGGCAAATCCACCACCAATTTGATCATACACACCACCGTATGCAATTCTATTTAGGGTTAATGTGACATATTCCATCAATTCATCATCTTCATTTTGAACGGCATACCGAAGCAGAAATTCCAGATTATTGGGCATCATGAATTTAGGTGCACGATTATAGCCACCATATTTTTGATCGAAACTTTTTCCCCAATGTTCCACCAAAGCCTTGGTGTCATAGCTTTTAAAATCTACTTGATTACTATTCAAGGAGATCAGATCTATGCTTTTTATTCCTTCTTCAAGGTGATTGGCGTAATCGATGAGTTTTTGAGGTTCTTCCAAATAGAGATCGTGGATCTTCTCAATGGCATTGATCCAATCGTTCTTTGTAAAATAGGTTCCTCCCCAAACGGGTCTGCCATCTGGAAGCGTGATCACATTTAGAGGCCATCCGGCCGAACCGGTCATGAGCTGGACTGCGTTGATATAGATCTGATCTACGTCCGGGCGTTCTTCACGATCTACCTTTACCGAGATAAACCTTTCATTCATGACAGCGGCCACTGTTGAGTCTTCAAAACTTTCCTTCTCCATTACATGGCACCAATGACAAGCTGCATATCCAATACTCACGATCATCAACTGTTGTTTTTCTTTGGCCTCTTTCAAGGTAGTTTCGTTCCATGCCTTCCAGTTTACTGGATTATGAGCATGTTGTCTTAAATAAGGACTGGACTCATTGATGAGTTCATTAGTATATTGATGTGTTTCCAAAACTTCTTTTTTTGATGTATTACAAGAGTAAATGGTTAAAATAAGCAATGTAAAAAGTATCAAACGCATACTGTAGTGATAAAAAAACAAAAATACGCTTTCGAGAATTCAAAAGCGTATGCAATATTGAAGTTTAAATTTACTTATTTAACCTCAAATGTGATTTTAACATTTACACGATATTCAGTAATACTGTCATCATTAACCACTACACTATGTTCATTTACATAGGCAGATTTAATGTTGTTAACCGTTTTTGCGGCATGTTTCACAGCATTTTTAGTAGCATCCTCCCAACTATCCTTAGAATTTGCTAATACTTCAATTACTTTTAAAATAGCCATAATTTTTATTTATTTATTCCTATTAAATTTACAATATATACAGTTGAAATACAATTAAAATGCAGAATAATGATCCGATTAACCATTGATCGCTTCAACAGTCTGTACTTTTCCATTAAGCATCTCCCTGAGTATGGATTCGATACCATTCTTAAGAGTGATTGTAGAAGATGGGCAACCACTACAGGCGCCTTGTAAAATAACCTTTACTGTTCGGGTATCTTCATCATAGGAATCAAAGGCAATATGACCACCATCTCCTTCCACCGCAGGTTTTACATATTCATCAAGTATCGAGATGATCTGTTTGTCTATATCTGAAAGTGCCTTATTGTGCCTGTTTTCAGATTGCTGACCTTTTTTAGACATTGTATCATTCTTTGCTGAAGCTTCATCAATGACGATCTTTCCGGAGGCCAGATAATTTCTGATGAAATCTCTAAGATCATTGACCATTTCCTGCCACTCAATGAAATCTTTCTTGGTTATGGAAATATAGTTTGAACTAAAGAAAACCTCCTGAATAAAGGGAAATTTGAATAATTCCATGGCCAGTGGTGAGAATGAGTCTGCCTCGTCTTTGTCTTTGAATTCAAACATTCCTTCAACAAGCACTTTATTGGCAACAAATTTGATCACGGCAGGATTTGGAGTGCTCTCGGCATATAGTGTTATAGGGACTTCAGCCATATTGACCTTGATGACCGGATTATTTGCATTGAGATATTCGGATATGGTACTTGCTACCTGGTCCTGTATTTCATCCCAGGAGATCATATCATGTTTCTCAATGGCAATGAAATTATGGGAAATATAGATGGTTTTTATAAATGGATATTGAAATAATTGTTGCGATAAAGGACTATTACCAGCCTCTTCATAACTGCTGAATTCATAGCTTTTGGATTCAACCAATGTTGAATCTGCAAGGAATTTTACAATATTTTCATTTTTTGTGGGTTCTACAGTAATATTTATTGTGTTCATTTTAGGAATTCAGATATTGAAATTGTTTTATTATTAATAGAGATATTAATGTTTTTTTTGCGAAATTATGAAATAAAAAGCAATGTATTCAATATATTTGGAACCTTAACCGCTAGCTATGAAGAAACTATTACTCCCCATAGTACTACTTTTCTTTGCTTTAAGTCATTCACAATCGATTAATGTAAATGACCCTGGAGATCCTGAAACTTCGTATACCCCAGAGGAGATGATCACTGAGGTTATGATGGGTGGCCAGAGTTGTGGAGAAGTGACTTTTCAGTTTTTACAAGAAAATCCAGATGGTGTTGGGGATCTTACCAGAAGAAGCTGGGGATATTTTGATGCAACAGGCACCTCTTTTCCTTTTCAGGAAGGGGTAATCCTATCCACAGGGTTTGGAGTGAGTGCTGAAGGACCCAATGATAATGGAGGGTCTTCTGATACAGGAGCGGGTTGGGTTGGAGATACTGACCTTCAAATAATATTAGACAATCAGAGTGGTGATAGTCATCCCACCAATAATGCCACTATATTTCAATTCGACTTCGTTCCGGCGATAAGCTCAGTAAGTTTTGATTTTATTTTTGCTTCTGAAGAGTATGAGAACCAATGGGAATGTACTAGCGATTTTAGAGATGGATTTGCATTTTTACTGCGTGGACCGGGAATTCCCGATGATTCAGGGACTCCATTTGGAGGAACAAATATAGCTTCAGTGCCTGGATCTGCTAATGTTCCGGTGAGTACCCTATCAATTCACGCCGATACATTCTTGTGTGGCACTGAAATTCTTGGAGTTAATTTTTTCCCTGAATACTATGTAAGCAATGATGGTCCGAATAATATGAATGAGATCCAGTTCGATGGACATACAACCTCATTGACCGCACAATCCGACAATTTAACACCGGGTGAAACCTATACCCTAAAGATGGTGATAGCCGACAGAGGAGATTCCAGTTTCGATTCTGCAGTATTTTTCAGGGCAGGAAGCTTTAACATTGGAGTCGATCTTGGAGAAGATATTACCATTGCTGCTGGTAATGCACCTTGTGAAGGCGAACCTCTTGAAATAGGGGTGCCTATCGATATAACAGGTCAAACCACTTACCAATGGTATATTTGGAACCCCGTGACAATGATGTTTGATCTCATTCCGGGTGAAGTCAATAACACAATTATAATATTTCAATCCGGAACCTACCAGATTGAGGCCTTTTTGGCTGGTGGCTGTTCAGCTACCGATGATATTTTAGTAGAATTTGCGCCACAACCTGTTGCTGTAGTGCCCGACGATTTGATCCTATGTGATGAGGTTCCCAACGATGGTTTTACTGAATTTGATCTTACCCTGCGTAGTGCTCAGAT
>JAHEHC010000092.1 GCA_024644805.1 Flavobacterium sp. | reverse complement strand
TGGGTCTGTATATCGATATTCAGAATGTCCTTGCTCAAGAAATTCCTCAAACTCCAGACTATGGATTGAACAGAAATTCTGATGGAGAGATCATAGAACCCAGAAGCCTGGTAGAAATTCAAAATGACTCCGGTACTTTGATACCCAGTATTGGAATAACCTGGGATTTTTAAGATCTCATACTACAGGTAATGTAATTTTTATCAGGTTCAACTAAATTGTTGGTGTAGGTACTTAGTTCGTTAAAGGTAAGTGAGTTATACATGAAAAAATGACAGGTTGCTTATTCATTTTTGTGTAAAATTGACAGGATTTCAGTCAATAATGACAGTTGATGTTCTTAGGAGTATATAGATTTGATTTTGGCATTCATTTTGGATAATAGATTTTCGAATAATGAAATGTCTAATTAAAAAAATACAACTATGAATACTTTAGTAACTGTTCCAAAAAATGGAAGAATAATCAATAAGAATAGAAACATCAATTACCCAACCTGGTCATCCTGGATAGACGATCTTTTTGGAGTCGATGAAACTCCATGGTTCAACAGTAATTTCAATTCTGGAATCACAACTCCAAAGGTCAATATAAAGGAAACTACCGATTCTTATATCGTTGAGATGGCCATTCCTGGAATGAATAAATCCGACTTTGAGATCAGTATCGATAACAAGATGTTATTCATTTCTGCTGAAGTTGAGAACAAGAATGAAGAAACTACTGATGAATATTCACTTAGAGAATTTGGTTTCTCCTCTTTCAAGAGAAGTTTCAGCTTACCAGAAACAGTGGATGATGCAAAGATCAATGCCAATTATACTGATGGTATCTTGAAAGTGCACATTCCAAAGAAAGAAGAGGCTAAGCAAAGGCCTCCCAGAACGATCAAGATCTCTTAAGAGAATGATCCAGACTACAAAAGGGTTCAAATTGAACCCTTTTTTTATTTGTTATACTTTCTGCTGAAACCCATGATGTCTCTAATATGAACGGCATTTTTTGAGGAAGTAAGCCGCTCCAACAACATCAGGGCAACATCAATTCCGGTAGACGGATCCCAAGAGGTTATGATGTTATCGTCAACAACCACTGGTTCATTGATGACATTTACATGGAATGATCTCAGTGCTTCCTGTCTTTTTGGTTTCAGACTATAAGTGGTGCCATTTTTACCGGTCAGTATTCCACTTTTCCCAATAGCTAAAGATCCAACACAAACAGAGGCAATGATCTTATCCTGCTTTTTGAATTCTCTGATGATCTCAGAAAACCGCTCGTCGTATGCTTCATCATAAAAATCGTATTCCTCAAATCCGCCCGGAATGGCTAATGCATCGTAATCATTTACATCAATATCATCTATCAAATGATCTACGACCATGCGTTGTCCAAACGAACTGTTGACCTCTTTGGTGAATCCACAGGATTCCAGAATGGTCGTGCCATCACCGTCTATCAGATTCCAGCCCATCACATCGATGAACACACTGGCCTCATAAGTTTCAAAGCCATTGGCGAGTAACAATAATATCTTTCTTTTCATTTATTTTTCAGATTAATTAATGGGGTTGGGTTTTAAAACGTGGTCTAATGTATACGATCTAATTCCGGGTTCTATAGATCTTTTTTGAAGAACCGTCGTCGTAAATAATGAATTGAATGCCTTCTACATCTTCACTGATCTCACGACCCAGCAGGTCATATCGCCCGATTATCTTTTTTATAGGTTGATCTAATAAATGTTCATTGTTGCTTAAAATCCCTTGACTTAATCTCACCTCATGGGAAAATAATTGATCCACATTTGTAAAGAACTCAGGCATTGATGCCACAATAAAATAGACTGTTGTGTCCTCTGGAGTTAAATTCAAAGTGATCGTTCCCTGAAAGTTAGAACTCATATCCAGATCATAGAATGTGGTTCCGGTATTGGTGTTTTGAACAACTATTTTTCCTTGGAAATAGGAGGGGGTTGAATAATTTCCAAATGGATCTCCATTTAACTCGAAAGTATAGGTTTCAGTATTTTGATTGATGAGTTTATAGGTATTAAATGACCATCCCGTTGTAACTTTATCATCATCTGGCCTGATCCACCCATCACTTCCTTCATTATCATAGATTTGGATAAACTCATTGTCATCTAAGGGATCTGCATATACCTCCCATTCATTTTCAAACTCATCGATCTGATTTTGTGGTAAAAAATCAAATCCGTTAGTCATATGAGCTGCCCAATCAATGAAATGATCTCTAAATACAGAACCTCCTATTTGATTGAAAAAGTATTCTTGTGGCAATTCAGTAGTGCCAGCATACAAACCGTCGGTGATGATATTGTCCGGTACATCGGTATAATCGCTTAAATAATAGAATAATAATGCCAGGGCATATTGATGGACATACCGTTGCCAATTCTGCGGATAATTGGGAGGAAAATTATCATAGCTAAGCCATAAAGGGACATGTGGAAGCCTGACCAGTGACTCTGCTTCGACAAATGCTCTATCGGCACCTGGATTCTGAATGGCAGCAAACCAATTGGCCGCGGCCTCAATGTACCATTGACTATCTCCTGAATAATCAAATCCCGGAGAATTTCCACTGTATTGAAATACGTGAAAGGTCTCATGAGCTACATTGATCCAGTCATTGTGTGCGCCAATTGGGAGAGTTAAATAGGGATACCCATTACTATCTGTACCTTGACCATTTCCCCAGCCATTTGGAAAAATATCACCTGATTGATGCAGGTAAACATTGTAATAATATCCATCTATAGGATTCGGAGGATCTTGCATGTTCAGTTCATCTAAGCAGACATCACGATATACATTCATATAATCCAAAAGAACAGTAGCATCTGCCTCGTAATCCCAATCATTATCCCACCATACGATATAGATTCCTGAAGTCAGGGTGTCACAATCAATCAAATTTCCAAATTCACTATTGATGGTGTATTGGGCTTTACCTGACATAAGAAACATCAGAGCAATGAACAGTGGAAGCCTGAATTTGAATTTTGAACTTAATTTAATCATGGTAACAATAGCTTATACGAACATTATTCAAATATAATGATTCGCGAAGATTTTCATGGCGCTTATGAATACCTAATCCTACCCTTTTTTTCTGGACAGAATAGAGGTAATAACGAGTCCAATACCGAGCCCCAACATGATACAACCCACAAAATAAAGCGGATCGGTTTTCAGAAAGAAAAATCCAACACCAATACCTATGATCACACCACCTCCAATGGCCCATGTACTTCTATCATTCTCTATATTTCTCATTGTCTTCTATTTAAAGGTCTGACAAAAAATCTCTTTTTTTTGCAATTTTATTGATCGGACCAAACTGCCAGTTCGTTTCCGCTGGGATCCATAAAATGGAATCTACTGCCGCCGGGAAATGTAAATATATCGACCGATATCTTTCCGCCAGCAGCTACTATTTTCTCTTTGATAGCACTAAGATCCTCATGGTATAGAACGACCAGAATTCCATTGACTATCTTATCATCCGTAATCTTAAAACCGCCATGGACACCACTTTCAGAAAAGGAGGTGTATTCGGTACCGTAGTCTGTGAATTTCCAACCGAATATTGTTTTATAAAAGTCCTTAGTACTTTCAAGATCATGGGCAGTAAGCTCGATATAGCTTATTTGGTTATTTTTCATTATAATGGTTTTATTTTTTTAATTTAAGATCAAATACATCATTCCTTGAATAGTGTCCTACAACATCAAACATTCTCTTAGCGGATATGATCTGTTGCAGATCAATTTCTGCATACAGGATTTCTTCTTTAGCCTCTAGAGGTTCAACGATGAATTTTCCATTGGGAGCTATGATGCAACTATTTCCGGGGTTTATCCATTCTCTTCCTTCAGGGTATAGTGTTTTAAAATTATATTCATCCGGAATATCATCCATTCTCAATACCGTACAGGTGCTTATCACAAATAAACCTCCTTCTCTTGCTATATGTTGCATGGACTGTATCCAGTTGTTACTTTTGTCCCAAGTGGGAGATGCCAATATCTGAGTTCCACATTCATAGATAACATTTCGGGCCAGGGGCATATAATTCTCCCAACAAATCAGTCCTGCAATTTTTCCCACTGATGTATCATAAGACCTTAATGTGCTACCATCTCCTTGAGCCCAAATGAGTCTTTCTCCTCCGGTGGGAATCAATTTTCTATGCTTTCCTAATAGTTCACCATGATTGTCAATGAACAAAAGGCTATTATAAAGGCTTGAATTGCTCGATTCTGAATTCCTTTCATGCATACCCATGACCACATTGATATTCGCTTTCTTAGCTGCTTCACCAATCATTTTTGTCATGTCATCAGGGATTGAGACCGCATTCTCAACCAATTTCACATAGAGGTCGTTTAATTCTGTTCCCTTACTATTTTGAACTAACCAAACCCAGTCCGGATATCCCGAGATGAAAGCTTCTGGGAAAACAATTAGTTTAGCGCCATTCTTTCCAGCGTCAAGTATGGCATCGCATGCTTTTTTGATCGTTTCTTTTTTATTTAAGAAGACTGGCGCCAATTGGGCGGAAGCCACTTTTACGATCTTACTCATGCTACTGTCTTTGTTTAAAATCAATTTTTGTCCACAGTCTTGATGTCACAATACTCCGTTTGTATTTTCCCGGTCTTACGGCGATCCTGTTAACCGCCTCGGTCAGTATTCGATCTATCTTATCTGAAGGAGGATTGGACTTGATCTTAATATCTATGATCTCGGCTTGTTCAGTGACTGTAAAATAAACATAACCCACCCCTTTATAATCTGTGCGCTCTTTGATCTCTTGTCCTACCAGAACACCTAATGTCCATTCAGGACAGCTCAACTGGCCCTCTATACGTTCATTTCCTTTGCATTTATTTTCAAATGGCAATTCGCTTAGCACCTCATAATGATAGATCCCTTTATCTTTTTGAATGAAGGGCTTGATCTTGTATCCATCTTCTCCTGAATCGTCTGCATCTAAGAAGTGGTCTTTGGGTATTTGACCGACAATGAACATAGGTAGGATGAGAAGTATTGTAAGTAGAAATCGGCATTTCATAAGATTGGTTTTAATTAGTATAAATGTACTTATTTATTACAATATATCGATCAAAGTGAACCAGCAATGATCTCTTCCACTACCTCTGGGTTCAGCAGTGTGGAAGTGTCTCCTAAATTATCGGTGTCACCACTGGCTATCTTTCTGAGGATCCTTCTCATGATCTTTCCGCTACGGGTCTTGGGAAGTCCGTTCACGAATTGGATCTTATCCAGTTTGGCAATCGGCCCGATGTCCTTTGCAATAAGGTCATTGATCTCTAATTTTAATTTTTCTGAGGTATCTTCAAAATGATATAGGATCATGAATCCATAAAGGGCATTTCCTTTGATTGCATGAGGAAAGCCCACTACAGCACATTCGACCACCATAGGGTGTTCGTCTATGGTATTCTCAATGGGTGCAGTACCCAGATTATGCCCGGAAACAATGACAATATCATCTACCCGACCGGTGATCCTGTAATTTCCATTACTATCCCTTAGAGCTCCATCTCCTGTAAAGTATTTATTACTGAAGGTAGAGAAGTAAATATTCTTATATCGGTCATGATCACCCCAAATGGTCCTGGCCATTGATGGCCAAGGAAATTGTATGGCCAATCGTCCCTCCGCTACCTGGTCTTCAATGGTATTCCCCTGATCATTCATTAATACAGGTTGGACACCTGGAAGGGGTAGCGTGGCAAAGGTCGATTTTTCAGGAGTGATCCCGGCAAGTGATGAGATCATGATACCCCCTGTTTCAGTTTGCCACCAAGTATCTACTATTGGCGCTTCTTTATGTCCGATATGTTCGTGATACCATTCCCAGGCTTCATGATTGATCGGTTCACCTACGGTGCCTAAAACTTTGATACTGGAAAGGTCGTGTTTCTTTACAAACGACAGTTCTTGTTTTTCCAGAGCCCGTATTGCCGTTGGAGCCGTATAGAAATGCGTCACTTTCAAGTCTTCAACGATCTTCCAAAATCGACTATAATCGGGATAGGAGGGAACCCCTTCAAACATCACCGTATTGGCACCAACACATAGTGGGCCGTAAATGATGTAGCTGTGTCCGGTGATCCATCCGATATCTGCAGTACACCAATAGACATCATTGGGTTTGATCTGGAACACATTTAAGAATGTATAGGCGGCGCCAACCATGTATCCTCCGATCGTATGAACCATTCCTTTAGGTTTTCCGGTCGATCCCGAGGTATATAGGATGAACAGCTCATCTTCAGCGTCCATGATCTCAGCATCATATGTATCGTTGACCTTTTCAATTTCTGAATGCCAAAAAACATCTCTGTTGGGCAGCATGGAACATGTAGTTTTCGTCCTGTTATAAACGATCACTTTCTCAATACTTGGACAATCGGTCAGAGCCTGATCGCAGATCTCTTTTAACGGAACCGTCTTTGGCCCTCGGTACATCTCATTGGTAGTGATCAGCATCTTACAGGAGGAATCGTTTATCCTTCTGGCAATGGCCCTACTGGAGAATCCGGCAAACACGATTGAATGTATCGCTCCAATACGCGCACAGGCCAACATGGCAATGGCAAGCTCAGGGATCATCGGCATATAAAGACATACGCGATCTCCTTTATGAATATCATGGTTCTTCAACACATTGGCAAATTGACATACCTTACTATGGAGTTCCTTATAGGTTAGAATGACGGTTTCTTCGTTTGGGTCATTGGGAACCCAGGTGATTGCAGGATCATTGGCCTTCTTCTCAAGATGCCGATCCAGACAATTCTCGGTGATATTCAATTTTCCACCCAGAAACCATTTTACTTTTGGAATGGAGAAATCCCATTCAAGTGTTTTTGACCATCTCTTTCTCCAACAGAATGTTTCTGCAACATCATCCCAAAACTGTTCAGGATTTTCGACACTATTCTTATAGGCTCTTCTGTATTCTTCTTCCGAATTGATCTGAATGGATTTAATCATAGGCACAAAAAATTGAACTTAAATGTATGAAAAATTTAAAAATTATGAACTGACTATAAATCTAAAGGAACAGCTATCAGCTTAGTTGATTTAATGATAACAATTCTTAATAACTTTCAGCGTAAGGTTCAGTCCAAAGTTACTACTTTTACAGTCTTAAAATTGAAGTCTTAGAATCATGTCAGAAGCAAAAGAAAGAATTAAATGTTTGATCATCGGATCCGGACCCGCCGGATATACAGCTGCTATCTATGCAGCGAGAGCCGATCTTAAACCAGTGGTCTATACCGGTTTGGAACCTGGTGGACAATTAACAACAACGACTGAAGTCGATAATTTCCCAGGTTATCCCGATGGAGTAGACGGTCCCACCATGATGGTGCATTTGCAGCAGCAGGCCGAACGATTTGGGACTGATGTTCGTATCGGAATGGTGACTCAGGTAAATCTTAGTGATAAAGTAGGAGGTATCCATCAGGTCACTGTCGACAATTCGACTGAGATCGAAGCGGAGACCATTATCATTGCAACCGGAGCAACAGCTAAATATCTTGGTTTGGAAAGCGAACAACGATTGATAGGAGGTGGAGTTTCTGCCTGTGCTACCTGTGATGGATTCTTTTATAAGGGACAGGATGTGATTGTAGTTGGAGCAGGGGATACTGCAGCCGAGGAGGCTACCTATCTCGCCAATATCTGTAGATCGGTCACCGTGCTCGTGAGAAAGGACTACATGCGGGCTTCAAAGGCCATGCAGAAGCGGGTTAAAAGAACAAAGAACCTGAAGGTCATGTACAACACCGAACTTGATGAGGTGTTGGGAGAACAGGTAGTTGAAGGCGTCAGGATCAGGAACAATAAGACCAACGAAAAGACCGAACTGGAGGTGACCGGTGTATTTATAGCCATTGGTCATAAGCCCAATACCGATCTGTTCAAAGGAATCTTGGATATGGATAATGTGGGTTATATTATCACAAAAGGAAAATCTACGAAGACCAATTTACCGGGAGTATTTGCCAGTGGAGATGTTCAGGATAAGGAATACCGACAAGCGGTTACAGCAGCTGGTACTGGTTGTATGGCCGCCTTGGATTCGGAACGGTATTTAGGGGCTTTGGAGTAGGATTTGTTGGATGATCAAGTTTTGAAACAGAAAGAAAGCTCTCTTTATAATTAGGTTTCGACTGCGCTCAACCAGACAATAAATCACATTAAATATTCAAAGAGGTAAATTTGAAGGTATTCCCGTCAAATAAGCCCTTATCACTTAGTTTTAAGGAAGGAATCACAAGCAAGGCCATGAATGATAATGTCATAAATGGTGCAGAAAGACTGCTCCCCATATCTTTTGCCATACGATCCAATTCGGCATATTGTTTTCCTACTGAATTT
>JAHEHC010000091.1 GCA_024644805.1 Flavobacterium sp. | reverse complement strand
GATCTTCATACCGGTGATCCGCTCCTGCACAAAGGAATTCAGATTGGCCACCTGTGCTCTTACCTCCTCGAAGGCCACTTTCATGGCTCTCTGAAATACCCGGGTTGCGTATAGGATCAATGGAAGGATGGCGAATACTATAAGGGCCAATTTCCAACTGGAATACAACATATAACCTGCTATAACAACCATCTTCAACAGATCGCTAATGATCATGAACAGACCCTGACTAAATATGCTGGAAATGGTCTCAATATCATTTACAGCACGTGTTGTCAATCTCCCTACCGAGCTTTTATCGTAATACTTCAACTTGAAACTTAACATCAGCTTGAAAAGCTTCAAACGTATATCCCTGATCACATTCTGACCCAGCCAGTTGGCCAGATAGATAAAGGAGAACATGAAGATGACCTCCATTATGAGTACCAGTATCATCAGAGAGATATAAAGGACCAGATTCTCATTATCCCTCGGAACGATTGATTCGTCTATGGTGATCTGCAATAAATAAGGTCGTATAACACCAAGAGCAGACATCAATATAGCGGCAAAAGCGACAAAGTAGAAAACAAGACGGTAGGCATTTGCATATTTCAACAACCTTCCGAATAACTTATAATCAAATGCTTTTCCTGAATCTGCCATTACATTAAAATTTCTTTTGGATACCTAATCTCAGTTAGATAGAGTCCGTGTGCTGGAACCGATGTTCCGGCTTTATTCCTATCCTTGCTTTGGATGACCGAATGGAGATCATCAATTGATATGGTTCCAAATCCAACTTCCAATAAAGTCCCAACAATTGCTCTTACCATGTTCCTTAGAAAGCGATCGGCAGTTATCGTGAATGTCAGTTGATCTGCTTTCAGGATCCAGGTGGCTTCTTTTATAGTACAATAATACGTTTTTACATCGGTCTTCGATCTTGAAAAACATTGAAAATCGTTATAGTCCAATAGGATTTTTGATGCTTCATTCAATATATCGATGTCCGGTAGCTGATGTAAATAGTAAGCGTATTCATTCAAAAAAGGATCCTTCTTCCCGACTATCTGGTATTGATAGGTCCTTTGGATCGCATCAAAACGGGCATGAGCATCTGGTTTTACAGGAAATATATTAAGAATTGAAATATCCTTGGGCAGGAATGAATTCAATTTAAAGATAAGTTCATCGGAGTCGGTCAACTCATCAATATCGGTATGAGCGATCATCTCTCTCGCATGAACTCCGGCATCTGTTCTTCCGGCACCAACAATACTTATCGGCTCTCTCAAAATCGTAGAAAGTGCATTTTCTATGGTATCCTGAACCGTAGAAGCATCGGGTTGGTGTTGCCAACCGTGATAATTCTTTCCATTAAATGATAAATCGATAAAATATCTCAAGTATTCCTGTAATTTTGAAAAAAACAAAGATACATAAAGTGAGAGGCATCTTGTTATATGTTTACTTTCTATTAACATAATGTTGAAATTCAAGTATGAAAAGGATCCTATTGCTTTCCGACACCCATGGCTACCTGGACGATTCTGTCCTGAAACACGTCCGTGAAGTGGATGAGGTCTGGCATGCCGGAGATATTGGAAGCTTATCGGTTACCGATCGTATTTCGGAGTTTACTCCTATTAAAGCAGTCTATGGAAACATCGACGATCATTCCATTCGAAAGGAATTTCCGCTTCATCAACGGTTCATGTGTGAGCGAGTCGATGTCTGGATGACCCATATAGGAGGTTATCCGGGCAGGTATTCTCCAGAGATCAAGGATGAGATCTCCAAGGACCCGCCAAGGTTATTCATCTCGGGTCATTCTCATATCCTTAAGGTTATGAATGATAAGAAATTAGGGATATTGCATATGAATCCCGGGGCGATCGGCACCTATGGATTTCACAGGTCCAGAACCATGTTGCGTTTTGAGATCGATAAAGATGAGATCAAGGAGCTTCATGTCATAGAATTCAACAGGAAAAAGAGTTAAATCCAAAATATCAAAATAGGACAAGTCCCCTTTTACAAGCTCAGGGTATTTATAATATGGATACTGAGCCTGTCGAAGTATTCTTATAAAAACAAAAACCCTAAAAGATGGCATTCTTTTAGGGTTTTGCACTAATATACTAAGATGTGTGGTTTAACGTAAACGATCTGCAGATTTTACAAGGTCCTCATCCCTCTTGACAGCCTTGTTGGCCATCACAAGAAAAACGATAGAAATGATGGGCAAAAGAACTCCAATACCCTTCTCCGAGACCAAGGTCTCTCCGGATAGTGTTAGCGATCGGTAAACGAAAACTCCCAGTAATACAAAATTCAATATGATATTAAGTCGGTTGAGCACAAATTGCAACTGACGTTTTTTAAAATTCAGAATAGATACAACAGCCAAAAGAACAGACCCACCGATGAGTCCTAAGACCAGGGGTTCGTTTCTATCAATGATCACATTTCCTGCCCGATCATTTATTAACGGGAACCAATAATATAAAGCCCCCATAATCAACGCTGAGATAATCATGTAAACAGTTTGGATACGTTGTATCATATATGTTTTTTCAAATAAAGAGCAAAAATAATGTTTCTTTTCATAAAATGTATAAGCTATAATAAATTATTGTCGTATTATTGCAATATCAATTCGTAACCAGTTCAAATAAGGTTACATAGCTTCCAAAAAGTATTTTAGATTTCCTTCAGAAATAAATATTCAATTATATCAATATAACTTATAGAAATTAAATGTTAGAGATTTCAGATTTAAAAGCAAAGAAATTACCTGAACTTCAGGATCTTGCTAAAGCTCTCGGTGTACCCAAATACCGTAGCTTGAAAAAATTAGACTTGGTCTATCAGATCTTAGATTACCAAGCCAGTAATCCAAATGCTGTTAAAGCAGTTGTCACCGAAGAAAAACCCGTCCAAAAAACGACTCCCCAAGCAAAAGAAAAAGTGGAGACTAAAGGTGCACGACCCAATCAGCAGAAAGGAAGAAGACCACACCCACATCAGAGGAAGACCCACAATCAGAATGGGCAGCAAAATGCCAAAAAATCAGCTCCAGCTGATGTAAAGGATCAAGGCAATCAGCAAAAAGATCAAGGCAATCAGCAACAGGAAACAAAAAAACCGTTGCCCAAACAGGGTCAAGCGAAAGAAACTACAAAAAAGAATCCCGTTGCGAAAACCGGAAAGGATGGCAATAAGGATACCCGTAACAGGTACCGTCAACCCGACTTTGAGTTTGACGGGATCATAGAAAGTGAAGGGGTTCTTGATATCATGCAGGACGGTTATGGATTTTTAAGATCGAGTGATTATAACTATTTATCTTCTCCGGACGATATCTATGTTTCTCAATCTCAGATCCGTTTATTCGGACTTAAAACAGGTGATACGGTTCTTGGTGAGGTAAGACCTCCTAAGGAAGGAGAAAAATACTTTCCACTTATCAAGGTGATCAAGATCAATGGCCAAAACCCAAATGTGGTTCGGGACCGTGTTTCTTTTGAACACCTTACACCGCTCTTTCCACAGGAAAAATTCAATATCGCTGAAAAACAAAGTACCGTTTCAACGCGGATCATCGATATGTTCGCCCCCATCGGAAAAGGACAACGGGGGATGATCGTTTCACAACCTAAAACAGGTAAAACGATGCTCCTGAAAGATATTGCAAATGGTATTGCAGCCAATCATCCTGAGGTCTATCAGATCATTCTATTGATCGATGAGCGTCCTGAGGAGGTTACCGATATGCAGCGAAATGTAAGTGGTGAAGTTGTAGCCTCGACCTTTGACAAGGAGGCTTCAGAACACGTTCGAATTGCCAATATCGTCATTGAAAAAGCAAAACGTCTGGTAGAATGCGGACATGATGTGGTGATCCTGTTGGATTCCATCACTCGTTTGGCACGTGCCTACAATACGGTACAGCCTGCCAGTGGAAAAATACTCAGTGGTGGTGTTGATGCCAATGCGCTTCATAAACCGAAGCGTTTCTTTGGTGCTGCTCGTAAGATAGAGAACGGTGGTTCCTTAAGTATAATCGCAACAGCACTTACAGAGACCGGGTCTAAAATGGACGAGGTGATCTTCGAAGAGTTCAAAGGTACCGGAAATATGGAATTGCAATTGGATAGAAAGATATCCAACCGTAGAATATTCCCTGCAATCGATCTGACCTCATCCAGTACTCGTAGAGACGATCTGCTGTTGGACGAGAATGTCATTCAAAGAATGTGGGTAATGCGTAAGTATCTGGCCGACATGAACCCTGTTGAAGCCATGGAATTCATTAACGATCGCGTTAAGCAAACCCGAAACAATGAAGAGTTCTTGATATCCATGAATGGATAAGAATTTGAACCAATTATAAATTATAAAACCCTTGATCAAGATCAAGGGTTTTTTTATTTTAGTTAGTACTAGTACTAACTGACATTTTTGGTTATAAAAAAAACCCGATGTTCTCACATCGGGTTTTATAATTTTAGCAATGATTATTATTGCTTAACAATCTTTTGAGTTAGAGATCCAAGATCAGTATTTATATTTAGAATATAAACTCCTCTCGCCAGATTAGATGTGTTAATAGTACCATCAATTAGTCTTAGGTTAGTATCTTTTCCTAAGATGTCATAAAGATTAGCACTTATTACTTCAACATTAGAAGGAAGATCTACATTTAGTACATCATTGGCTGGATTTGGATAGATAGATGCAGCGTCAGCTAAAACATCATCAACACCTAATACTTCTTCACCAGTTGCACTCATAATATATACACTAGGAAAACCAAGGGCTGTTAAAGTTCCTGGAGTATTAAGACCACATGCAATAGATTGTATCCAAGAATCTTTACCATTCATAGGATCATTTATACCAAAACGAAATGCACCAAGATTAGGATTATGATCTGGAACTACAATTTGGTATACAAGGTTTTCTCCAAATGGGATAATTGCAGAAACAGGAATAACAACATCAGTGTCTAAGTCGGCAGCGGTCACTGTATGACTTGCACTTCCCTGTAGAGTTAGATTTCCTGCTGGGAATACGCCATCATTTGACCAAATCTGAACAGTAATAGTTGGTTCTGGTGGTCCAGGAATTCCATTAGTACCACCTGTGTTGATCTGTATCATAACTTCAGTTACTTCAAAATCCATAGTAACTCCATAATCATTAACAAGATCATACTCACTGTAAACCTCATTATCTGCAACAGTATCAACACTGGTACATAGAATGTCATTCGTTGCGACATTATCAAGTTGGTGCATAACAGTAATTTGTGCAAAAGAGGCAAATCCTACCAATAATGCAACAAATAATAAAGTAATTTTTTTCATAATAAGTATATTTTTAGGTTAATATTAGTAACAAATATATAAAAGCAAATATTTAAAATTGATATTTTTACCATTATTTTTAAAGTTTTTTCTGTCAAATTGTTAATATTATCAATATATCTCGCTATTTATTACCTATGAAAAAGTTCAATATTCTACTGTTATTCTTTGTTATTCTTATTTCGTGCCAATCTGATAAAAAGGAGAATTCATTTGATTTTACAACAACATTTGAGCATTCCGAAGGTACAGAGACTGCAACGTATCAGGAAGTCATAGAATTCTATAACCAATTGGCAGAGCATTACCGATCGGTTGCCATCTACGAGATGGGAAAAACCGATAGTGGCGAACCCTTGCATTTGGTCACCTTCAACCCGGATCGTAGCTTTGAATCGGAATTTTCAAGCGATCGGGACAAGAACATACTCCTCATTAACAATGGGATCCACCCCGGAGAAAGCGATGGCATCGATGCTTCCATGATGCTGTTTCGGGATCTGGCTCAAAATGAGATCGATACCCCCAAGAATACCATCATCGCCGTGATACCGGTGTATAATATAGGAGGTGCTTTAAATAGAAACGGGTATTCTCGCGCCAATCAGAATGGACCGATTGAATACGGATTTAGGGGCAATGCTAGGAATTACAATCTGAACAGGGACTTTATTAAAGCCGACACCCGGAATGCTCAATCTTTCAATGAGATATTCAAAACGGTAAGACCTCAGCTGTTTATCGACAATCATGTGAGTAATGGGGCCGATTATCAATACACCCTGACGCATCTTTTCACCCAGCATGACAAGTTGGGTGGCGATCTGGGGAACTACATCAACGAGTCCCTCATGCATCAACTTGAAGACTCCTTGAAACAAAAGGATTGGGACCTAACACCCTACGTGAATGTTTTTAATCGCACACCAGATCGTGGATTTTCACAATTCCTTGATAATCCAAGGTATTCAACAGGATATACCGCATTGTTCAATACCCTGGGTCTGATGGTTGAAACCCATATGCTTAAACCTTATAAGCAACGAGTTGAGGGTACTTATGAACTGATGAGAAGCTTTATTGAAATCGCCGATAAAGATGCCTCTAAGATCAAAGAATATTACAATAAGAATTTGGAACTTTATTCTCCTGGCGATACCTATCCAATTGCATGGGAACTGGACAGCACAAAAACGACCACGTTGAATTTTAAAGGCTATGAGGCCGAAATGATCCCAAGTCAGGTTACCGGCATGTCCAGATTGAAATACGATACCACCAAGCCCTACAACCGACCGGTCACCTATTACAATCATTACAAACAGAAAAAAACTGTCACCATACCCGAATACTATGTAATTCCAACAGGATATTGGAATGTGGTACTAACTTTAAGATCGAGTGGCATACGAGTGGAGCGATCCCAAAAGGACACCATCGTTCATGCCGAGGTGTATAAGATCGATAGTTATGAAACATCTCGATCTGCCTATGAGGGTCATTACCCCCATTACAATACCAAAGTTATTGTCAACATGGAAGATGTTACGATCGAAAAGGGAGATTATCTTGTTCGAACCGATCAAAATGGACTTCGATATATCATCGAAACGTTGGAGCCTGAAGCGGTGGATTCGTTCTTCAACTGGAACTTCTTCGATGCGATACTTCAGCAGAAGGAATACTTCTCTCCCTATGTTTGGGAAGAAATAGCCTTGGAACAATTGGAAAGTGATCCCGATCTTAAGCAAGAATTCGAAAACAAAAAGAATAGTGATCCGGCTTTTTCAGGGAATTGGTATATGCAATTGGATTGGATCTATAAACGGTCTCCTTACTATGAGAGGTCACACCTGCGTTACCCGGTCGTGAGGGTGGGTGGTTAGATATTCTTTTGGAAATAGCAGTTTTACATTCTCATAACATCCCTGCAAGGCTTTTTGGGATTGTTCGAAGTTCTTCCAGGTGGCCTTTTTAATTCCTTCACTGGATTGAGGTTTCAATTCACCACTAAAATCAGTGTACATCTCGTACCAGTAGGTGATCTTTAGTTTGAATTCATTATTCCTTTTGAATATATGATAGGTCGTGGAAAGGAATTTTCTAATTTCAAGATCCTTTACACCGGTTTCTTCTTCCACCTCTCGAATGGCAGCTTCCTCATGGCTCTCCTTCTTCTTGATCCCACCTTTTGGAATATCCCATTTTTTGTTTCTATAAATGAACAGTATCTCTCTTTTGCTATTGAACACCAGTCCTCCTGCTGCTTCTACAACCGGAAGTTTCTTTCTGAGAAACTTTTCTAATTTCTCCTCGCTCTTATGATACAAATTGATGTATAATAATTTTCCCTTGGTTATCTTTTGGATCAATTTTTGAAAGTCGACAAGCTTCAAAGGAATAGCTGTATAGTTCTTTCCAATATATTTTTTCGTTGAAAGGATAATGGGTATGTCTTTGACAAAAACTTTATACATTTGCACTATGATTTTAGACAAAAATACAGCTTTTAAGACTGCAGAATTGCTACTACAAATTAATGCAATTAAATTGCAACCGCAAAACCCTTTTTTATGGGCTTCGGGATGGCGATCACCAATTTATTGCGACAATCGGATCACGCTGTCTTACCCATCGATCAGAAATTATCTTAGAGAGAATCTGGCCGGGCAGATCGAAGAGTTGTATGGCAAACCCGATATGATCGCAGGAGTGGCCACCGGTGCCATTGGAATTGGTGCTTTGGTCGCCGATTATCTGAATCTTCCTTTTTGTTATGTACGTCCGGAGACCAAGAGCCACGGAAGAAAGAATAAGATCGAAGGCCATCTGGAAAAAGATCAGACTGTAGTAGTGGTCGAAGATCTGATCAGTACCGGGAAAAGTAGCTTACTTGCTGTTGAAGCCCTTCGAGAAGCCGATGCTCAGGTAAAGGGCATGGTTGCCATCTTTACCTATGGATTCGATAAGGCGGATGAAAATTTCAACCATTCGAATATCAATCTTAATACCTTAAGTGACTATGATAACCTGGTCCAGATAGCAGAAAAATCGAACTATATATCATCAAAGGAAGTTGAGCTACTAAAACGTTGGAGGGAAGATCCTGAAAAATGGGGAAATACAATAAAGGATAGTAAGAAGATAATAAACCTATAGTCCAAAAAAAATATTCAGTTAAAAATAACATGCTTTAACTATGGAATTGACCAGTAG
>JAHEHC010000021.1 GCA_024644805.1 Flavobacterium sp. | reverse complement strand
GCCATAAATGTACAAAACTGAGGTCTTATTTTTCTTCAAATAATTACTATTTTATGACATTTAGCAGTTTTTTGAGGCTATTTCTATAGTACCTTTGTACCGAAAAAACCTAGCTATGTATAAGTCTAAAACCCCAGAAGAAGCTGTTAAGATCATTAAGTCAAACGACAGAGTTTATTTGCAAGCGGCGGCAGCTGCACCACAAACTCTTATCAAGGCCATGTCCGACCGGCATGAGGAACTTAAAAATGTTGAAGTCTGTCAACTACATACCGAAGGACCTGCTCCCTATGCCGATCCTGCATTAAGAGATAGTTTTCATGTAAATTCTTTTTTTATCGGTGCAAACATCCGGCATACTTTTGCTGCCGGAAATGGATCCTATACACCTGTATTCCTTAGTGAACTCCCCTTGTTATTTAAAAGGAATATCATTCAGCTCGATGTTGCTATGATCCAGGTTTCACCGCCCGACAAACATGGTTATTGTTCCTTAGGCGTAACCGTTGCAGCTACCCTTGCGGCGATAGATAATGCAAAACATGTAATTGCCCAGGTAAACCCCAATATGCCAAGGACCCATGGCGATGGTATCATTCATATTTCAGAATTGGACACCTTTGTGGAAGTGAATGACCCCATTCCTGAAGTGGTTCCAAAAACGCCTAATGAGGTTGAGCAAAAAATAGGCGATCTGATTGCTGAACTGATCGAGGACGAAAGTACACTTCAACTCGGAATTGGTAGTATCCCAAACGCAGTGCTGTCTCGATTGGGCAACCATAAGAACCTGGGGCTGCATACTGAGATGTTCTCGGATGGTGTTATCGATCTGATACTAGATGATGTCATCAACGGGAATTATAAAGGGGTAAATCCTGGTAGAGCACTAGCAACATTCCTGATGGGATCTAAAAGACTCTATGAATATGTTGATGACAATCCATTTATCGAAATGCGTGAAGCCGATTATGTAAACGATGTGGGGCTGATCATGCAAAACCCCAAGATGGTTGCCATCAACTCGGCGATCGAATTGGATGTTACCGGTCAGGTTTGTGCCGATTCCATCGGGATGAGATTATACAGTGGTGTTGGAGGTCAAATGGACTTCATCAGAGGAGCATCTCTTAGTGAAGGAGGAAAGGCTATTATTGCACTTCCGTCGGTTACCAAAAAAGGAGTTAGTAGAATCGTCCCATTTCTTAAACAAGGTGCTGGAGTGGTTACTACACGGTCTCATGTGCATTTTGTTGTGACCGAATATGGAGTGGCCAATCTCTTCGGAAAGACCATTAAGCAAAGAGTAAAAGCCTTATCTGAGATTGCTCATCCAGACCATAGAGAAGACATTTCGCGTTCTTATTTTGATAAGATGCATTAATTTGATTATGTGATTTAAATAAAAAAGCCATCTTGATTTAGATGGCTTTTTTTAGTTTATATGACTTTGCTTAAATTATTTGGTGTTAGCCGGCCAAGGCCTCAGCTCCTCCTACAATTTCTAATATTTCACCTGTAATGGCAGCTTGACGAGCCTTATTGTATTCAAGCGTAAGACCTTCTTTAAGCTCATTCGCATTATCGGTTGCCTTATGCATGGCCGTCATTCTGGCTCCATGTTCACTGGCAACAGAATCTCTGATTGCTTTGAATAATTGGGTCTTTAAACTTTTAGGGATCAATTCCTCAACGATCTCAGCCTTTGAAGGTTCAAAAATATAATCTGCAATTCCTGAGCTCCCTTCTGAACTATTCGGTGGCATTATGGGAAGGAATTGTTCGGTGGTCACGATCTGAGTGCCCGCATTCTTAAATTTGTTGTAGATAAGAATGATCCTATCATAATTTCCTTTGGAATAATGATTCATTAGAGTTTGAGCGATAACAGAATTATTTTCAAAGTTAAGTTCATCAAATATCTCTGTATTGTGCTCAATAACTGTTTCTTTCTTCTTAAGCAGGTCGTTGGCCTTTTTCCCAATGGTAAAGAATTCTACTTTCTTATCGGCATATTGCTTAGACATCAGGGATCTGCATTCCTTTACTATATTGGAGTTGAAGGCACCGGCCAAACCTCGGTTAGAAGAAATCGCAACGATCAAAACCTTCTTAACTTCACGCTGTTCGGCATATACATTCCCGCCGTCGCCTTCTAAGGCTTCGCTTAGGTTCTGTAATAATTCAGTTAATTTATTGGCATAAGGACGCATGGCTGTAATGGCATCTTGTGCTTTCTTCAATTTTGCAGCCGACACCATTTTCATGGCGCTGGTTATTTGCATCGTTGAAGATACAGAAGCAATCCTATTACGTATTTCTTTTAAATTTGCCATATATCGAAATTAAGATCTCTTAATTATGCTTTATAATCTGCCGCTAGGTCTTTGGCCACATTGTTCAGCACATCGATCACCTCATCGGTCAATTTTCCGGCTTTAAGGGTCTCCAATGTCTTGCTGTGTTTGGCCTTCATTATCTCTAAAAAGTTCTTTTCAAATTCTTTTACTTTCTCAACTGGCACATCTCGTAGTAAGTTCTTTGATCCCGCATAAATGATCGCTACCTGCTCCTCAACAGTAAATGGATCGTTCTGAGCCTGCTTTAGGATCTCAACGTTTCTTTTTCCTTTTTCGATCACGTTCAATGTTGCAGCATCCAGATCACTACCAAATTTTGCAAAGGCTTCCAGTTCACGGAATTGAGCCTGGTCCAGTTTCAAGGTGCCCGCCACTTTCTTCATGGATTTGATCTGTGCAGATCCACCCACACGTGATACCGAGATACCCACGTTGATCGCAGGACGCACACCCGAGTTGAACAAATCTGATTCGAGGAATATCTGACCATCTGTAATGGAGATCACGTTGGTCGGAATATAAGCCGAAACATCTCCAGCCTGGGTCTCAATAATAGGCAGTGCTGTTAAAGATCCTCCTCCTTTTACTTTGTCTTTTAAGGCATCGGGCAGATCATTCATGTTCTCAGCAATTGAATCATCATCGATCACCTTTGCTGAACGCTCCAACAATCTGGAGTGTAGATAAAATACATCTCCAGGATAGGCCTCTCTTCCCGGTGGACGACGTAACAATAACGATACCTCACGATAGGCAACGGCCTGTTTGGATAGATCATCATATACGATCAGTGCTGGTCTTCCAGTATCTCTGAAATATTCGCCGATCGCCGCTCCTGCAAAGGGAGCATATACCTGCATAGGAGCTGGGTCGGATGCGTTTGCTGCAACGATCGTAGTATAGGCTAGTGCGCCACGGTCTTCAAGTACCTTGGCAATACCGGCCACTGTTGACGCTTTTTGTCCAACAGCAACATAGATACAATATACGGGCTTACCGGCATCATAAAATTCCTTCTGATTTAAAATTGTGTCGATACAAACCGTGGTCTTACCCGTTTGACGGTCGCCGATCACCAATTCACGCTGTCCTCTACCTACTGGTATCATGGCATCAATAGACTTGATCCCGGTTTGTAACGGTTCACTAACCGGCTGACGGAAGATCACTCCAGGAGCTTTTCTCTCCAATGGCATTTCAAAGGTCTCCCCTAAAATAGGTCCTTTCCCATCTATGGGCTGTCCCAATGTATTTACAACACGTCCAACGATCCCTTCTCCCACATTGATGGATGCAATTCGTTGGGTTCTCTTTACGGTGGCTCCCTCTTTGATCTCTTTGGAAGGTCCTAATAGAACGACACCAACATTATCTTCCTCAAGGTTAAGAACGATTCCTTCTAAACCATTCTCAAATTCTACCAATTCTCCGTATTGAGCATTTGATAATCCGTAAATACGTGCAATACCATCCCCTACGGTTAGTACGGTTCCTACTTCATCTAAAGAGGCGCTAGCTTCAAATCCTGAAAGTTGTTTCTTTAATATTGCTGATACTTCAGCGGGTTTAACTTCTGCCATGTTTATTACTTATTATTCAGATCAATCTGAAATTCAATTATATACTTTTACTAAATTCTCTTTTTATTTTTGATAGTTTGTTGGCAATACTTGCATTATACTGAAGGTCGCCAATCCTTAGGATGAATCCGCCTAAAATGGATTCATCAATAGTGTTTTCAAGGGTTACTTTTGAGCTCCCGGTCAATTCTTTGATCTTATTCAACACTTTTTGTTCGATCTCCTCTGAAAGTGGAATTGCTGTGGTCACCTGAGCGACCTTAACTCCTTTTTCATCATTGTACAGGTCGATAAAATTCCTGGAAACATCGGTTAATAATTGGGTTCTTTGATTGTCTATAAGAACTTCGATCAAGGACTTGATTTCCTTCGATCTGTCTTCAAAGATATTCAATAAGGCTTCCTTCTTATCATTCGCTTTGATCAACGGGCTCTTCAGCACATGCTGAAGTTCCTTGTTGGCTTTAATGGTGTTGAACACGTCCTGCATGTCACCAAAAACCGTATCGACAACACCCCCTTCTTTAGCGTGTTGTAAAACTGCTTTTGCGTATCGTATTGCTGCTCTGTTTCCGCTCATATCCTTATAAAACGATCAATTCAATGTGGCATCATCTAACATATCCTCAACAAGCTTAAGTTGCTTGTCCTTGTTAGATAATTCTTCTTTCACTACTTTTTCTGCAATCTCGACCGACAACGAGGCCACTTGATTTTTCAGTTCGGCCATTGCCGATTTCTTTTCGTTATTAATGGCTTCCTGGGCCTTAGTGATCATATTGTCTGCAGTTGCCTTAGCCTCTTCCTTAGCATCAGAGATCATCTTGTTTTTCAAATCACGAGCTTCCTTGATCAAAGTTTCTCTTTCTGCTCTGGCTTCTTTTAGAATTCGTTCGTTATCTGCTGTCAGATTTTCCATTTCCTTTTTGGCATTCTCGGCTGCTGCCAATGCATCCAAAATAGATTTTTCTCTACTGTCTACAGCACCAACAATATGTTTCCAGGCAAATTTCTTTAGGATAAAAAATAGAACTGCGAACGAAATAAACGTCCAAAACAACAATCCTACATCTGGTGTAACTAAATCCATATTCTACGTATTAGATAATCTTTTAATAATTTAATAAAAAAGCCGGTGCAACCAATCGTTGCACCTTGCTTTCTTTACTTGATAAGTGATACAACCACTGCAAAAAGTGCTACCGCCTCAACGAAGGCAAGTAATACGATTGCAGAACCTTGTAGTTTACCTTGCATTTCTGGTTGACGTGCCATAGCTTCCATAGCAGATCCACCAATTTTACCAATACCGATTCCGGCACCGATAGCCGCAAGACCAGCTCCAATTGCAGCAAATGCTCCATAATTCGCAGCGGCCTCTTGTAATAATGCTAAACTCATAGTGTTTAAATATTAAAGATTAATTAATGTTCATGTTCTTCCATTGCGGACCCGATATACAGGGCCGACAAAAGAGTAAATATATAGGCTTGAATAGCCACAACTAAAACCTCAATGATGCTTATGAAAACTGAAAAGAAAATCGATGCTGGAGATATCCAGACACTTTCAGCAATAAATATCAATGAGATCAAACTTAGTATAATTATATGCCCGGCTGAAATGTTTGCGAACAAACGAATCATCAACGAGATGGGCTTGATAAATATCCCAGCAAATTCAATTGGAGCCAGGAATAATTTCATTGGAGCCGGTAATCCAGGCATCCAAAAAATGTGCTTCCAGTAATCCTTGTTCCCAACCAGTGTGGTTATTACAAATGTGATAATCGCCAGGACCAATGTAAAGGCAATATTTCCACTTAAATTGGCGCTGAAGGGAAAGAATGGGATCAATCCCATCAGGTTGTTGATCCAAATAAAGAAAAACAAGGTCAGTAGAAAAGGTAAAAACCTCTTATAATGCTTCTCTCCGATATTCGGTCGTGCTACCTCATCTCGAATAAACACAACCAATGGCTCTGTGTACTTTGCAATTCCCTTAGGTACTCCATTCTCCTTATAAGCTCTTGCAGATGCTCCAAATATCAAAATCAATAACAGCATGGACACAAACATAGAGAATACCAGTTTCGTGATCGATAGATCAAGAGGGTGTGCATTCGTTGGATGATGTGCTTCATCCAAAGTCACATAGGAACCATCAGCATTCGAGTTTTCAGAAGCATAATAGATTTCTTCATGGAATTTCACGAATCTCTGTCCATTTCTCTCAACAATCACCATCCCTGAATCATCATGGTGGAACTCACTGGACATGAATGTTACCATTCCATTTTCAGTCCAAAGGATCACGGGTAACGGAATGGAAACGGCATGGCCTTTCCAATCCAAGATATGAAAATCATGAGCATCTTTTATGTGATGCATGATCATATCGGTTACGTTGAATTCTTCTTTTTCCTGATCTTCCTTTTTATCCGTTTTGGCAAAAGTAGAGGTTGATATTAAGACAAAAAACACTCCTAAAAAGAGAGCTCTAATTATGTTGAATGGGATTGTTTTCAATGTAGTGCTTTTGCGTTCCTGAAATTTTGGGCAAATGTACTAACATTAAATGAATTGACAAACTAATGACCCCTAAGTTTACTGGTTTTTGAAAAATTTATCGAGACTGTAAATTTCGTAAATCAAATAGATAAAATAGGGGATGAAAAAGTTGAAAACTTCGGTGATGGTGTGGTTCGATTTATCAAAAAATAAGGGGGATAGAAACACCAATGCCAGGACCATTTTTAACAAGGTCAGAAATGAGAAAAGGATATACCCGTTCTTGGCTCCATGGTTAACTTTATATCTTAAGAATCCGAAAATACTGATAACCAGAATAAAATTGAAAACATAAATTGACCAAATGGGTAGAAACAGGTCGATATCGACAAAGAACATATGGAACACATAATAGTGCGTCAGACATAAAACCCCTGTCAGTATCAGCAGGCCGATCAAAAAATTAATAAATCCTTTGTTCATTTGTCCTTGTTTGAAGTCGTGTTTACTTGCCTGATCACATAATACATGGCGGCCCCTACTGAGGCCAAGCTACAAATTATGGTGAAAACGGAGTACTTGTTCGGATAGGCTTCGTCCAGTTTCACACCACCGTATGAGCCCAGTCCGATAATGGCGATCATTTGAAATGCTATCCCTGAAAAACGGGCATAGGCATTAATTCGGTCTCTCCTGTTCGGTCTTTGATTTTTGGACGCGTTGTGGTCTGTCAAAGGGGTAGTTTTGAGATTTTATGGTTTCACCTTTTGGAAGTTCATTGCTTTTGGATTCGACCTTTTGAGATCCCTTCATGGAACAGGTGGCGTTAAATGTAGCTCCCGGTTCAACTGCCAATTTTCCGGCAATAACCTCTCCTTTTATATGTGCTGTTGATTTTAGACTCAGGGTTCCGGAAACATCAAGATTCCCTTCGATACGACCTTCAATATCAGCATTCTCACAGCTAAGTGTTCCATTGATCACACCTGTTCTTCCAATCACTACTTTAGATGGTGTATTTACATTACCATCAATGGTTCCGTCTATTCTAAAGAATCCCTTTGAGGTGATATCCCCAACTAATTTTGTCCCTTCATTGATTCTGTTTTGTCCCATACCTGGCTCCAAATTACTCTTCTCTTTCTTTTCTGAAAACATACTATATAGATTTATGGTGTTCCTTTGCTTTTTTGATTTGCGCTTCCTTTTTCGCTGCCCTTTTCTTTACCACTTCCTTTTTCGCTTTTATTGTTTTTGGCCTTCTCCTTCATCTCATTAATGATCTCTCTCTTCGATTTTCTGCGTTCATTGATCGATTTATTTGTGTTCGTTTTTTCCTTCACCTCCTCTTTCTTTGTATTGACATCCGAACCCGATTTTTTGACTTCTTCCAAGGGAATGCTTAGATCTGCTGTCAAGTATTCATCCAGATTCTTATGGATCTGAATGATCTTATAATTGGGAGAGTTGATCTCAAAGAATGTTTTTTTGATCTTGAATTTCTTATGTTCTTCCAGTACTTTTCCAAATCCTCTACCACCGAGTCTGGTATTCAACCCATGAACCACAACAAATACCAACTCAGGATTGTAATAATCGATGGAGGTAAGCATGTCGTTATAATTGAAGAATTCGATGGCTTCGTCCAATTTCTCTCTCAGCTTCTCAGCATCTTCACGATCCTCTTTCTTAAAATCATAGACCAGTTTCCATTCATCACTTTGCTCATCGGCATAGAAATTCTTATTGGCGATGGTGGGTAAAACGGTCGAATATATCTTTTGAGCTTGTTTACCCTCATCAGAGTTCGGGTAGTTCAATGCTACGAAATTCAAGGCCTTCTTATAAGGTTCAAATCCTTGCTGTCTTGCAATCGCTGTTGCTTTCAACAACTCAAACTTTGGAACCACGTCATCGCCATAGTAGGCGGTGATATATGATTCACATTGATCTATCACATACTGATATTCTGAAGCTTCAAATTCTTTAAATAGTTCTTTGTACTTGAATTCAGGACTCGATTCGTCAGTAGCCAACATGGTATTTGGATTCAACAAGATCTCGGCATAACGGGAGTCCGGATAATTATTGATGATATCGTTCCTGTAGAAATCTGCCAGTTCATTATTATCCAATTGCAAATAGATCTTATGCAGATTGTATTTTGAAGGCAGTATCAGTCGTTGTTCGGGTTCATATGATAGTAGTTTGGTCAGTCGATCTGCCGCCAATTCGTACTCTCTGAATTTTTCCTTATAGATCAAGCCCAACTGATAATAGGCGAAATTTCGATCCTTGAACAAACTGTCGATCTCTTTTTGATCGGTTGGAACTCTGGCAATATAGGAATCGGGATTGTACAGCTCGTTTTCTGCAATTGGTATTGCCTCTATACTTTCATCATCTTCGATCTCCAGTTTGGTTATTTTACTTGAACGCCGCCAGTCGTCTTCCAGTTTTCTATTCCCCCAGATCTTTTTGAATTCCTGTTTTCCAAATGAAACGGTAGAGGAGTTATAGAAATAGAATGTGCCACCCTCCTCATTGTTGTTTTCTTTTCTGGTCTTCTTATAGAATTCATTGTTTGCTATTGCCTCTTGTGCTTTAACACTGGCGATAGAATCGGCAATGGCTTTTTCTTTTAGTTTGGTCGTGTACTCTGTAAAATAGGCCAATCGCTGAGATTCGGTCATCCCTACTATTCGAAGGATGCTATCATTGGTCATTGCAATATCCTCATACTTAATTACATCGTCCAGATTCTCACGTTTCTTTTTGATCCTTCTCCATTGTCTGGTTCCTTCAGGCAAATGCGTTAGTGTACTGTCATAATACAATCCCGCATTTCTGTATTCGGCTCTATCGAAATTGATCTCGGCCAATGTTTGATAGTTCACCGACTGTAAAACATTGTCATTCTGAAAATACTCAATCGATAAATTATAATAATCAATAGCGGTGTCTATGCTGTCACTATTTCTGTAGTATTCACCGATCTGGTTGTAGATCTTATCCAGGAATGGTCGATTCTCTCTGTTCGATTCCAAATCGAACAATAGTTCAAGGAATGCTGCTCTATCTCCTTCTTCATAATCGAAGTTCTTCGCCTTTGCGATGTAGGCATTGATCATATATACCCTGGGGGACTTCCTGTTCATTTCGATTACCTCATCAAAAGCCATATTGGCACTGTCCTTGTGCCCTAATCTATTGTATAATTGTCCTTTGATATAGGTGTATCGCCCTTTTAGTTCATTATCCTTAACTGTTGCCGAGGCTTCCTTGATGAAGGGTAGTGCAGCGTCAATAGAGTCCAGACTGATAAATGCTTCAGCCATGATCGCATGGACATCGGTATAATCTTCATCACTCAGGTCGGCGTTCTTCAGCATTCTGGTTAAACTCTCCAAGGCCACTTCCTCATTGTTCAACCGAATGTTGGTCTTAGCGCGCCAAACTTTTGCATGATTGATATTATTTGATGTTGGGTATTTGTCTAAAATGAAATTAAAGGCATCCAAAGCAGGTATGAATCTTCTGTCGAAATATCTGGCTTTGCCCAGTAAGATATATGCTTCATCGATTTGAGGATTGTATTCCTTCCCCTCAATATATATCGAATGGGTCTGAATGGCTTTGGCTGCTTTTTCTTCGGCTCTGTTGAACAGCGGATTCCCTCCGCCAGTTCCGGGGAGCATCATGTCTTTTTCAAGATCGATCCGCTCTACAGGAAGTATTTCCCAGAAGTTATCGCGATAGGTCATGGATAATTCCTCCTTACCGTCTTCAAAAGCAAGGTTTCCGTTATACAAAGCATTGAACTCTGCTTTTACAGCGTGTGCATTCCTGCTAAGAAATGTGTTTTTTTTACGTGAACAGGCCGCTAATAAAATAACAACCAAAAAAAACAGGGTAAATTTAATTCTTCCTTTCAAAATATGTTTCGTTTATTATATTGAAACTTAAAAGCTTTGCTTTTAGTATGTAATCTTAAAATTGAACCGTAAAAATACACTTCTTTTTAAAAATCTCCCTCGTATTAACCATAAAATATTGATGTTGTCTGAATATACTGAAGGGAGATTATATTAGCTCATTGATCTTTTTTATGATCGATTCCGGAGTGATCGTTCCAATAGCCTTTTCATATCCTTCAGGGTATTTATTCCCATAAACGGAAGTGGGGATCAATGGGAATTCTTTTGATTTGACCAACAATTGATTCTCCTTTGGCTGATCGATCGGAGTAAAACCGGCATAGGGGTGGGTCACTCCCCATAATGTGATCACAGGAACACCGAAAAGAGTTGCCAAGTGCCCGTTGGCACTATCCATCGACACCATAAGATCCAAATTGGAAATGAGATCCAATTCTTCTTTAAAACTGATCTCACCAGCGATATTGATCACTGAAGAGTATTTTTCGTCCAATCCTTTCAGGGTTTGGATCTCATGCGAACCTCCTCCAAAAAGTAGAATCCTAAGCCGACTATTTTCAACGAGTTCGGCAATTACCTTATCCATCAATTCCAAAGGGTACATCTTGCTTTTAAAAGCGGCAAAAGGGGCAATTCCAATCCATTTAAAAGTAGATTTTCCTGTAAGATCCTGCAGTTTTTGATTGAGATCTCTTCTCGGGAATGGATTAAAATGGCCTGTTTCTATTGGAAATCCCAGTTCAGAAAAGACATCTGCATACCTCTGATGGGTTGAAGTTAACTGTTTGAATACTTTATTCTGCTTGCGCGTCAAAGCCTTTTTTTCAGATCGCCCTTTATCGATTGTGGCCACCTTTATGCCTTTTAATTTGAAAAACCGCGTTATGATTTTGGATCGGATCACATTGTGAAGATCGGCAACTGCTCCCACTCCTAACGAACTGGCTTCTTTAGCAAGTCGTAACAAGCCCAAGCCTTTATGCTTTCCATACACGTCGGCTGAAAGAAAATTCACTTTGGGAATGTTTTCAAATAAGGGTTTGAATTGAGGTCGTGAAATTAAGGTTATTGTAAGGTCCGGATAAGTATCTGTTAATACCTTGATCATTGGTACAGACATAGCAACATCTCCCAATGCTGATAATCTTATGATTAATAAATGACTTGGAAGCTTCATTGTATGGTCTTATGAAAACCTGTTATTTCTCGCCTCGCAATACCGGGTTCAATTCATCATCATTATACATCTTCATTTGTTTGTAGACCTTCATATATTTCTTCCCTTCTGAAATATCCTTTAATAACTGGTCTATAGCCGTGCTCAGGTCGACTTGTTGTTCTAAAAGAACCTCTAATTTCTTCATACAGGCATTCCGGTGATCTTCAGAGGCATCATTTCGGGTCGCCTCCTCGTTCATATGATACACTTTCAGGGCAAGTATTGACAGGCGATCTATGCCCCATGCCGGGCTTTCTGTATTAATGGTTGCATTGCTTAAAGATCTAACGTGGCCATATTGGTCCAGAAAATAGCTGTCAATGTATTCGACCATGTCGGTTCTATCCTGATTGGACGCATCGATCTTCCTTTTAAGTGTCAGTGCCGCTATGGGATCGATATCCGGATCTCGTATGATGTCCTCATAATGCCACTGGACGGTATCGATCCAACATTTTCTGTATAACAAATGTTCGAGAAGTTGTTGTTCGTTATCATATGGATTATCGAACGGTTGTGAAACATCATCGATCTCATGGTATTTGACGATCACTTCCTGAAATATCTTATTTGCTTTTTCTGAAAACATAACGTTTATTTTAAAAATTGGCCTTCCCCTTAATCTAAGGGCATTTAATGATTGTTGTCTGCAAAGGTATTGTTTTTGTACAAATTGATTTGACAGAGTTCTAATGATTTTTAGTATTTAGCCTACTATTTCAGTAGAAACAAAATGACTGGTGCAATAAGGATCGACCACAGGATCAGCTCTTTCAACCATTTCAATTTGATCGTTTCAATAGCATTGGTCAACAGGACCGATAACGGAAAGAACACGAAGAAGAATTCGATCCCATTTTTGTTTGTGGCCGATAAAGAGACCGCCAATCCAATGAACAAGATCAATACCAAAAGTATCTGGTTAGGTTTGTGCTTTTTGGCAAGTTTTGGGTATTTAGAAATGCTCCTGATCATCGCCCATAGAGATGCAATAACTACAAAAAAGAGAATAAACAAAGCTCCTTTGGTATCATAGTCATTGATGTCAAATGAAAAGCTGGGTTTCAAATGGATGAACCAGAATACATCCTGATCTTTTAACGCATAAAATGTGCTAACCAATATTAATCCGGTAATAATGCCTGCAATAGGGATTAGAAAATACCTGTAATTCTTTTTGGATCTTATTAGGCCGATCGATACTAACAAGACTATAAAAAACAGAATACTCCAATAATAGAATAAGAATGCCGCCATGATCCAGATAGCTGAATCGAAGATCTTTTTATTCAGGTTCCTATCCGATTGAATGCTATGTATCCTTCTGAAGGCTAAGAGCAGAAAAAAATTGGCCAATATGATATTTCCATTCAAAATATGATGAGGAATCATCAATAATAAACATCCAAATATAAAGATGGAGTAGTTGTTTAATGCAGTTAATTTGTTCTTTCTGGTTATAAAATCCAACAAAAGAATCAAGAATAAACTCAGTAGGATCAACAGGGCTTTTGTTAGGAAATTCTGTAGTTGAAATGGTTCCTCTTGATTCTGAAATACCCAGCTAAGATACCCCAGCAAAATGCCTGTGCATATCAAGAAGAAATTGATGGGGTTAGATTTACCAAAAAAGTTTGTGAGCATTCTACTTAATTTATATTTTTGCGAGTATAAATATAAAGATATGAGTTGGAGAGGTTTTTTTGAAGGAATAGAATCCTTTTTTGTTGATGTTGCATTTTTACCATTTGATTATCTCAGGAGTCTTAATTCTGTAAATTGGTTTCTGAGCAACATAGGTACCTGGATATTAATGACAATTGGTTTTGTGGCCTTCTTTTACTGGATGGCTCAGTTATATAAATTCAATGCGGCAGGAGAAGAAGACCGTTCGTCTACTTCTCATTCGTATTTAGGTTAGATCAAACCCAATGTCCTTACGATAGTACATCGTATCGAAATGTAGTTTTCCTATATTTTGATACGATTTTTTTAGTGCCTTTTTGTAATCCCCTTCTAAGGATGTAATGGCTAAAACACGACCGCCATTGGTTACCACCGCTCCATTCTTAAACGTTGTCCCGGCATGAAACACAATTGAATCGCTCACAGCCTCTATTCCTGAAATGATCTTGCCTTTTTCATAGGCTTCTGGATATCCGCCGGAAACGACCATGACCGTTGTAGCAGCTCTGCTGTCCACCTCTAATGATATATCTCCCAACCGTTGTTTATAGGTTGCCTCAAGCAGGTCGACCAGATCGGTCTTCAATCGTGGTAATACCACTTCGGTCTCGGGGTCTCCCATACGTACATTGTATTCAATGACATAAGGTTCTTCATTTACAATGATGAGTCCTATGAATACAAATCCTTTATAGTCGATGTTTTCATTTTCAATCCCCCTGATCGTAGGTTTAATGATCCTTTCCTCAATTTTTTGGGTCAGGATCTCATCGGCAAAAGGCACAGGCGATATCGCTCCCATTCCGCCGGTGTTCAGCCCGGTATCCCCTTCCCCAATACGTTTATAATCCTTGGCCGTTGGTAGTACCTTATAGTTCTTCCCGTCAGTTAGCACAAAAACACTCATTTCGATCCCTTTTAGAAATTCTTCGATCACCACTTTAGAACTGGCCTCTCCAAATTTTTGGTGACTGAGCATGTTCTCCAATTCTGTTTTTGCATCATTGATATCGTTCAGTATAAGAACGCCCTTGCCTGCTGCCAGTCCATCTGCTTTAAGTACATAAGGGGGGCTTAAGGTCTCTAAAAAATCCTGGCCTTCGTTCAAATTATCAGCAGTAAAGCTCCTATAGGCAGCAGTAGGAATGGAGTTCCTTTCCATAAATTCTTTTGCAACCTCCTTACTCCCTTCTAAAGCCGCGCCCTTCTCAGAAGGACCTATCAGCATGATGTTCTTCAATTGGTCATCATTGGTAAAGAAATCGGCTATCCCTCTTACCAGGGGTTCCTCAGGACCTACTATTACCATATCTATATTATGCTGCAAAACACATCGCTTAACTTCACTGAAATCATTGATCGATATTGGAATATTGGTTGCTAAACTTTGTGTTCCCGCATTTCCTGGCGCAACAAATAAGCCATCGCATTTTGGGCTTGATGCTATGTTGTAAGCGAATGTATGCTCTCTTCCCCCTGAACCGAGAATTAGAATATTCATGATGTTGTTTTTACATATTTTTCCAACTCCAAAAATAATTGTTTGTAAATTGACCCCCTAATATTTCAAGCTTGAATTTATTTGAATTTACATTGCGATTAAATGGTTTTGAAATTAACCAGGCCAAAGAGAAACTCAGTGCCATCCAACGGGTACCTGAAAATGAATACGAAAGCTATGTTAAAGATCAAAGATCTAAAATTGTCGAATATCATTTAAAGCACAGCAAGCTCTATCGTTCATTGGTTGGAGCCGATCGTTTTGAGAAATGGGAACAGCTCCCCATAATGAAAAAAAGTGACCTTCAACAGCCATTGAAACTTCGTTTGTCTGAGGAGTTCAAGGTTAAGGATGTTTATATAAACAAAACCTCCGGTTCAAGCGGTCACCCATTTGTGTTTGCCAAGGATAAATTTTGTCATGCGCTGACCTGGGCAGAGATCATAGATCGATTTGGATGGTACGATATCGATTTCAATTCGTCTCTTCAAGCACGATTCTATGGAATACCTCTTGATTTCATGGGCTATAACAAAGAGCGTTTAAAGGATCGTCTGAGCAAGAGATATCGTTTTCCAATATTCGATCTTTCTGAGGAAAAACTGGAGCGATATTTAACAGTTTTCAAAAGGAAACGTTTTTATTATATCAACGGATACACCAGTTCCATCGTACTATTTGCTAAATATCTTAAAAGCAAAGACATCATTCTTAGCGCTGTTTGTCCAAGCTTAAAGTATTGCCTTGTAACCAGTGAGATGCTTTTTGAAAGTGATAAATTATTACTGGAAACCTATCTGGGAGTTCCGGTGGTCAATGAATATGGTGCAGCTGAACTGGATCTTATTGCGTTCACAAATAAGGATGGTAATTTCATTGTGAATAGTGAGACCATATTTATGGAGATCCTTGATGGTCAAGACAGGCCTGTGGAACACGGACAGTCGGGCAGGATCATCATTACCTCACTGTATAATAAGGCCCACCCCATGATACGTTATGATGTTGGTGATACCGGATTGCTATCAAAGAAAAGTACTTTTAAAAAACCCATATTGTCAGAGCTGATCGGCAGAACCAATGATGTGGCTAAATTACCGAGTGGAAAGACTGTGCCGGGTCTTACCTTTTATTATGTGACCAAGAGTATCATTGAAGATTCAGGCATCGTAAAGGAGTTCATCATTGAACAAGCTGCTATCGACACTTTCAACATCATCTATGTTTCGGAACGAGATTTGACTGAGCAGGAAACCAAAGAAATGGAAACGGCTTTGTTCACCTATCTTGAAAAGGGCCTTCATTTGAAATTTAAAAGAGAGATTGTTTTAGAGCGCAGTCAACGAGGCAAGTTGAAACAATTTATTTCCTATTTATAATGTTCAATCTGTTTTGGACGTATCAAAAAGTATTCAATTAGGAATCTCCCCAGACAAAACAGTGATTTAAACCAAGAATAGCCTAGGTGTGTTTTATAGAATTTAAAGTTGTATTTCAATAGATCGATCTTATTGGAGCTTATCGAATCCTCTCTTACCCGATAAAAGGCAAGATCTTTTTGAATACCTATTGCCGGTTCGTTATTCCTCTTAATGGCCTCCAACCAAACAGCCCAATCCTGTCTTTTGCGTATGTTGGGAGCAAATATCTTACCCAATGTTCCCGCATTATAGACTCCGGTTAAATTACCAATGTAGTTATTCCTGTGTTGTTTTGCATAGGAAAGTGAAGGAAGTGCTTTTATTCGTTTATTAAGTGGATTTCCATGTTCATCTATCTGCAGATAACTGGTAAATGTCACGGCAAGGCTTTCCTTTTCCATGAGCTGAATTTGTTGCTCCAATTTTTGTGGATGCCACATATCGTCAGAATCCAAGAAAGCAATATACTTTCCTAAGGCTTGTTCTGTAGCGTAATTCCGGCAATAAGCTGCTCCACGATTATTTTCGAGTTGTATCAACCTGAATCGGGAATCGCCATTGAAGGATCTTTTCACTACAATTACCGATGCATCACTGGATGCATCATCTACAACAATATGTTCCCAATTGGAATAGGTCTGATCCAGAATCGATCGTATGGTTTCGTGAATGAATTTTTCTGCATTGAATAGCGGGGTTATTATCGAAACCAAAGGCTGATCGGATGACTTAATAGGCTTTATCGTCTCCTCGTAATGCATTGTAAACGGTTTGAAAAACAATTTTTAAATCCAACAGTAAGGACCAATTCTCAAGATAGAAGATATCATATTTAACCCGGTTAGTAATGAAATTATCATCCTCAACCTCACCCCGATAACCACTCACTTGAGCAAGTCCTGTTATTCCTGGTTTGATAAAATGACGCACCATGAATTTGTCTATCTTCTCTGCATACATATGGGTGTGACTCACCATATGGGGTCGAGGCCCTACAACAGACATCTCTCCTTTCAACACATTGATGAATTGAGGTAACTCATCGATGCTGGTTTTTCTGATGAATTTTCCGATTTTAGTCACTCTGGGGTCTCCTTTCCTGATCTGATGCAGGTGGGCTTCCGGGTTGGGACGCATTGACCTGAACTTGTAACAATAGAATTCTTTATAGTCCAGTCCGTTCCTCCTTTGCTTGAAGAATACCGGTCCTTTGGATTCAAGCCTTATTAAAATGGCCAGGATGGGGGTTAACCAGGATAATATCCCGATGATGATAAATAAGGACAGGGCCAGATCGAAAGATCGTTTAATAAATTGATTGAACGGAAAATCGATCGGTATTTGACGCAACGAGATCACCGGTAAATAGCCATAATAATTGAAATCCAGTTTCTTGGTGTAGATCTCCTTATTGTCCGGAATGAATTTCAATATCTTAAGATTGTTGTCTGAAAAATCGATTATCTGCTGAATTTGTTCATCCGTTAATTCAGCAATAGAGCAATAGATCTCATCTATCTTATTTTCCAAAACAAATTCAAAGGCTTTATCTAAAGAAGGTGCTTTCTTATTTTTAAAATCGAAGGTCTTATACAGTTTGTACCCATATTCAGGACTATCGAGAAAGAATTTGCGAAGCTGATCGGTCTTTTGATTCAATCCAATAATGATCACATTCCTATAGTTCCCTCCCAATAAGGTTCTGTATTTTCTCAACAAATAATAGATGGCCAATTTTACTACGGTAACCAGGCTAAACACATAGATCACATACATGGATATATCTATCGATGTACGATCCAGATTATAGAATCCGAAGAAGGCAAAGACAACCAAGGTGAACAAAACAGCTTGTTTGGCAATTAATGAAATGATCTTCACCCCTTTTGTAAATCGGTAGATCTCATAAAAATTTGAGATCATGGATATAATGACCCAGGAAACCGTAATAAAAATGATATAATAGATGTAATGTTCCGTAACCTGAAAGAACTGTTTTGCCAGGATATAAATGATCGCCAGATCGATCGCATACGATATGGGTCTTATAAATCCAGAATATCTTCCGCGTTTAAACATTCAATTATCTCTTATTGTGTTTTGAGAAATTCTTGTGTTCTCTTTTAAACAATTCTTCTTTACTGAGGCTTTTAAAATATTCCAATGTCTTTCTCATGCCATCTTCTCTGGTGGTCAAAGGTTCCCATTTCAATATTTCCTTAGCCCTGCTGATGTCAGGTTCACGCTGTAGCGGATCGTCTTCCGGCAGCGGTTTATACACGATCTTTTGTTCGGTGCCTGTTAATTTGATGATCTCATTAGCAAAATCCAAAATGGTGATTTCCTCAGGATTTCCAATATTTACAGGCAGGGTATACTCGCTAAGTAATAGACGGTATAGCCCTTCGATTTGATCGTCGATATAACAGAATGATCTGGTCTGTTTTCCATCCCCGAATACCGTAAGATCTTCACCGCGCAGGGCTTGGCCAATAAAAGCGGGGATCACCCTACCGTCATTGAGACGCATCCTGGGGCCATAGGTGTTAAATATTCTTGCAATCCGGGTTTCGAGGCCATGAAATCGATGATAGGCCATGGTTATGGATTCCTGAAATCGTTTGGCCTCATCGTACACCCCTCTGGGCCCTATCGTATTTACATTACCGTAGTAATCTTCATGTTGAGGATGTATCAATGGATCGCCGTATACCTCAGAGGTAGATGCAATGAGTATGCGGGCCTTTTTCTCTTTGGCCAGACCAAGTAGATTGTGAGTGCCTAAGGAGCCTACTTTAAGTGTTTGAATTGGGATCTTCAAATAATCAATAGGACTGGCCGGTGAGGCGAAATGTAAAATATAGTCGACCTTTCCGGGTACATGAACGAATTTTGTTACGTCATGGTGATAGAAATGAAAATCCTCTTTTTCAAACAGGTGTTCAATATTCTTCAGATCACCAGTGATCAGATTGTCAATTCCAATGACCTCATAACCTTCATCAATAAATCGATCACATAAATGGGATCCTAAGAATCCAGCCGCACCAGTAATTAAAACTCTTTTTTTCATTGACTATTTGTAACGTTTACAGCTTTTCTTCCTATTGAAATATATGCGAATTCTTCTGCCTCCATATCATCAATATTGTAGAGGTTCCTTCCATCAAAGATCACGGGTTCCTTCAGGTAATTCTTTATTTTATTGAAATCGGGAGTTCTGAAAATACTCCATTCGGTACAGATGATCAATCCATCAGCATTTTCAAGGGCCTCATACATCGATCCCTTATAGGATAATTTATCTCCGTATCTTTTTTTAATATGCGGGATCGCTTCGGGATCGAAAACATTTAATGTGGCCCCTCGATCGAGTAAGGCATCCATAAGTTCTATGGAAGATGCTTCTCTGATATCATCGGTGTCTGGTTTAAAGGCCAGCCCCCAAATTGCAAATGTCTTATTCTCAATTAGGTTATTATAGTACTTTTCGATCTTTGGGATCAGGATGGTCTTTTGGTTCTTATTCACATCGATCACGGCATTTAGTATTTGAAAATCGTGATCGTGTTCAGCTCCGGCCATGTGCAAAGCCTTCACGTCCTTGGGAAAGCATGAGCCCCCATAACCCATTCCGGGAAAAAGGAATCGTTTTCCAATTCTGGAATCGGTCCCCATACCTGCTCTCACCTTGTCCACATCTGCTCCAACATATTCACAGAAGTTGGCTATCTCATTCATAAATGTGATCTTGGTGGCCAAGAATGCATTAGCAGCATATTTTGTGAGTTCTGCTGATCGTTCGTCCATAATGATTATGGGGTTGCCGGAACGCACAAATGGAGAATAGAGTTTCTTCATCCATTTTATAGCCTTTTGACTATTGGAGCCAACAATTATTCTCTCGGGTTTCAGGAAATCATCCACCGCAAAACCCTCTCTTAAGAATTCGGGATTGGAAACCACATCGAACTCCTGCTGGGTGTGCTTTCCAATTATTGCTCTGACCTTATCTGCAGTACCTACAGGAACGGTGCTTTTGTCGACAATGACCTTATACGAATCGATCTTTTTACCGATCTCTTCAGACACATTCAGAACATAGGAAAGATCGGCTGAGCCGTCTTCATCTTCAGGTGTGGGTAAGGCCAAAAAAACAATATCTGCGTGATTCAGGCCTTCGTCCAATGAGGTCGTGAAACTCAATCGATTGGCCTGAATGTTCCTTTCGAAAAGAAGATCAAGATGCGGTTCGTAGATCGGAACAATTCCTTTTTTCATTTTGGACACCTTTTCTGCATCAATATCAACACAGATCACGTCATTGCCTGTTTCTGCCAGACAAGTTCCCGTAACCAATCCCACATAACCTGTTCCTATTACTGATATTTTCATCTATTCTTTTTTTTCACTTGCAAAAATACGATTTGAAGTGCTTTATTCCTTATTTAATGGTTGCTTTTCATCAGTGCTTAATTCTATGATCATTGTAAGCAATATAAAACCAATATAATAGGCGCCTATCTGCCGATGAAAAACATTCTCAACCAATGCAAATGTTATAAACGTAACCATTAATGCTGTTGAATAAAATTGTTTTCTGTTGCGTATCAACAGGGTTAATATGCCCAGGACCAATAAGACCAATGCGACAATTCCCGCACCGAGATAAATATCGATATACTGATTGTGTGTATTGTAGCGCTGAGTTAAAAACCAATTTCTTTTACTTTTATTTTCTATAGTGGTCTCATAACAGGTCTCCATCATTTCGTTGGTGTTCAGAAATCCCAGTCCTTTAAACATAACGCCATCATATTTAGACAGCTGATAGGCGCAGTTCCAAATGATCACTCTGGGTTCGAATGCCAGTGTATTTTCGATCAATCCTTGGTTTTGAATGGTCCTGTTGGAATAGAATATCTCTTTCCTGAGGTCATTGTTAAAAATGAATGCCAATACAAATCCAAGGAAAAGAATACCTGTGGCAAACATGAATTGAGGCCCTTTTCTGATCTTATAAAGGAAACTGAGTAAGAAAATGATCACCAATGTTGCAATTGCAATTCTGGAAACTATCAGCAAAATGAACAGTACGTTTATGATGATATTGACGAAATAATACCTGTTGTCAGGATGATAGGAGTTTTTGATCGCCTTCAGTGAGATCAATATGCTTAATATACTTAATAGGCCCAAGTAAAGCCTATCGATCAATACGGCCTCAATGAGTGGGGCCGATTCTAAGAAATTGAATGGCTGCCCTTCATTGATCAACATAATTAATTTGATCACTGAAAATACAATCGCAGCTAATGCTGAATAAATGATTGCTTTATTGATCTTTTTAAAATCCTGTAATGGAATATACAACAAGACCAAAAGGCCTGGCAATAAGATCTTTTTCAATACTCCCCAATCAGCCTCAAATCTTCCCGTAAGCAATGCGTTCAACAGTAAATAACCAAAGAATGCCAACCACATGATAGTGGGCAAACGTTTTAATTTTTTAAAATCCTCCTTCCTTACTACAAAAGGAAATAGAATGGCCAGCAATAAAAGAACAATATTGGGCAATGCCCTGAAATAATCATCAAAAGGGATGGCTATGAATAGCAACAAGAAGATAAATGGATATAAAGAGGCAAATAGTATTCGCACAGTTCAGGATTTATTAGATTCTAAAGTTAAAAAAAAGATTCATGAACATCCTGTTTTAGCCTGCTGGATATTTTTTTCTTTTTTAATACTTTGAACGTAAGGAACTGGACTATCAGATTAAGGAAAACATGACTACAGATCCTACAAAAGCAGTTCTAGAATATGGTCTATTGAAGCTAATTTTATTTGCTGATCAATTATTCCCTGTATTGAAATTATGAGCAATGAATGACTTTGAAAGGCCCAGAAATTTCTCTTTCCAGATGTTCCCGGCGGGGAATAACTTTTTATATTCATTCCCGGAGATCAGTCGAATCTCGTCCAAATACTGTTGGGCAGCATTTCTGTCCCATCTCATGTTCCGGCTCAATTTTGTCTTGGTCAGTATGAACAGTCTCCATTTTTTGGGAAGGAATTGAAAATATGGAATCAGATAATGCGGTTCCATAAAGAAATATTTATTGGGTGTTTGAACAAAATAGAATTTCCCAACCCGCATCATTTCATTGGCCATTTTTACCTGATTTTCCTTGGTATAGAGGTGTTCTATCACTGAATTAGAGAAGGCGATGTCGAATTCATTATCATTAAAATCAGACAGCTCAGTGGCATCTCCTGCTACGGCCCTGAAATTAGGATAATTTGTTTCTATCTTCGTCAAATTCAGTATTGTGATGTCTATGTCCTGCTCTTCATGAAACCCGGAATTAACCCAGAAGTGTTCGTTACCCCCTACATCTAGTATTTTCAATGGTCTATTCATCCCGGTTATGGATTCTTTAAAAAAGACCATTCTTTTTTGACGGAATTTATTGCCGAGTGAATCCTGTTCTGTGGACACTCCTAATATTCTATTGAACAACTTTTTCATTTAAGTGAATTTAAAACGTCAGAAAGACATTCATGCTAAAACGTAAAAATTTGCGCAAATATACTATAAATAGAAGATTCGGATCGGATGTTTTCAAACTTATTGCTTCCAGATATGTTATCGATGATCCGCTTATAATATAGGCCTGATGCCTAATGTATTAAATCGATCAAGATCTGAGCCGATTTGCTCCAATGGTATCTCTGTCTAATTGACTGCTTGATGGATTGATGATCGATCTCGGGATCATTGAGGGCAGTTTGAATGGCTGCTTCTAACTCATTTTGATTGTAGGGATCTACGTGGTATTTAAAAAATGAAAACTCCTTCATGGCTGTCGCCGAAGAACAAACTACGGTCAGGTCATTCATCGCAGCCTCTAAGGGTGGAATTCCAAACCCTTCTGCAAAGGAGGGATACACCATAAGTTCAGCATTAATGTAAAAATGTTTCAATTCCTTATGAGGAATATTGGATATGAAATGAAGCTTGTTTTCGAAATACTCCTTCTTAGATTCCATGTATTCATATAGTTCGGGTTGCATGATATCCTGAAACCCGATAAAGACTATTTGATAATCGCTCAAATAAAGTTTTAGGTTTATATAGGCCTTTAGTACCGATAGGTGGTTCTTTCTGGGTTCGATGCGACTTACAAAAAGTATGTATTTCTTAATCCCATACTGATGTTCGATATAATCGCTCTTATGAACCCCCTGAATATCTTCTGCGATCGCATTGGGAGTAATGTGTATTTTATTTGGAGTAATATTATAGATCTCACTGATTTTTTCTTTTGAATATTCTGAAACGGTCAGTAAAATATCGGCTTTCTTGGCTGACCTCTTAAACAACATCCCATTCACCAACTTGTATTTATTGGGGAAATAAGACCGGAAGCGTTCTTCTTCGAAAAGGATATCGTGAGTGGTTACAATATATTTACTCGTTCTTATCAGTGGAGAGATGTACTGAAAATGGGCATAATTCACTTTCAATTTGTAGATAAGATAGGGTAATTCGATCAAGAGCCTAAAATATTTAGACCTGGATTTCAATTTAACATAATGTATATTTTCCCCATCGCCAAATTCCTTTTTAAGTTTTGATATATCGTTGCCGGCCAAGAAAAAATGCCAGTCCTTCTTCAGCTCGATCATCTCGGTATAGATCCCTTTTAAGTAGGTTCTTGATCCATGATATAAGCCGTCAAAAAGGTGTGCATCTACAAATATTCTCATGCTTTGTCATTATTTTGATCGAGATAAGGCCGTACTTGAATAAGCAGGCAATATATGACTAAAAAAAAGATCATTCCTCGTTGTCTCCAGATGTAGGATTCAGTAATGAACACCGATGCCATAATAATAAAAAAGAAAAGATTCATCAACTCCCTTTGCTTCCAATAATCACGAATAATCACAAATAATAGAAATATCAATAGAATAATGCCAAGAATCCCTAACTCGGAAAAAGTTTGAATATACTGGTTATGAAAATCATAGGTGTTGTAGCCGCAATAAAGCTGGTAGTATTCTTGTTTTTCTGCGATCTTTTCCTGCACTGCATTGATCCCAAAACCTGTTAAATAGACGTTGTTTTCTTCCATCAATTCGTAGAATACTCTGGCTTGAAATATCCTTAATGTCGTTCCTGTCCAAGGATAAAAGATGTGAAACCCCTCACAAGTCAACACCTCTTCTATATCGGATCCGAATTCCTGATTCCATCTTTGTTTTATTGGGCTATAAAAAAGGAGCGAGGCCAATCCCAGGCCAAGAACCCCCATGATAAGGCCTCTTTTCAAATTCAGTCTTTTAGTAAGACCCCAACCCAACAGGGCTGCAAGTACGGTAACCGTTATAATGTTCTTTGAAGACAGCATTACCAGGAACCCCCCCAGCAATACTATTAGGAGGATATGAAACAAGGTTCTTTTCCGGTAAAATATCATATACAACATGCTGATGGAAACCAAAGAGGATACATAGATGGCGTTGAGGTCAAATAAAACCACCAATGAGTGATAAAAATATACTCCTGTGTCGTCTTTAGAAAGAAAACGGAACGTGGAATAAACCACAAAAAGTAAAAACATGACCCCAATCGATATCGAAAAGGAATAAAGTACTTTTGAGAATGTTGCTCTGCTTAGTTTGGGCATCAGGATGAACGAAAGCGGAATCAGCAGAAAAAACAACTGCCGCTCCAGCCCTCTAAATGACCTGTCTGTATCGATGCTCCACAATAAAGAGATCACCATCAACAGGAATAAAAATATAGGAATCAGCATGGATTTCTTAAGCTCTATCCTGTGATAAAAAGAAGAAAACAAAGAAACACCAAATAATAAAATGGCCAGAGTGGTGCTAAAAGCATAGGGAAACAAAATTGAAATCAATAGCGCAGCTATTAAAAAGCAAAAGGTGTTTTCAGAGAGTAAATATTTTTTAACTGTTTCCATAAACTTCTTGGAAAAAACTCAAATAGGATCGATTAATTATCGGCCATGAATATTGTTGGTCAATTTTGTTAAAATTATTTTTTAAAAAGTGGTTATATTCTCGTTTGCCATCAATCGAATCCAAATATCTTGTGACCTCATCAGAATCATTAAAGTAGAACGCATCATCTCCGAGGATCGATCTATTGAACTCATTGTTATTGGCCACGATCAAAGCATTGCTTGCCATAGCTTCAAGCAAAGAGGGATTGGTCCCTCCTACGCTATGTCCGTGAAAATATAGATTCGAAAAATATCTTAGATTATTGAGGTGTTCCAAATTATAGATCCCTCCCAGAAACTGAATGTGTTCCTCATCTTCATATTTTTTGACCAGATATTTTCCAAATCTATTCTCACATTTTCCGATCACTAAAAACGGTGATCCTTTGGTGGAGGCAACTGCTCCATCTAAAATAACCTCTATATTATTCTCTGGCTCCATTCTGGCGATCAGCATATTATAACTATACGGTTTCAACTTATAACCAACAAGGATATTTTCATCAGGGTCTTCGAACTTCTCTGCTCCATAAGCGATATACTTCGATTCAACATTATATTCCTCTTTTAGATAATTTTGAATTCCGATGGAATCCGAGATCAAATAATCGCTGCTTTTAACCGCTAAGGCCTCAGCATATTTCAAAAACTTCCTCACCCACTTATTGTACTTGGACCGTTTCCATTCAAGCCCATCCATATTGGAAATGATGATCGGTTCTTTGGGTAGCCATCTGTGCCAGATCGAGCTACTGGTATACCCGAGTTGAAGTAATATATCGAATTTTCGTTTTTTGGAGTCTCTGATGCAGTTCAGATCATAGAAAAATTGACCAACAGTGCCTATTTTTTCTTCTGGATCATAGCAGTGGATTATTTTGGCATTATTAAATAACGATTCTTTATAGGGATGCGAATGAGAGGAATATACATAGACCTCATGACCCCTTTCAGAAAGGAATGATGCAAAGAACTCAGCAAATTGTTCAAACCCACCGTGATAATTAGGTATTCCTCTGGTCCCGAGAATTCCTATCTTCATAATTTCTATACTGTTTTAATGCAAATGTACCTCCAATAAGCAAGGTCACCATATCATAAGGTTTAAAAACTCCGGTCACCACTAAACTGGATACCAACATATAAAATGAATAGCTCGCTAATAATCTATTGTATGTTGCCGTTTCCTCATCACTGTCCTTCGAATAATAATATAGGTAAATAAGCAATATCCCAAAACCATAAACCATCAAGCCCAATATTCCTGTTTTCATATAGACATAGGCCAGACCGTTATGAACTGTGGGCAAGTTTTGGATCCATTCTTCTTGTAGGCGAATTTCAAATCCAACATCGACAGTAGATCCAAACCCTTTCCCAAATATCCAGGCTCTTTCCTTGTTCACCTCATCGATCACCAGGTTGGCTTCATAGGCTCTCCAGTGCGCCCATAATTCTCTTCTGTCTCCAAGCGACTTATCGATCTTGATGGGCTTAAAGGCCTCTGTAAAAGAGTTCTTCATTTTCAATAAAA
>JAHEHC010000090.1 GCA_024644805.1 Flavobacterium sp. | reverse complement strand
ATATTTGGTTGGGCAATAGGATTCGTATGTACTCCGCTTCATCCTGATATTGTGCGATCTCAAACTCATCCAATTCCTGAATGCCATTATTATTATAATCGTTCCAAACGTAGATCCCTTCACCGGCTTCAACCTTGATAAAACTGAATTCCTGTTGGGGGATAACCCCATTGTTCGACTCCAAGAGTGTGTTCCAACGAAGGCCACCATTGAACAAAGATTGATTATAAAGAATTCGTGAATTCAATGACCTCTCAACACGATCTTCCATATTATTATCGGCATCATCGTCCTTTAGCTCTCTATAATTGGCAAACAAAGAAAGTTGGGCATTCTTGGACTGGATCAATTTCGATTTCAAATAATAGGTATTTGATGAAGAGACTCGACCGAGAGACGAATTCCTTAGACTATCGTTAACTCTATACTGGTATCCTAATTCCACAAATATCTTGGTACTGTCTCCAATTCCTGAAAATAGTTCATAGGAACTGAACCGCTGACTTACTGGCGTTAAACTGTCTGTTGGTTTATGGCGGACCTGATTGTCTTCAAGATTGAATTTACCCCCTACCCATACTTTATTTATCTTCTTGGTAAGGGTTGTATTGGTCCGGAAGAATTTTGAATCCTGGATAAGTCCATTACCATTCAGATAACTTCCGTATGAGCGAATATTGAATGTTCCTAAATGTACATTGGCTCCAAGTACATGCCGCACTCCATTGTATTTCTCAAGCAGATCGGTAGTGGTAAATCCTCTGTTCTGAAACTCGTAGCGTATTATACCAATATCATTATCGCTGAACTCCAAACCTGAGATCAAATAGTTTTGATCACCGAGTTCTGAGATTCCGGGGTCGATGTTCCAATCTCGACTGAACTCCACCGCATACAATCGTTCGATCGTCCTAAAGTCTTTGTCGATGTAATCGAAAGATGCAAATGCCTTAAGGCTTAAAGTGTCTGAATGTTTTAGAAGCGCATGCTGAGCTGTGATCCTTCCTGCAAAGCCATCATTGTTGTCATCGTCTATGGTTGAAAACAAATTCAGATCGTTATTGCTTCCACTAAGCTCAAAGGAAACATGGGTCTTTTCATTGGGGTGATAACTTCCCATAACCCCACCAATTTGAATCTTTTCGGGAGCTGTTAACCGGATCACAGGCTCATAATTCCCTTGTAAAACACCATTTATAGGCGAGACATATTCATAGATCCTACTGATGGCACTGGCATCACTTATTATATAATTTCCATTTCCTTCTCCTACCAATGAAAACCGAACACTATACAGTTCATCTTCTGGATCATTTGAGAAAACGAATATCTCTACTCCATTGAGATCTACTTTTCGATACAGGATCTTATTCTCAGAATAGGTGTCGGGTATGGCTGAGGGAGCAGTCATTAGCTCCTTATCGTCTCCAGCCTGTATCAATATGTTCACCTGTTCTTCGGAAAGGTTTTGCTGCAAGGGCTGGTTTTTGGCATCGCTTTCAGAATAGACATAGACCCCAAGATCGAATGTATCATTCGAATAGTTACCACCCCCGAATCCGATGAACCGGGTATAATTCCTGTCGGTGTACTGATATTCCACCGTTATCCTCATCGTTCCATCGATGGGATATGTAGCATTGAATTTGATCTCACCGGCATTGTAATCAATGATATAATCCTTGTTCTCCCCGCGCTCTAAAAGCAATCCGTTGACGTAAACTCGCTCACTGCCCGATACGATCAAAATAAATAATTCGCCATTGGGACCAACCAGTTTATAGGGACCTTGGTTGCCTTCCTGACCTAAGAATTCACTTTTTGAGAAAACCCCTCGGACCAATGCCCCTGAAGCAAATGCAGAGGTCTTTGCTCCATTCTGATGTTCCAATAAGCCACTTAAGGAGATACCCTGTACCTTTTTGGAGAAGTTGCCAAAATAACTGTTTTGATTTTTAAGATCAACATCACCGGCCCGAATGTTCCAGTTCTTACTGAATAGTTCGATGAAGATCTGATCGAATTCATCCAGATTTTGAGAGTAGCCCCCTTCCTGAGTTGGAATATTTGCATCTTGTATGGAAGCTCGAATGGAGACCTTATCACTTAACTTCCCAGTGATCTGTAGATCCAACTCCGAATTGACCACCGCGTTCTGATTGGTCCCTACGGTGACTCCTCTAGATATACTCCCTATGGTATTCAGTCCTTCGAAAGGGGTGAACTTCTTTTTACCGGATGACTCCTGCAAGGCATATAACTTTTCAATATCGCCATTACTATCTACAATGATGCTGGGATCAAGTAAAAAATAATCCTTGGTTAAGAATGAAGGGTACTTGGTGTAGGTGACAAAAACGGTATCTACCTCTGTTTGTAATTCCGCAGATAATAGAACATATCCTTTTTGATAATTGGCGGTATATTTTGAAGGATCGATTTCATTACCGTTCTTGTCGAGGATCTGAAATTTTAGTGGATTGATACTCACACTATCCAACTGGATGGTATCGGTTACTGCCGATTTCATAGTGCGAAGGTTGGAAGGTATATCCTGAGCAAAGCCAACACTGACCATTAGGCTAAGAAAAAAGAGGAAATATAACTTCATGTGTATTACAACTATGAGATAAACAAAATATTTTGTCTGTCCGTGACTAAAATAATTTCTGAAAACCCCCTATAAAAATACAATGTTATTTAAATTAGTGCCTATTCTAAAATTCAGCAATTTTTGGATATTAAAGAAAGAATCATTTGAATCACATCATAAAAATTTTACTCATCCCAATTTACTGATTTAAAATTCATAACGAATGAAAATAATTTCATATAACGTCAATGGTATTCGTGCAGCCATGAAAAAAGGACTAATTGAATGGTTACAACAGGCCGATCCTGATGTTCTTTGTGTCCAGGAGACCAAGGCCATGAAGGAACAAGTGGATGTTTCTGAAATTGAGAAGGCGGGTTACCCGTTTCATTATTGGTATAGTGCTGAAAAAAAAGGATATAGTGGTGTTGCGATATTCTCTAAGAAAGAACCCAATCATATTGAGTATGGAACCGGTATCGATTACATGGATTTCGAGGGCAGAAACCTGAGGGTAGATTATGATCATGCCTCAGTAATGAGTTTGTATCTGCCCAGTGGGACCAACGATGCCCGATTGGATCATAAACTGACCTATATGGCCGATTTTCAGAAATACGTAGATGAGTTGAAAAAAGAAAGGCCCAACCTCATAATCTGTGGAGACTATAATATTTGTCATGAAGCCATAGATATTCATAATCCGGTGGCCAACAAGAATACATCAGGATTTCTTCCGGTGGAACGGAAATGGATCGGAGAATTCATGGATAGTGGATTTATAGATTCCTTCCGGCATCTCAATAAAGAGCCCCATAATTATACCTGGTGGAGCTATCGTGCCAACTCCAGAGCCAATAACAAAGGGTGGCGCATCGATTATAATATGGTAGCAAGACCATTGGAAAAGAATATCAAACGAGCCGTAATTTTAGCCAATGCATATCACAGTGATCATTGTCCGCACATGGTTGAAATGGATTTTAATTAACATCATTAATTTATGGAATATACCAACTTGCCCAATACCGATATTGTAGTAAGTAAACTTTGTCTGGGTTCCATGACCTGGGGTCAGCAAAACACGGAAAAAGAAGGACATGAGCAGATAGATTTCTCTTTGGATCAGGGGATCAATTTTATAGATACCGCTGAAATGTATTCGATTCCAGGTAAGCCTGAGACTCAGGGAAGTACAGAGACCATCATAGGTAATTGGATAGAAAGGACCAAGAGGCGGGATGATATTATTCTGGCTTCAAAGATCACAGGGCCTAATCGCTATTTTGAGCACATTCGAGATCCATTGGATTTCAGCAAAGAATCTCTGGAGGATGCATTACATAAAAGTCTAAAAAGATTGAAGACCGATTATTTGGACCTGTATCAATTGCATTGGCCGGAAAGAAAGGTGAATGTCTTTGGTGTTCGGGATTACGATCATCGTTGGAATTTGAAATGGAAGGACAATCTGGGTGAGATCTTAGATCGTTTGGAACGTTTTGTAGTGGAGGGCAAGGTAAAACATATAGGTCTTTCCAATGAAACTCCTTTTGGAGTGATGCGGTATATGGAAGAACATCGAAAAGGGAAACTAAAGATGGTATCGGTACAAAATGCCTATAGCTTGTTGCAAAGACGTGATGAGGTTGGATTGACTGAGGTGCTGCAGATGGAAAATGTGGGCTATTTACCCTATTCACCTTTGGGATTTGGAGTCCTGTCGGGGAAATACTTAAACGGAATGCGTCCTGAAACAGCAAGAATGACCTTATTCCCTAGTTATAGAAGATATGGAGGATCAAGTTGTATGATAGCAACTGAAGCTTATAATGAAATAGCTGTCAAGCATGGCTTAAGTCTTTCTCAGATGGCACTGGCATTTGTGAGGCAACAGGAATTTGTCACATCGACCATCATAGGCGCTACTTCCATGGATCAGCTTGCTGAAAATATTGATAGTATGAATGTCACACTTTCGGAAGAAATAGTTTCGGAGATCAATGCCATTCACGACCGAATGCCCAACCCGGCGGCTTAACCAAACAAATGCCTTACCACATCATGAACTTTGGTCACTTTGATGATGCCGATCTTATGATCCTTATTGGAAACTTTGCAGTGCTTGGAGATGATGATGGATGAATAGCCAAGTTTTTCGGCTTCCTTGATGCGTTGATCGATACGAGTAACCGGTCTCACTTCCCCGGCAAGGCCAATTTCGGCTGAGAAACACAAGGACTTATCGATGGCAATATCCACATTTGAGGAGAGAACTGCTGCAACTACTGCCAGATCTATGGCAGGGTCATCGACGGTTATTCCCCCTGTGACATTTAGGAAAACATCCTTGGCTCCCAATTTAAAACCAGCTCTTTTTTCTAAAACGGCCAATAGCATATTCAGTCGTTTTACATGAAACCCGGTAGTACTTCTTTGAGGTGTTCCATATACGGCAGTACTGACCAGTGCCTGTATTTCGATCATCAATGGCCTCATGCCTTCTATGGTTGCTGAAATAGCTGTTCCACTTAATCCTTCTTCATTTTTTGAGATCAATATTTCAGAGGGATTCGCGACTTCCTTTAATCCTTTTCCTAACATTTCATAGATGCCGATCTCGTTGGTAGATCCAAACCGATTCTTTTGAGATCGAAGGATACGATAGACATGATTACGGTCTCCCTCGAACTGCAATACCGTATCCACCATATGCTCTAATATCTTTGGCCCTGCTATATTTCCATCTTTTGTGATATGTCCGATAAGAATGACCGGTGTATGAGTTTCTTTTGCGAATTTGATAAGCTCGGTGGCACATTCTCTGATTTGGGAAATGCTTCCCGGACTGCTATCGATATAATCTGAATGCAAGGTCTGAATGGAATCGATAACCACGATACGGGGTTGGATCTCCTCGATCTGCTTGAAGATATTCTGGGTCTTGGTCTCGGTGAGTATGAAACAGGACTTCGAATCGGATTGAATTCGTTCTGCTCGCATCTTGATCTGTTGTGCACTTTCCTCACCCGAAACATAGAGTGTTGTCGTACCGATCTGAAGAACGATCTGAAGCATCAAGGTGCTTTTGCCTATACCGGGTTCTCCACCAAGCAATGTTATGGAACCGGGAACCAATCCACCACCAAGCACCCTATTCAATTCCTTGTTGCAGGTGTTGATCCTGATCTCGGATTGGGAAGAGATATCGGAGATCAACTGTGATTTTGATACCGTTTGAATTGATGATGAAGATGATTTCCAAGATGTTTTATCCTCTTTTTGAATCACTTCTTCAACAATTGTATTCCACTCTTTACAGGAAGTGCATTGTCCTTGCCACTTGGAATATTGTGAACCACAATTCTGACAAAAAAATGAAGTCTTTACTTTAGCCATTGATAAATTTCATGAAACAATTCAATATCCAAAATCCTCTTTGATCTTATCGGCACGATCAAGCATCAGATCGACCGTAATAAAACTAACCTCCTCCTTATCATAGGCACTTTGATAGGTTCTCATCGCTTTTTTTGGATCGCCGGTCTCCTCATAGTAACGAGCAAGATAATAATCACCCAAAACAGTGTCGGGATATTGTTTTCGGGCCAATGTGGCAATTTCACGAAGGGATTCCCATTGTTTTTTCTTTTCAGCGGCAGAACAAGTGGCAATAAAATCGTTTTCTCTGATCGGGTTAGTGATACCAAACAATACTTCGATGGTCTTGTATTTTTTTAACAGATATTCATGTATGGGCGTGTTCAATTTCATGATCACGTCGGTAAACTCTTTCTTGCTGATGGGCCGGTATACCGTAAAGATCTTTTCGAGAGCGTTTGGGATTCCACGACCTGCCAGGGAGTAATGTGTTGCTCCTTCAAAGTTGTCAAAATGATATTCAAAGTTTTCGCTCTTCAAGGGTTTTAAAGCTTCATTTAGACGTTCGGCATTTTCCATGAGGTCTTTGATATCGTCTGTTCCAGTGCCCAGATAGTAATAGACCTTGGATTGTATTTGTGGGATCCTTTCGGGGAGTCTCTCATCCATAAGAGGAGCAAAATCAGGACTCAAATTGATATAGCCATTGAATAATGGAGGATCCTTGAAAAGGAAATAATTGATGAAATTGGCAGTAAAATCATGACCAACAGCAATGATGAACTTGGCTGTTCTGTAGTTATTGTCAATGTAGGGGATGAGCTCCAGACCGATGAACTCAAAAAAATCGGCTCCTCTGTCGGCAGGTAAAAAATTGGTGTCGTCGTATTCGCAATCGTCATATCGGTCATCCCCTTGCATAATACCAACAACGATCGATTCGGGCATGTCTTCCCAATAGCTGAAATAATCGACATTTCCGGCTACAGGTTCAAACAGATAATCTGCGTCTAAAACTATAATGATCGGATAGACCTTATCTACATTTTCCTCGTAATTTCTGGGCAATTGAATTTTCAGCCTTCTGGTCTCATCGAGCTTGTTGGAAGGAAATTCTTCATAGATCACTTGAGAAAAAATGGTCAGGCTAAATAAAAGACAAAGAATGATCGGTATGTACTTTTTCATGATGTCGGATTTGAAGCGGTAAGATAACAAAAATTAAGATTCTTAGGAATCCTCCTCGATAGCATTATTATAGAAAGGAAGAAATATAAATGACAAACCTCCAAACAATATAATGGAAGCTATATTGGATGTCCACACGATCCATCCAAAGGCAGTTCCAACGGTTTCAGGAATTGCAAAAACAGCCAGGATACCTGCAACAAAGAAAGGGTAGGATCCGAATCCACTATTGGTGAAGGCAAAGGAAAAACTACCCACTACAAAGGTGATCAGAATGATCCCAAATTCAATATTGGAGGTTTCTTCAAGGGCTTTCATGGAAATTATGAATGAAAGAAGGTACAAGCCCCATATGAGCAGGCTATGAGCCAGATAAGCTCTTGTTTTTTTCATATGAAGCACACTAAGAACCCCATCTTTCAAGCCCAGATAGAAATGCTTTATCTTTTTTCGCAAACCAGAATTGGAAAACATCATGAACAGAAAAAAGACAATCAAAATGACTAATAAACCACCAATCCCCAAATAGAATTTAGAGGGATCGATTAATTCGATCATATAGGTATACAATGCATCAAAATGGAACATTAAGGCAATTGCGGTATAGAACAACAGAAAGACTACATCAACTGCTCTTTCTGAAATGATCGTGCCCAAGGCATTATCGAAAGGAACTTTTTCATATTTATTGATCACGACAGCCCTGGAGATCTCACCGCTTTTGGGGATGAAAATATTCATGATATAGGCCACATAGACTGCCATGAAATTATTGAGGAATCTCGGTTTATAGCCTAAGGGTTCCAGCATGTAATTCCATCGATAGGCTCTTGAAATATGACTTAATAAACTTATAAAAACGGCAAGTACCACAAAGGTATAATCTGCTTGTTTGAAATATTCAGCTATTTCGTCAAGTTGTTCTGAAGTGAATCGGGAATAGGAATAATAGATCAAAAAAAAACCAATTCCCAGGGGAATGGCAATTTTCAAAAATTTAATGGCGGATCTATTCAAACTTAACGCAATAGATTATTTTCTTCATTTGGAAAAACCATGGAGGGTTTAAATTTTTTGGCTTCTTCCACCTCCATAATAGCATAGGTGATCAGGATAAGAATATCTCCGGGAGCTACTTTTCTTGCTGCTGCGCCATTGAGTGTGATCTCACCTGTATTCCTGGGGCCGGGTATGGCATAGGTTTCAAGGCGCTCACCATTGTTGTTGTTCACGATCTGGATCTTTTCACCTTCAATGATATTGGCAGCATCCATAAGATCTTCATCAATGGTGATACTCCCTATGTAATTAAGGTCAGCGCCAGTGACCTTGACTCTATGAATTTTTGATTTTACAACGTGTATTTGCATGGGACAAATATAATAAAAGGGTTTAATTTAATGCGATATTGTCTATTAATCGAACACCGCCTATCCATGCAGCAATAAATGCTCTATAGGTGTTTGTCTTGCGTTTTCTTTCAGCCGATTTCAATGTGTTAACGTTGGCAATTTCAAAATATTC
>JAHEHC010000089.1 GCA_024644805.1 Flavobacterium sp. | reverse complement strand
ATCGCAATATAAATATCGCAATCAAAACGCGCTGTCAATTTCAATATCTCAATGAACTTTTTACTCTCAAAAAAAACAAACAACTATTCATTGTCTGTTTTAGCGGGTGCAAATATACAATCCCTTATTTCAATCTGCCAAAACATTTAATCACTTTTTTCCATGTTTTTTATCAACAATTTTTAAGCAGCTGAACACTACCCAATTAGGTTGATGAAAAATTGAATTTCGTGTTAGGGATTGAGTGCTTCGACTGCGCTCTGCGCAGGCGTTGTTGAAGCTCTCCTCCTTCGCATTCCATGCTATGGAGGAAGCGACCAGCGAAAGCCCGACCCTCTGAAGCTTGAAAAGCGAAAGAAGGGAAACACCCAAAATTAAAAAGAGCGAACTAGCAATATAGCATTAAATATAATTTTGAGCAAACCAACTCAATACAAATTATCAACACTTATTTGTTCCAGTGGTCTGACAGGTCCAACAGATCGATCTCGAATGCTGGATCCTGCCGTTCTAATAGTCCTGCTTGAAAAGATCGTTCGAGAATGTCTTCGATCAAGTAGTCTTCTTTATCATCAAAAGGCTTGTACTCCTTCTTCAATGAAATGTCGTATAGGCTTGCAGTCGTATTGTACCAAAAGGCCCTCCACCCTGTTCGCAATTCCTTGACCAGATCGAAAGCGGTCCTGCCTGTTTGACGATGGATCAACTTGGCCAAAATCTGTCCTTCAGTCCGTGTAAGATTCTTAAGCTGGTCGGTGAATTCCTCCTCTATATATTTTTGAATTCTTTTGGTATATCGTTTTCTGTCTCTCCGCTTCTCGATCGTTTCCAGTCGGTTGGTCATCGTAATCAAACGTTCTGCAGCCAATTTTGCATAAGGGTACACCTTCCTGGTCTTGCGACGCAGGATCAGATACCGCCTGCGATCCTTCTTATTGTTAAATTTCAATTTATTGAGCAGGATCACCTCTTCAAGATCTATATGTTCTCTGGGGATGGTATCTCCCTCGATAATATAATAGAAAGGTTCTACACTGTCTTTTTCAGTCTCATATTCGGTCCTGGGGTCCTGAGACCATCCTGCAACCGTAAAGAAAACCATTATGAAACTCAATCGAAATGAAAGCATTCTTCTTCTGCGTTTTTCGCTATAATACTAAAATCGTTCCAAAATTAAATAAATTGTATAGGAAGACTATATGAACTCCTTTAATCTTTTTCAGTTTCCTAAAAAAAGACCAAAATTCGTCTATATTTCGTTACTTTTCTTTAACGTAGCTATGCTATGTTCTTTAAAAAGTGCCTCATCTATACCAATTTTAATTTTCATTTTCGGATAAACACAAAAAGAGTAAAGTAGTTCGCAATAAATTATTAATTTTGAGCTTCTTCAAAAATTGAACTATGGCAGCATCGATCTTAACCAAAAAATCACTTACTTTTTTAGAGAATTATTTAAACAATGCAGCACCAACCGGATACGAATGGGATGGTCAAAGGCTGTGGATGGATTACCTCAAACCTTATGTGGATGATTTCTATACAGACACCTATGGTACTGCTGTGGCGATCATCAATCCGGATGCTCAATACAAGGTCGTAATCGAGGGGCATGCTGATGAAATATCCTGGTATGTGAACTACATAAGCGACAATGGTTTGATCTATGTAATTCGAAACGGAGGTAGTGATCATCAGATCGCTCCATCTAAAGTGGTTAACATCCACACTAAGAAAGGAATCTTAAAAGGAGTTTTTGGCTGGCCGGCAATACACACAAGAAGTAAAACAAAAGAAGAAGCTCCCAAACCGGATAATATTTTTATAGATGTAGGGTGCAAGGATAAGAAAGAGGTTGAAAAAATGGGAATCCATGTGGGCTGTGTGATCACCTACCCCGATGAGTTCCATGTTCTCAATAAAGATAAATTTGTTTGTCGTGCATTGGATAACCGCATGGGTGGTTTCATGATCGCAGAAGTTGCTCGTTTGTTGCATAAGAACAAGAAGACTCTTCCCTTCGGACTTTATATTGTAAATTCAGTTCAGGAGGAGATCGGTTTACGAGGCGCCCAAATGATCGCCGAACGAATTCAACCCAATGCGGCAATCGTCACTGATGTCACCCATGACACAACCACCCCAATGATCGAGAAGAAAAAGGAAGGCCATATTGAAATGGGTGAAGGACCTGTGATCGCTTATGCCCCTGCTGTTCAGCAAAAACTGAGAGATCTTATTGTTGATACTGCGGAAGAGAAGAAGATCCCATTCCAAAGGGCTGCCTTGTCCAGAGCTACAGGAACCGATACCGACGCCTTTGCCTATAGCAACTCCGGGGTTGCCAGTGCCCTGATATCACTCCCCTTACGCTATATGCACACCACGGTTGAAATGGTCCACAGGAAAGACGTTGAAGCAGTTATCAAACTCATATATGAGTCATTGCTAAAAATGAAGAATGGTGATAGTTTCAGTTATTTTGATTAAAAGGGTTTGGGAGTCTTTTAGTTTTTAGTTTTTGTACATTTAGAATTATTTATTCTTGAGAGTGGTTTATAAGATGTTCTTGTCAATGAAAAATCAACAAATCAAAAGATGCCCTTTAAGCTCCTAAGACTAAAAAACTACAAAACTAACAAACTACTTAACTGTGCTATTTAATTCGTTTGATTTTGGTTTCTTTCTCGTCATGGTATATGCGATCTATTGGATCGTAGGTACTCGGCGAAGAATTACTCAAAATACCATCTTACTGCTCTCCAGTTATATTTTCTACGGATTATGGGATTGGCGATTCCTTTCTTTGCTTCTGTTAAGTTCATCAATCGATTACCTGGCTGCACAAGGAATTGAGAACACTTCCAAGACCAGACTGAGGAAACTCTATCTCTGGAGCAGCATTGTTTGGAATATTGGGATTTTACTCACTTTTAAATATTACAACTTCTTCTTAGACAGCTTCTCTGATCTGTTCTCATTGAACCTTCAGACTCAGGGGTATTCTATGTGGAAAGTGATCGTCCCCGTTGGATTAAGCTTCTACACCTTTCAAACGGTTAGTTATACTATAGATGTCTACCGGAAAAAAATACCTGCTACTCGAAATGCCCTGGAATTCTTTTGTTTTGTGAGTTTCTTTCCGCAGCTGGTAGCCGGACCCATTGAGCGTGCTTCTAAGCTATTGCCTCAATTCAAAAAAGAAAGATCTTTTAGTGTCACCTCAGCAAAAGAAGGATTAAGAATGATCCTCTGGGGCCTGTTTAAAAAGATACTGGTTGCCGACAAATTGGGAATAGCGGTATCCATGGTCTTCACCGAACCTGAATCTTACGGAAGCATTACACTGGCGTATGCAGCTGTATTGTTTTCGTTTCAGATGTATTGTGATTTTTCGGGGTATACCGATATCGCCATCGGAACAGCAAAATTATTTGGATTCGATCTGAGCAAGAACTTCAATATCCCCTATCTGGCCAGGAGCATCACCGAATTCTGGAAACGATGGCACATCACATTAACCAAATGGTTCACCGATTACGTTTATATCCCAATTGTAAGATCATCGAAAAGGATCAATACGTTCATCAGGGCAACCGGGCTCATGATCACCATGTTCCTGGTTGGTTTATGGCATGGCCCCAATTGGACCTTTATTGCCTTTGGGGTATTCAATGGTCTTATTTTAGGTGTTGAACGAATACCCATATTTAAGAAAAAAGGTACATTGATGCGGCTACTGCAAGGTGCTCCAAGAGCAGTAACCTTGATCTATTTCTTTACACTCACCTCCATTTCCAGCATCTTCTTCAGATCGCAGGATATAGAACAGGCAATGTATATATTAAAACGGATCTTCAGTTTTCAGATCGAAGATCATTTGTCTTCATTGATCGGTATGAAACTTTGCTACCTGTTCATTTTAATCATTGCTGAATTGTTGACCCTGAAATGGGAGTTCCCTCTTCAGAAATTAGAAATAAAATGGCCACGATATACTCGCTGGGCATTGTATTATATAATCATCTTTTTCATCATACGATATGCTGAACCCAAAGAAGCATTCATTTATTTTCAATTCTAAATATGCAGAGAAAATTCGTCAAATACGCAATCATTTTCTTTATCCCGGTGATCCTGGGCTATGTGATCATTGAGTATTTGACCCTGAATCTTCCCTTGAGCTATCAGACCACCAGTCAGTATCTTTCAGAAGAAAAAGAAAATATTGAGGTTATCATTTTCGGATCTTCACAAATGAAGGACGGTATCGATCCATCTCTGTTGAATAAACCCGCCCTGAATATGGCCTCTGGTGATCAGCATCATGATTCCGATTTTAAGCTCCTCAAGGGATTAATAAGTCAGTTGCCTAAATTGAACACTGTAGTTATTGAGGTCTCCTATAGTCATTTTGATTTGCCTCATAATGGCAAGGAATTCTGGAAGAATTCTGTTTATTTGAAATATTACGGCGTCAATAATTTCGAACGAGCAACATATTTCAAGGATCGTCTGATATTTCTGGCCCATCCTCCTTTCTTTTCAAAGAAATTGAATGACCACTATATCAAAAAGGAGAATGCGTCAAAATTCAACCGATATGGTTTTGATACCAATAATTATTCTGGTAGATTCAAAGCCCTTAACTACGATGAAGATTCGATCGCCACTACGCGATTCAAGATAAATACAACTCCTAACCTGGATATCTTTGAAATAAACACATCACTTTTCTTTAAGATGATCCGTTTTATTGAAGAACATGATATTAATATAGTACTCTGTCATACTCCGGTCTATAAGACCTATTTACCTAAAAGGGATGAAGCAATTTTAAAAAGAAGAGATAGTATCGTTGACCTTACAATGAGCAAGTATCCTGACATTAAATTGTTAAATAAAGAAGGAGATACGATCAACTATTCGGTATATGATTTCACCAATCAGAGTCATCTGAATTCCAAAGGAGCAATTCAATTCTCATCATCATTAAATGAGCTATTGAATCGGGATTAGGTCTATTTGTCTTTTATCCTATCAAAATACCTTCTGGCTTCCTTTACCACTTTTGGTGCCAGGATTATGGTCGTTAACATGGTTGGAATTGCCATAAAAGCAAACACCGAATCCACCAAATTTATCACAATACTTAATGAGGTGGTGGCACCAACAATTATACTTAGAACGTAGATGTAATTATAATAGGTCTTTGATGATGCACCAAACAGATAGGACATACATTTTCCTCCATAATAGGAATAGGAGAACAATGAGGATACGCTAAAGATTATGATGCAGATTAATAATAGATAATTGCCATAAAAGGGCAATCCGTCCTGAAAAGCTGTCGCGGTCAGGCTGACACCATTTTCTGTACTGGTCTGCCACACACCGGTCACCAAGATCGACAAGGCAGTCAGAGTGCATATTATCAGTGTATCAATTGCTGGTCCCATCATGGCCACCAATCCTTCTCGAATGGGCTCATTGGTCTTTGCTGCACCATGGGCCAATGGAGCTGTACCAATTCCCGCTTCGTTTGAAAAAGCGCCCCTTCTGATTCCCAAAAGGAGAAGACCTCCTACTACTCCGCCAAGGAATGCATCCCCTTTATAGAAATTTGCAGAGAAGGCATCGGTAAAGATCATTCCGAAATACTTAGGAACCACTTCGTAGTTTGCAGTCAGGATCATCAAGACCAATAAGAAATACAAGACCACCATAGTAGGAACCAATTTTGAGGCTGTCTTACCAATTCGTGTAATACCACCAAGAATCACCAAAGAAGTTATCAATGCCAACACAGCACCGATAAACAAATTGCTGGTGAAGCCTGTATACCATCCAGCTGGTTTCAATAGAATATCGTTGATCGCTTGTGTTAGTTGATTGGTATTAAATACAGGCAATGCACCTATCATACCGGAGACACTAAAGAAAATTGCTAAAAATTTCCATTTCTTACCAAGTCCTTCTGTAATAAAGTACATGGGACCTCCCTGGATCTCACCAGCACTATCCTTGCCCCGATACATCACCGCCAATGTTGCGGTAAAGAACTTTGTAGACATTCCGATCACTGCACTCACCCACATCCAAAAAACTGCTCCCGGTCCGCCAATGGCTATTGCAACAGCTACACCGGCGATATTCCCCATGCCAACAGTTGCCGATAAAGCAGTCGTCAATGCCTGAAAGTGATTGATCTGTCCCGCATCACTTTCATCGTCATATTTTCCTCTCAGCACTGCTACGGCATGTCCGAAATATCGAAAGGGTAGAAATCGGATCCTGAATATAAGATAGATCCCCCCTCCCGTCAATAATATAAGCAATGGCAGGCCCCAGGCTATGGAGGAAAGTTCAGAGAAAAAAGACTCGATCGATTTCAAAAAATGAAAGATTTGATTACGAATGTATATTTAAATTTCTAAAATTCAATTCTTATTTCTTTATTTGTATCAGGATGAAACTAAAACTAACCATCTTATTTCTTTTTGCTTCGCTGACCATGATTTCTCAAGAGGGGTCGCTCTTTGAGTTAACTCCAGAGCTTATGATCGGGATATCTGCCGAGGCCAACGAGAATTTTCCGGATAGATCCTTACAAAAACAGATACTGTTGAATTTTGGCTGGGATCATACCAATAATCCCAGTGAATGGTCTCACCGACTTAAGGGCCCTAAGACCGGAGTAAGTATCAGCTATACCGATTATGGTAACAAGGACTCCTTAGGTAGTTCCTTTACCTTGTTGCCATTCATAGAATTCAAGGCCTTTAAGAGTGAAAGAATAAAAGTTTTGGCAGGTATGGGGGGCTCCTATTTTACCAAAAAATACGATTCGATCTCCAATCCAAACAATCAGGCAATCACCACCGATCTGGTTTGGTCATTCAGATTGTTCATGTACTATCAGTTCTTGCAAAGCAAACGATTGGACTGGAGGATTGGCATGGGGTATTTTCATCATTCCAATGGTCATACCCGATTGCCAAATCAAGGGCTGAACTCATTTCTGGTAAGCCTTTCAGCCGATATAAAAAAGGAGGAAAAACCCCGAGTCAGTCCGATTCGAGATTTTCAAAGAAGCCGATATCCTTACCTGTCTTTCAGGACAGGATATGGTGCAAATGTCTTGTCCAATCATACCTTTAATGATAAGAAGAATATATATACCATTACCGGAGAATATGGTTGGGTATTTAATAATACCTTCAAACTAGGAGCAGGATTCTATTACCGATTTTACGAGCATTATTACGATTATATCAAGGACGATGAATTTCTGGTTAGAGATGGTAAGGAATTTGAAGAATTCAAGGATAATCCATGGTTCAATGCTTCTAATATAGGATTCTTTGTATCGGGTGAGGTCATTATGAACCATATTGGAATCGATGCACAAATTGGATTAAATCTTCATAAACCGATGTATAAGGTAGATTGGAGGATAAATGAGGGTTGGGACCATATTCCAAAAGAAATACCCCCAAATGCCTATTTGGGAGAATTCAACACCAAGTTCCGAATGAAACACCTGATATCAACTAGGATGGGCATGAAATATTATCTGATCGGAATGGATAAAAAACCGAAGAACAATGTGTTTGTTGGATTCCATATCAATGCCAACTTAGGTCAGGCCGATTTTACCGAATTGAGCATCGGTTATGTCTATCATTTCAATAATAAGTCCAATGATTAAGTTCTTAAACAAATAAATTTATAAATATCCATTTTATGAAAAACTATATTTTTCTTTCTATCCTATTCATTATCATCATTGTAGGATGCAATACTCCAAAAGAAGCAGATGAGGTTATTCAAACCGATGCATCATCAAAAGCACTCCCCTATTTTACCTTTCAACAAGATGATCTGTTCCCCGGTGATGGAAGCTTACTACGTGCCGAGGATGGAGTCGCTCTTGAAGACGGACGGATTGTCGTAGTCGATCAGGCAACAGGTCTTCGATTGGTCGATACCGATGGTTCAAGCAGACCATTTGGTGACTTTGAAACAGCAGGATATGTACATCTACCTCCCGACCAGGTTACTGCACCCAATGGCATCGTCCTGGAACATGATGGTGAGCATATTTTGGTTTCGGATGTGTCAGACGGAAAGATCTATCGGGTCAATATTGCAACCGAAGCTGTTGAAATGTTCTACGATCATCCCTATGGTGTGAATACCATTTATCGTGACCGGACCGGAGCGATCTGGTTCTCACAATCGACCCAGAGCACCAACATGGTTGAATTGTTCAATGACGTCAATATTCCGGTTCCTCATGGTGCCGTATATAGAATGGCTGATCTGAAAAGTGCTCCAACTTTAGTTGCAGACAGCTTGTATTTCTCCAACGGGATCACGATGGATAAAGATGAAAAGAATCTCTATATCTGCGAGACCATGATGGACCGAGTGCATCAATTCAAAGTTGATGTGAACAATGGAACCGCTGAATACAATGGTGTTGCTGCCTATGTTGGAACACCGGATAATATACTGGTTGATCGTGAGGGCCGTCTTGTTATTGCATCACCATTATACAATCAGGTGGTGGCGATCGATCTTGAGAACCATACAAAGCACATAATTTTCGATGGATCAACAGATGAAAATTCCAAGGTCACCAACGAATGGGTCCGTAGAAGCAATCTTGGAATGGAACGACTTGAACTATTATCACCTAGCCTATTCCAGCCTTTGCCTGGATTGATCACAGGTATGTTCTTCTCTCAGGATGG
>JAHEHC010000088.1 GCA_024644805.1 Flavobacterium sp. | reverse complement strand
CGGAAAATTATATCTCTATAACTTATCGTCTGGTTCTACTTCTGAAGTGAAGATCCAAATAATTTCGGATCAGAAAGGACTTATTGCCGAGCAAAAGACCGTAGCATCCTATTTACAAAGCGCCACTGTTTCTCCAGATGGGAATCGAGTTGTGGTACAGGCACGGGGTGAGTTATTCAACTTACCGGCAACGGAAGGATTTGTTGCCAATCTATCGGTGACTTCGGGTAGTGCAGAACGCTATCCAGAATGGTCTCCTGATGGTAATACAGTAGCCTGCTGGAGTGATTCCTCAGGCGAATATCAGCTTACTTTATATGATATGACCGGAGGAAAGAAACCCAGGACCGTAACCAATTTTGAAAGCGGATTCAATTATTCCATTTATTGGTCACCAGATAGTAAGAAAATTGTTTATGTAGACCAAACCATGTCCATCAACTATATCGATGTGAGTACTGGAAAGGTCACTAAAGCAGATAAGGGAAAATATATGTTTGAAGGAGGCTTGCGCAACTTCAGTGTATCCTGGTCACCGGACAGCAAGTGGTTCACCTATTCAAGAGGAACAGAGAACCAAGCGACCTCAGCTATTTTCTTATACAATACAGAGAACAATAAAGTTTCCCAGATCACTTCTGGCTACTATTCCGATTTCTCTCCTGCATTCAGCGCTGATGGCAAGTATCTTTTCTTTGCAACAAATAGAACATTTTCACCGGTATATTCCGATCTGGACAATACGTTCATCTATCCAAACACTAGTGGCATCGCTGTCGGAACTCTAAGCAAAGATGGAGAGTCGTTAGTGCAGGTAAAAAATGATATGGTTGAATCGGATAAAAAGGAGGATGAAGGAGCTGATAAAAAGAACGATGATGATACAGAAGATAACGATGAGGTTGAGAAAACCGTTATCGATATAGCCGGATTTGAAAGTCGTGTAGAGATGTTGGATATACCAACAGGAAACTTAGGCAGATTGACTGCTGTAGAGAACAAGCTGTTGTTTGTCCGCTTTCCGAATTCTGGTTCTCCAAGTGATGCCAAACCATCACTTGATTATTACGACTTTGAGGAGAGGGAGGTTAAAACCATTATTTCTGACGTGGCCAATTATAGTGTTACCGCCAATGGAAAGAAAGTACTGGTAATGCAAGATCAAAAATTAGCTGTGATAGACATCAAAGCCGATCAAAAATTGGAAAAAATGGTTCCCACTCAGGATATGGTCATGGAGGTTGTTCCTAAGGAAGAATGGAAACAGATCTTCAATGATGTTTGGAGATTCGAACGGGATTACTTCTATGATCCAAATATGCATGGTGTGGACTGGATTGCTATGAAAGACAGATATGGACAATTAGTGGAACAGTCCAACTCAAGGAATGATGTCAATATCATCATCGGCGATCTGATTGCTGAATTGAATGCATCACACACTTATAATGGTGGAGGTGACATAAGCCCTTCTAAATCGATGAATGTGGGGTATCTGGGTGCCGATATCGTAGTGGAAAATGGTCACTTCCGCATTAAAAAGATCATTTCAGGTGCTCCATGGGATGTGGAAGTTAGATCTCCACTTGCAAAACCCGGAATTAAGGTTCAGGAAGGGGATTACCTTTTAGCTGTCAATGGAATTCCATTGGACACCTCGAAGCCCATTTCAGCAGCATTTCAGGGTATGGCAGGAGCCGTAGTGCAAATTACAATTAACAATAATCCATCGATGAAGGATGCAGAAAATGTCATAATAAAAATGATGGATTCTGAAACAAGATTGCGTCATTTGGCCTGGATAGAAAAAAACCGACAATATGTAGACAAGGCCACGAATGGAAGAATAGGGTATATCTATGTACGAAGTACCGGTCAAGATGGCCAGAATGAATTAGTAAGACAATTCTATGCTCAAATGAATAAAGATGGTCTCATTATAGATGAGCGATTCAATAGTGGAGGGCAAATACCTGACCGATTCATTGAATTGTTGGATCGTGAACCTTTAGCCTTCTGGGCAGTTAGAGATGGCAAGGACTGGGGTTGGCCACCAGCGGGTAACTTTGGTCCGAAAGTAATGCTAATAAATGGCTTTAGTGGTTCCGGTGGTGATGCCTTTCCGGACTATTTCAAAAAGAGGGGACTTGGACCTTTGATTGGAACCCGTACCTGGGGTGGATTGATAGGAATTTCTGGAGCTCCAACACTAATCGATAATGGTCGAATAACAATGCCCACATTCAGAATGTACGATCCCGATGGAAATTGGTTCAAAGAGGGGCATGGTGTTGATGCCGATATTGAGGTGGTTGAGGATTTCCAAAAAATGGCCAATGGGACCGATGTGCAATTGGAAGCTGGTGTTACAGAAGTTTTAAGATTGTTGAATAGTAATAAGCGATTTATAAAGCCGGACAGACCAGAATATGAAAAGCGCAATTAGGGATAAATTTTTAAATTTTGAAACTATTGTTTTTTTATTTTAGAATTCAATGTCCTAAAAATGAGTATATTTAAACAATAATTAATCACTAATCAATAAATAACTAAAACCAATTTATTATGAAAAAACTAATTTTTAGTCTTTTAGCTCTTGCACTTATTTCATTTTATTCATGCAAGGATTCCGCTACCGCTGAATCGACTGAAGCGGAGGAGACCACTAAAATGGAAGAGGTAGCTGAAACACCAGATTATGATTTGTTCAACAGTCGTGTTGAAACGATTCGGGCATTCTATAAAGCTCATGAGAATGAAGATCTTGAAAGCATTGCCAACATACTTGCCGACACTATAAAAGTGAGTCCCCCAAATTACAATGGGAACCAAGTAGTTGGAAAAGATGAATTTCTTGCAGTCCTGAAAGACTATCATGACAATTTTGACAACATTAAATTCACCGAAGGCATCAAAATGGGAGACATCGATGAAGGTGGCTTTTGGTCCGGTTCGGTATACCCTGCAGAAAGTGCCTCAGTTTCTGCAAATGCAATTAGAGCATATGGAACCTGGACAGCGACTCACACGGAATCCGGTAAGGGGATCGGGGTAAAATACTATTCTATCTCATGGATAAATAAAGATGGCAAACTCGCTCAATACACCGCCTATTATGATGTTAATGGTATTGCAACACAGTTAGCTGAAGAATAATTCAGAATAATTCCAAAAACATTAAAGGAACTTCAGCAATGGAGTTCCTTTTTTTATTTTCCTAAACAATCGACAAGAACGTAATGGCTTTTCAAGAGAATTATATGTGGTATGATCATCGATAAAGTAGGAACAAGTAGATATTGTTTTCTAGCGAATAAATCCCGCTTCTCATTAAGTTTGATATCTATCAATTATTATGGCACATATAAATCTAATTCGTATTTTAGACAAAAATTTTGAATATGAGAATCTTCTTTGTATCTGCCTTAGTGGCGTCTTTAATGGTTTTTAATGCTTGTAATAGCGATGATGGAGGCTATGTAGCTACCGATGACGATGAGCCAATTAACACACCTCTCACCTTTGAAACCAACTTATCGGAAATGGGGATCTATGCCGGTCTGCTATCGAACTTGACACCTGCTGCCAATGTTCATTTATTTGACCTGAACAGTAGATTATTTACCGATTATGCACACAAACAGCGATTGATCAGAATGCCCGAAGGAACAGCCATGCAATATAATGGAAATAGCCTATTGCCTTTGTTCCCGGACAATACGATCATAACCAAGACCTTTTATTATTTCTTGGATGAGACCAACCCGAGTTTGGGTAAGAAGATCATCGAAACAAGAGTCTTGATCAAGACAGAAGGGACTTGGAAGATAGGTAACTATAAATGGAATGAAGCACAGACTGAAGCTGTATATACTGACAATGGAAGTCAGGTAGATATTTCATATTTAGATATGAACGGAGAGAATCAAACCATTGATTATGTGATCCCTTCGAATGACGATTGCATCACTTGTCATAATGTCGATAATGTTAAAGTTCCAATTGGACCCAAATTGAGAAATATGAATTTCAATCCTATGAATGGAACGGTGAATCAAAACCAATTGAATTATTTCATTTTAAATGATCTTCTAGAAGGAATCGCAGATGCATCATCGATAACAGTTCTTCCCGATTGGACGGATGGTGTAAATTTCGATATTTTCGAAAGAGGCCGCGCCTATATGGATATCAATTGTGCCCATTGTCATCAACCAGGCGGTATCGTACCTCCAGGATTCTTATTGGATTTCAGATTGGAAACCCCATTTGAGACCACAGGAATCTATTCACATAGGGGTCAGATCGAGAGTCGAATCCAAAGTTTGGTGCCTACCTACTTGATGCCTCAGATCGGAAGGTCGGTAGTTCATGATGAAGGAGTTGCTATGATGCTTGAATATCTTCAAGCCATAGAAGATTAAAAAATTTTAGTTATCAGGAAGATCCGTTCAATCAATATTGATTGAACGGATTTTTTTATGCTCTGAGCTTAACAAAACTTTATGTCGTTTCAGTTAAACTCCACCTGTATTTATAGGTCATAGTGATATAACCCATAAATTTAAAAAAATGAAAAACGTAATGATCCTAATTATTCTGGTTATTGGAGTAAATGCTTTTGCACAAAGAAACAGGTCCAATTGCAATGATAGACCCCAATTTACCAATGAGCAGATGGCCGAGCTTAAAACAAAGAAAATGACCCTCATGTTTGATCTCAATGAAGTGCAACAACAAAAGATCAAAGAAGTCCTTCTCACAAATCCAATGGGTAATAGAACTACCAGGAAATTGGAAAAGAAAGAGCTGAGCGATAAAGAATTGTATGAAATGAAGTCGGCGGAGTTGGACGCCAAGATCGCATTCAATGAGAAAATGCGTTCAATTCTAACACAAGAACAATATGAGCTTTGGAAAAATAATAGGAAGGAACATCCTAAAAGAAAAGAACGCCATCGAAAGTCAAAAGGATAAGCAAAATATTTTGATGTATAATTTCATTTTTGGCCCAATTGTTGGGTAATAATTTTAAAAATAGTTACTTTGGTAACCTCAAAACTAAAATTAAAAAAAATGAAGAATCTATTGACCATTTTTGCATTTGCTTTCGTAATGTTGTTTGGAGTTCAAAGTTCATTTGCACAGGAATTGAACCAGGATCAGGACAGACCTGAGGTAATTGCAAAGACTCAAGTCGCAAAGCTTACTCAGGAACTCGGATTAACTGGAGATCAATCCAGAACGATTTACAGAGCTTTAGTGGCTAAGGAAGTTAATTATAAGAAGCACATAAATGGGAATGATCTGAATGATGCAAAGATCATTTCTCTGAAAAAAGAATATGATGATAATTTTAATGCTTCCATGAAGAAAAATTTAACACCAGATCAATACAGTACCTGGCTTAAATCCAAGCAACAATAAGCATTGTAAGTACATAACTAAAAAAGCCTTGAAAAATTCAAGGCTTTTTTTATTCTGCTGACACCAGTAGGGTCTGTCCTATCTCGATCGTATTCGAATTGAGCTTATTCATTTTTTTGAGATCCTCTACCGAGATGTTAAATCGTTTAGAAATGCTATAAAGCGTATCTCCTTTTTTTACCGTATAGGATTCATCTCTATTCTTTTCTTTTCTGTTTTTCCTTTTGGACAGTTTTAGTACCGATTCATCAAATTTGTTCAGTTCGTATCGTTCGATTATATCAATAAGCTTATTGGGGTACTTGGGATCGGTAGCATATCCTGCTTTCCGAAGACCTTTGGCCCACCCTTTGTAATCGTCTATCCTTAGATCGAATAGATTCTTATATCGACTCCTTTGAGTAAGGAAGAGAGAATGATCCCGGAACGAATTTCTTGGGTCTTTATATTTCCTGAAACATTCCTGCAATTCATCATCATCATGATACACTCGTTCCCCATTCCATCCTTTATGACACTTTATCCCAAAATGATTATTGGATCGCATGGTTAGATCGGCCCTGCCCGCACCACTTTCTAAAATACCCTGGGCTATGGTAATACTGGCAGGAATCCCAAACTCCACCATCTCATCCATAGCTATTTGACTGTAGTTCTCAATATATATAGCAACTACCTCAGCATAGCTTGCTTTTTTTGGAATCTCTTTTATATCAGGAAGTTTCTCTGTTTTTTCTTCCTTTGCTGGAATGATGACCTTTTCGGTAGTGTTCTTCTTCTTTGTGGCAACTGTTCTCTTTTTCGATTTGCAACCACTTATGGATAAAACTACAAGAAACACCAATATTAGGATTCTTTGATTCATGTTTAGAGTTCGATTTGAGGTAAATTCTTTTTCTTTAAAACTTGGTTCATCCCTTGAATTCCTTGCAATCCGCCGGTATGAATGGCTAAAATACGGCTATTTTCCTTTAATTTTTTGTTTTTGATCAGGTCTATGATTCCGAATATCATTTTTCCGGTATAAACAGGATCCAAAGGTATGTCTGTCATTTTTCTAAATTCATTGATAAAACGTATCAGATCGAGATCTATTTTAGCATAACCCCCAAAACAGTAATCATCCATGATCTTAAAGTTAGTTCTATTGGTATATTTTTTTATCTCTTCATCTTGAAATTGCCCTTTCAATGCAGAAAATCCTAAGACCTCCTGATGGTCTTTTGATGATTCAATGATACCCGCTATAGTTCCTCCGGTTCCTACTGGAACACAAATTAAGTCAAATTTTTCATCATCGTCAGTTAATATTTCCTGACAGCCTTTCACAGCCAATCGATTGGTTCCGCCTTCCGGTAATAAATAAAATTTTCCGAATTTATTTATTAGTGAATTGATGAATTCCTGTTCATTTTTTTTGCGGTATTCTTCTCTGGAAATGAAATGCAATTTCATGCCATGATCATGTGCAAATTGAAGTGTTGGATTTAGATTTTCCATCAAGCTCAATTCATCTCCTCGGATCACTCCAATTGTTTTGTATCCGACTTCTTTACCTGCTGCAGCAACTGCGGAAATATGATTGGAATAAGCTCCGCCGAAAGTAAGTAATGAATCAATATTCTCTTTTTTGGCCTGTTTTAGATTGTAATATAATTTTCTGTATTTATTGCCTGATATATGGTGATGCAAAAGATCTTCCCTTTTAACGACAAGAGAACAATTTTCTATAGAAAATAATTCCAGAGGAATTTCAGAATTTATGGATGTTCCTGAAGAAAACATTTTGATATATTGATTGTATTAATTTAACAAGTATTTTCTTATATATGTTAATTATAAATGTATTACATCGATTTTATATTGCTTTTATCGATTTAATTGATTATAATTGTTTGTCCAAATAGAAAAGCCTATGTTATGAAAACTACTCGAAATCTAAAATCATATATTTTAGGGATAATTGCAACATTATTTCTAAGTATAACAATTATCGCACAGGTCGGTATCAATACCACTTCACCTGCTGCTGGATCCATGCTTGATATAACAAGCACCGACAAAGGGATGCTTATCCCAAGAGTCGATATTGCAAATTTAAGCACTATTGCTCCAATAACAGGTGGAAGTACTGAGAGTTTATTAGTTTACAACACGAATGCTTCAACTGGTAGAGGTTTTCATTACTGGAGTGGTATTGTTTGGATACCGCTTTTAAGTGATGACTGGAAATCAACTGGAAATGTTGGAACTGTTGTAGGCACCCATTTTGTTGGCACGATCGATAATGTTGGACTAAGCTTCAGAACCAATAACACTGAGAAATTCCGATTTACAACAGGTGGATACTTAAGATCTTTTACTGATGGTAGTCTGGCAAATCCATTGTTCTCATGGGATGTTGATCCTGATACTGGATTTTTCAGAAGTGCCGATGATAGATTCAATTTGTCAGCCGGAGGAGTGGAGTTCTTAGAACTCAATGAAGGTGCCGATGACGAACTAACCATCAATGATGATAGTACAGACATCAACACACGAATTGAAACCGATAACGAAGAAAACGCGCTTTTCGTTGATGGAGGAAATGACAATATTGGTTTAGGAACAAATAGTCCGAATACTAGTTCTCAGTTAGATATGAACGATTCGGACAGAGGTCTATTGATCAACAGAGTTACTCTATCTGCAACAAATGTAACCGCCCCTGTCACCTCACCGGCAACTGGATTGCTGGTCTATAACACAGCAACCTCAGGAAGTGGAAACACCGCAGTGTCACCCGGATTCTATTATTGGGATGGAACAAGATGGGTAGCGTTGGATGGAACCAATGGTAATGACTGGTCCGTTGATGGTAATAATGGAACCAACTCAACTACTAATTTTCTTGGAACTATAGATAATGTCAGTTTGATACTAAGGACTAATAATACAGAACGCATGAGGTTGGTAAATGACGGTAGAGTTACTGTTAACAACAACAGTCCATTTGTAGGTGATCGATTTACCGTAACCGGAGCTTCCGGTGAATATGCAATTAACGCTTATGCGACCAGTGGATATGGTATGTATACACAAAATACCGGAGCTGGATTTGGACTTTGGTCAGCTGTCAACAATGCAGGTGCAGTTGGAGTTGTAACGGCTAATACCAACTCATCAGGAGTGGGCTTATCGGCCGCTGGTGCAGGAACAACCCCATCCATTCTACCAACATCAGGGGCTACTTTCACTGGTGTGATCGCAGGTTCTGGATTTGGATCAACATCAACTGGGACCGGATTGGCGGGTGCTGGTAATGGAGCTACAACAGTATATACTATAGCGTCTGGAAGTGGAACAGCCGGATCTGGT
>JAHEHC010000020.1 GCA_024644805.1 Flavobacterium sp. | reverse complement strand
ATTAGTTGGTGGATCACCTTTAGGATCTTAGATTCACTAAAATTAAGACTTTCTACCATTTCTCTTGAGGTATAATTGCTTTCTTCCAACATACGCAGTATTTGCTCCGATATCAAAGTGCTTTCCTTCTTGCTGGGAATCGATTGTTGGGCTGTGCAGACTGAGCAAATTCCACATTGAGTGCGCACTTTTTCACCAAAATAGTCCAACAGTTGTACACTTCGGCATGTTTTGTCATTGTCGATATACCTCATAACCGATGCCACATCTTGTTCCTTCTTTTTATTGAATGTAGCCACTTCTTTAGATATACGGTTGATGGCCTTATCGTCCTCTCTTGGAACCAGAAAAGTTATAGAAGCATCAGTGTTTTGCAGATCCAGTTCGATCATTTGATCGTGTTCCATCTTTTTCAGGATCGCTATGATCTTGGTAACCGATTGTCCGGTCTTACTGGCCACCAGATCAAGATTGATCGGTGTGCTCAATTCGAATATCCCGCCGTACAATCGCAACAATGTCTTTCCGATTATAGAGAATGATGGGTTCTTATCGAAGTAGTTAAGGGCCGATTCAGATGAGACGATGAACTTCATCTTGGTCTTCCTTCCAAAATGTTTTGAAAGCTGAATGATGCCCAATCGGTCCAATACGTTCAACCCATTATAGGTGAGCATAGAATTCAGTTCATATAGGGTGCAAAAAGAGTTGAAGTTAAAACTATACTCTGCAAATTCACCTTCTCCATACGGGATTTGAAAGAACTTACTCAGCGTTTTGTATAATAATTTCAGGTCTTTAACGGATGGGCGGGAGTCGATGAATTGTTTTTTTATCATGAGTCGGTCATGATCATTATGAAATATGATGGACCGGGAGTACAGGCCATCTCTTCCGGCTCTACCGGCTTCCTGGAAGTAGCTTTCAAGATTGTCAGGCAATTGAACATGAATAACATATCGTACATCCGGACAGTCAATTCCCATTCCAAATGCATTCGTGGCTACCATAACCGATCGCTCCTGTTTCAACCAATGCTTCAATCGCTCTTTTTTTTCTTCCGATGAAATCCCTCCATGAAAAAAGGTGCTGGGGATCTTCAGCTCATTCAACTGATCGCTATATTCAACCGCCGATCTTCTGCTTCTAACATAGATGATCGATTTTCCGGTGCTTTTCTTCAGTAATTCTTCGATCCTATAGAGCTTATCTTCTGCCTGTTTGACTTGATAGGAAAGGTTTTCACGGAAGAAGGAACCTTTGATCACTTTTGGGTCATTCAGTTCCAGTTCGGCAATTGTGTCGGCAAGAACTTCAGGAGTCGCTGTAGCTGTAAGGGCAATAAAAGGAACTAAAGGATGTAGCCCTCTCAGGAGATTGATATTCTTATAAGATGGTCTGAAATCATTTCCCCAGGTCGAAATACAATGTGCCTCATCGATGGCGAAAAGATTAACATTCATTTTCCGAATGGCATTTTGCACCATTTCTTGGGACAAACGTTCCGGAGACAGATATAGAAATTTATAATTCCCATAGATGGCATTGTCCAACAAGGTGTTCAGTTCCTGAAAGGAAATACCCCCGGTCAGGGATAAAGCCTTGATCCCTTTTTCTTTCAATGCATTCACCTGATCGGTGATCAGGGCTACCAAAGGAGAGACCACGATACAGATCCCGTCCTTGATCAGTGCCGGGATCTGAAAGCAAAGTGACTTTCCTCCTCCGGTGGGTAGAAGGGCTATGGTGTCCTGATCATTCAGAACAGAATTGATGATCTCCTCCTGCAATGGTCTGAATGAAGGATAACCCCAGTAGTGTTCAAGAATTTGATTCGGGTGTTTCAACGTTCTATCATTAACTTTTTTAAAATATAGTCTGTTCTGGATTCAATACTTGCAGAAGGAACCACATCGATCTCATAGCGATATTTCTGATAACCTCCAACCAGGTACCGATAGATCTGCTTAGCCTCCTCAAATGTCTCGTAGCGCTCATTATCTTGTTCATAGATATCTTCCCATGGTGGGAGAAGAAAAACCAAATCGTATCGGTGCAGGCTACAGGTCTCATCAAAATGAACCGGATAATCGGCCTGCTTATAGTCCAAATATGCGGTTACATCTGGCAATCCTCTGTCGAAGAACAGATGGGAGCCATCACGATTCAAAGATGCCTTGAATTGTTGCAATCGACCCTCCAAAAGCTTCTCACTGAACAGCAAGGGATCTTTCAGGAACAGCTGCTCGACACCTTGTCTTTGAGCTTCAATAGTGATGGATCTTGAGATCTCGTGCATGCAATTGAAACCTAAATCCTGCAGATGGTTTATCAATACTGTTTTTCCTGATCCCGGGCCTCCGGTTATGACAATTTTCTTAGGCATTGAGCGTTAGAATTTATACAAAGAACGTAAATAATTATTATTAGTGAAACTGTATATTTGCAAACTATTCAACAGGGCATGAGTTTAAAAAAACAAACAGAGGATTTTTACAAAAGACTCCATATACAACTCGAGGAAAATAGTGATTGGCCTTCGGTATATCTCTATAAGTTCATCGTTCCAAATGACACTCAGAAGATCCGGGATATTGAAACGATATTCGTTGGCACAAAGGCATCAATAAGCAAAAGAGATTCATCTAAGGGAACCTATACAAGTGTCTCTGTAAAGGTGATGATGAAGTCTCCAAAAGCTGTTATTGAGAAATATCATGAAGTTTCTAAAATAGAAGGAGTTATTTCATTATAAAAATTAGTAATTTGCAGGACGAATTACTTCAATACTATAAACCGTTGATTCTTCAAGAAATTCATTTAAAAGATCTGAAAGGATTTAAGAACAACATTATTCAAACATTTTGATAGACGATATAGAATATAATACAGAGAGACCTCATTTGATCATTCCAGAGTATGGCAGACACATACAGAAGATGGTAGACCACGCCATCTCAATTGAGGATAAGGAAGCACGCAATAAATGTGCAAAGAGTATCATTGCCGTAATGGGGAATTTGAATCCACATCTCAGAGATGTTCCCGATTTCCAGCATAAGCTTTGGGATCAGTTATTTATCATTTCCGATTTTAAATTGGATGTAGACTCTCCATTTACGAAGCCCTCTAAGGAGGAATTGACTGAACCTCCACAACCATTGGAATATCCTCAGAATTATCCCAAATACAGATTCTATGGCAACAATATCAAGAGAATGATCGATGTGGCCAATAAGTGGGAAGAAGGGGATATGAAAGAGGGGTTGGTGATGACCATCGCCAATCATATGAAGAAATGTTTCCTGAATTGGAATAAAGATACCGTTGAGGATAGTGTGATTTTCAATCACCTTTTCGAACTTTCCGACGGTAAGATCGATATTCGGAACAGCAATGAAGAGCTTTCCGATTCACAAGGACTTCTGAAGAATAAAAGGCATTTTAAAAAGAACTTCAAGAAGAGTAAAAATACCCGTAGTAAGAGAAAAAGAAATTGATCCATGGCCATTTTTCAAATTGAGGGCGGACACCGTCTAAAAGGAGAGATCACCCCACAAGGTGCAAAGAACGAAGCACTGCAAATTTTATGTGCTGTATTATTAACCCCAGATGAAGTCACCATCGAAAACATCCCAGATATTCGTGATGTCAATAAGCTGATCGAGATCTTAGGAAACCTGGGGGTGAAGGTCGATCAAAAAGGAAACGGGACCTATACCTTTAAATCAGACGATCTTGATCTAACCTACCTGGAATCAGAACGCTTTAAGAATGAGGGAGGTTCTTTAAGGGGATCGATCATGATAGTGGGACCGCTGCTCACTCGATTTGGAAGGGGGTATATCCCAAGACCTGGAGGCGATAAGATCGGAAGAAGAAGACTCGATACTCACTTTGAGGGATTTATAAAACTAGGAGCTACTTTCAGATACAATCAAAAAGAGAGCTTCTATGGTGTTGAAGCTCCAGACGGACTGAAGGGTTCTTATATGTTATTGGATCAGGCTTCGGTAACCGGTACCGCAAATGTGATCATGGCGGCCGTACTTGCTGATGGTATAACAACGATCTATAATGCTGCCTGTGAACCCTATATTCAGCAATTGTGTAAAATGCTCGTTTCAATGGGAGCAAAGATCAATGGGGTAGGGTCAAATCTGTTAATCATTGAGGGTGTTGAACAACTATCTGGTTGTCATCATAGGGTATTGCCCGATATGATAGAGATTGGCAGTTGGATCGGATTGGCTGCGATGACTCGTAGTGATATCACCATAAAGAACGTGAGCTGGGCTAATCTGGGAATCATTCCTGAAACGTTCAGAAAACTCGGTATCAAGTTAGAAAAAGTGAATGATGATATTCATATTCCTTCTCAGGAAGGCTATGAGATCCAAGGATATATTGACGGTTCAATTTTGACTGTAGCTGATGCTACCTGGCCTGGATTCACCCCAGACCTGTTAAGTATAGTACTGGTTGTAGCAACTCAGGCAAAGGGAAGTGTTCTGATTCATCAGAAGATGTTTGAAAGCAGGTTGTTCTTTGTCGATAAACTGATCGATATGGGAGCTAAGATCATATTATGTGATCCGCACAGAGCTACAGTGATCGGTCAGGATTTTGAATCCAATTTAAAAGCGACGACCATGGTGTCTCCTGACATACGGGCAGGTATCTCATTGCTGATAGCAGCATTGTCGGCAGATGGCACCAGTACGATACACAATATTGAGCAGATCGATAGGGGATATGAACGGATCGACGAACGATTGAGATCGATTGGAGCCAGGATCACCAGAATGGATTCCTGATCAATTTATTAAACAGCCATTTCTTTTTTATAACAAAATCGCAATGCACCAGATGGACATTTTTTGATCTGTGTTACGATATCTTTGGTTTTTGCACCATCCAGATCGATCCAAGGGAGTATCGAGGTCCTGAACACTTCAGAAAGGCCTTTAGCACAATTTTCAGAATTATGGCAGATCATGGGATGGTAGGTCACCGTGATCTCATCATTCTCGTATTCGGTTTTATAGGATTCCATAAGATTAATTAGGGGCTTTTATCAGGGCGCAAATAAATGAAAATTATTCGTTATAATCATGATTAATTTGGTTAAAACTTCGATGATTTTTAATAGTATGATCTTTATTTTAAAGATCTTCTGTTCTGTTTATTTAAGCTTTTGTTAACTAATTAGTACTTGCATTGTTATAATTTTGTAAAAACGTAATTAATTAAAATCACTACTTTATGAAAAAATTATTCGCACTAACATTAATTGCCTTATTGTCATTTAGTGTCAATTCACAAGTTAAAACTCCTCAACCCAGTCCATTCCAAAAGATCGAGCAGACCGTTGGTTTGACCGATGTTACTTTAGAGTATTCACGACCATCCATGAAAGGTAGAACCATCTTTGGAGGTCTTGTACCTTATGGAAAGATGTGGCGTACCGGAGCCAATGCCAATACCAAGATCACGTTCAGTGATAATGTAATGATCGGAGGCAAAGAAGTTGAAGCCGGATCATATGCTATCTTTACCAAGCCAAATGAAGAAGCATGGGAAGTCTATTTCTACTCAGATGCCAACAATTGGGGTACTCCTCAAAAATGGGATGAGGCCAAGGTTGCTGCTAAGGTTAAGGCAAAGGTGTATACCATGCCTTTAACGGTAGAAACTTTTACCATGAATTTTGATAATTTATCGAATGATTCTGTTAATCTAGGAATGATCTGGGAAAGTGTCTATGTTGGTGTGCCAATCGAATTTCCAACCGATAAATTAGTGTCTAAAAGTATTGATGCAGTAATGTCAGGACCATCTTCAGGAGATTATTATTCTTCAGCAGTTTACTATCTAACTGCAGGGAAGGATATCAATCAAGCAAAGGAATGGATCGATAAGGCTATTGAAACGAGAGATCAGCCAGCTTTTTGGTATTACAGACAACAATCTCTGATCTACGCTAAAGCAGGAGATAAGGAAGGTGCTATAAAAGCGGCTAAAACCTCATTGAAATTAGCTCAGGAAGCAGGAAATGACGATTATATTGCTTTGAACACCAAATCTCTGGAAGAGTGGGGAGCAAAATAAATTCCATCTAAAATTATTATTAAGAACGCTTCATTATCTAATGGAGCGTTTTTTTATTTCTTCTGATTTGAAACAATCTGAAGAACAAATGCCAGGATCATGACGATGGCACATCCTACTAGGTTCAACCATAGATAAGGCATTAGATCGATATACCAAATGTAGATGATGATGAGCTGTGTGATCACGGCCGACCAAAATACCGCTTTGCTTTTTACATATTTTACAAAGAATGCTAGAAGGAATACGCCCAATACGTTTCCGTAGAATATGGAACCAATGATATTCACCAGTTGGATCAAATTATCAAATAGATTGGCAACACAGGCAACTGTAATTGCTATTATACCCCACATCAAAGTAAACCACTTAGATGCCCGAACATAATGCTTATCGCTCTTTTCCTCGTTATTCCTTTTATACAGATCCATAGCCGTAGTTGAAGCCAAAGCATTCAGTTCTGAAGCAGTACTGGACATAGCAGCACTGAGGATCATAGCTAACAATAAACCGACAAGTCCTCTTGGTAAGTTCGTCAGGATGAAATGGATGAATACATAATCCTTATCGTTGGTCTCTGCATTGGGGTTGGCCTTTTTAATGATCTCCTTGGCCTCATTCCTAAGTTCCTTTTCAGTTTCGTTAAGATTCCTGATCTCAGAGGACAATGATTCTTTTTCGGCCAAATTCTTGGCCATGGAGTAATTGATCTGACTTTCATTGAGCTTGTATTCTAACTCTTCTTTTCGTTCTTCCAATGCAACATATTCACCCGCATATTCAGAATTCCTGACATCTTCTACCGCAGAAGGATTAAAATTCAATGGAGAACTGTTGAACTGATAGAAGACAAACACCAAAACTCCCACTAAAAGTATAAAGAATTGCATGGGGACCTTCAGCAGACCGTTGAATATAAGGCCCATCTGACTCTGCCTTACCGAACTTCCGGAGAGATATCGTTGTACCTGACTCTGATCGGTTCCGAAGTAGGATAAAGCAAGAAATGTTCCTCCGATGATACCGCTCCAAAAGGTATATCGATTCTCAAAATCAAAAGAAAAATCCAATATATCCATCTTCCCGTTGGCCCCGGCAATATCCAATGCCTTAGAAAGAGTTATATCCAAAGGAAGGTAATTCAGGATCAAAAGGAATGCAAAGAGCATTCCCATGAAAATCACTGCCATTTGTTGCTTCTGGGTAATGCTAACTGCTTTGGTTCCTCCGGTTACGGTGTATATGATAACCAATACACCGATTATAATGTTCAGATAGAATAAGTTCCAGCCTAAAACTGCGGAGAGCACGATGGCCGGCGCAAAAATTGTAATACCAGCTGCTAGTCCTCTTTGAATCAGGAAGAGTATGGCTGTAAGTGTTCTGGTCTTAAGGTCGAACCTGCTTTCCAGATATTCATAAGCGGTGAATACCTTTAACTTATGGTATAATGGAATAAAGACCAAACAGATCACCACCATGGCAATGGGCAGCCCAAAATAGAATTGTACGAATCCCATCCCATCATGGAATGCCTGACCGGGTGTTGATAGAAAAGTTATGGCACTGGCCTGAGTGGCCATAACACTAAGTCCGATGGTCCACCATTTGGCATCGCTGCCTCCTTTGATATAATCGGTTACATCCTTCTGCTTTCTGGTTTTATAGGTTCCATAAAGAACAATGAACAGCAACGTACCCCCAAGAACGATCCAGTCTATTAATTGCATATTATGAATAGGATTTCATTAGTAAATAGAACAGAACAATATAGATCGCATTGATGATCAATATCCAGGTATAGCTTTTCTTCCAGATGAAGATATGTTTCTTCTCAGACATATTATTTTCCTATGGACAGCAGATTTGCAAATAGACGATAGGCCCCAGGGACCCCCGCCGGTAATTCTCTAAAGAAGCTTAGTCCGGTATAAATATAATACCCTTTTCCGTATTGTGCTACTAATAATGATCCATTAGATTGTGGCTTGTCAGGATCCATCATACCCAGAATGGGGGTATATTCATCAGACCATTCACTGGGAAAATAAAGTCCGCGTTCCTGCACCCAGTCTTTAAAATCATTTTGTGTGATCTTATTCGGACTGTTCAAAACCATATGGTTAGGATCCAGGAATATGACCTCAGAGTTCTCATCGGTCACTCTGTCTCGGGATAGTGTGATGGGGTAGGGTGCCAGTTCATCTGTTACCAGACGATGGCTTGTATTATATTGAAGGAGGAGTGTACCACCATTGGAAACATACTCATGGAGGTCTTTATTCTTGAAAGCCAGTTCAGGGATCGTATTATAAGCACGAATCCCAATTACGATGGCATCGAATTCGGACAAGTCGGATGTTCCAAGATCATCTGGATCAATGGTGCTTACCTGATAACCAATTTGTTTTAAGTTCTCCGGGATAGCATCACCGGCACCATCAATATATCCTATCGATTGCCCTTTCTTCTGAATATCGATCCGCACCAGTTTTGCCTCCGCCGGAAGTAAAACATTCTGATAGGGGATATGTTCGTATTCGATCTCTATCAATTCTTTTGTATATTCCTGACCACCTACATATACTGTCGATTTCAACGAGCCAACGCTTTGACCTTCAGGTGGTGTTATGGTAAATATCAATGATTGGGAATCGCCTTTTTTAGCAATATTCAATTGATGGGTTGAAGGAGTAACGGTCCATCCTTCCGGTGCAGCGAGTTTTACATATCCGTAAACATTATCTCTTCCAGCTCGAACAGCAACAGGCACCTCTCTGGACTCACTATTAGAGAAGATCAGGATCTTTTCAGATATACTAGAAGTCACTTCCGGCAGCACTTCGAAAGGTCTGTAAACCTCTCCCTTAACTGGGTCATTGAACTTATAGATGATATTTCTGATGATATCCATGGAAACACCATCGATTGAGATCTGGAAATGAACCGGGAAATGATCGGATACCTCAGGGAGTCCGATCAGTGATGGATCTTTTACTTGATACATTCCCAAACTACCTTTCTCGTCCAGCCAGTAAGGAGTGCTGAAAGTATCGGTGTTGAAAGTGAATTCGGTACTTTGTAATTGATGTTTCTCATTATTCTTTAGCGGGGTGGCTACCAGGGTACTTGGAAAACTGATCACCGGAGAAGTTACGGCATGCAATAGGACCTTGGAACTGGATCGATTTATGGCTTCAATGTTCACAATGAGATTCCCATTTTTAGTACTGCTTTGCTGATCGGCCACTGCTTCTAAGAACAACCCGGAACAGCTGAGGATAATATTCTTGATCTCTTCCGATTTTATGGTCTTCCAATAACCATCAGGAAGTGCCTCGATCAGTTTATACGCTTTTAATAACGATGGAATGTTTTTAGAAAGATCCTTGAAATCGAAATCCTTCTCCAAGGCATGGAGGATATTACCAATAGCAGTTCCTCCCTCAATTCGAGACCAGGTGGTGTTGATCCCATCAAAGATATTGGACTTGTCATTGGGGAATTCTCCCTTTAAGAATTCCAGATACTCGATCTGACTTCCACGAGTCCCTGTACTTCCAAATCCCTGTGACTTATGCATACTTCTGCTCAATGAGGCGATCTCACCATTGGATAGCCCCAATAATGGATAGAAGTTTCCGGTCTCTACTTCCAGTAAATTGGTCTTATCGGCCTTTTCAAAATTTTCCTGACTACCATAGAACCACCAGGACGTGTTGAAGAACAGTCTTTTCGGCGCCCAAGCTCCATAACTTTGTGCTGTATCAGGGTAGAAGGTCTCATCATTCAATTGGTCAAACACCTCATAGCTCAGAATAGCTGAAGAGGTATGATGACCATGAGTAGACCCCGGTGTTCTGTGGTTAAAACGATTGATAATGATATCCGGTTTGAACTTCCTGATCGCTCGAACAACATCGCTCTGTACTTCATCTCGATTCCATATTCTCAATGTTTCATCGGGGTGTTTTGAATAACCAAAATCGTTTGCGCGGGTAAAGAACTGAGAGCCACCATCGGTTCTACGTGCAGCCAATAGCTCCTGAGTTCTGATCACGCCCAATAACTCCCTGATCTCAGGGCCAACAAGATTTTGTCCACCATCACCTCTGGTGATCGAAAGATAGGCTGTTCTGGCTTTTACATCGTTAGCAAGATAGGAGATCAATCTGGTGTTCTCATCATCGGGATGAGCCGCAATGTAAAGAGCAGAGCCGAGGAAATTTAATTTTTGAAGATCATGATATATCTCTGAAGCATTCTGTTTTTTTGGAGCCTGGCCAATACAATTGAAAGTGTGGACTAGACCAATAATTAGAACAAAGATAATTTTACGCATGGTTATGTTTTGTTTTTTGAGATGCTACCAAATATACCCAAAATGATTCTCGATGCGCCTAAATTAAAAATTCTTTAACACTACAAGTTATCAAGATTTAATATTCGCTGGCAATTTCAACCAGAGTTTTATATACCAGTCGGGTCGGCATCCCCATGACATTGAAATAACATCCTTCAATTCGTTCAATTCCTATATAACCAATCCATTCCTGAATTCCATATCCACCTGCCTTATCGAAGGGCTCGAAGGTCTTTATATAATAGCTTATTTCTTCATTTGTCAGTTCTCTGAACCAAACTTTAGTGATATCATGTACCGTCTTTTGAAATTGAGTTCCTGTAAAGCAAACCGACGTGATCACTTCATGCATACTCCCACTAAGTGATTTTAACATGGTGACTGCCTGTTGAAAGTCCTTTGGTTTTTCAATGGCCTTGTTGTCCTTCCAGACAATCGTATCGCTGGTAATTATCAAATCATTTTCTGAAAGATCCACAAAGACCGAAGATTTTAATTTTGAGAGATAGTCGGTGATCTCTACTCCACTTAATGTATTAGGGTAGGTCTCTTCTATATTTTTTATCTCTATATTGAAATCAATCCCAAGTTCATTGAAGAAATGATGCCTTCTTGGAGATCCAGATGCCAGAATAATATTGAATTTCTTTAATTGTTCAGATAGCATGGGCTAGATTAAAATGAATTGATAGATCAATAACGATCCCATTCCTAAGATCATGATGATCTTCAAGAACTGAGAAAGAAATCGATAGTCCTTCTTTGTTGTTGCACTCCATGACCTCACACAGAAATAGATAAGTGGTGCTACGATCAGGAACAAGAAATATATGATGGCGATCTGCTTGTAATACAAATAGGAATACATATAATAAACGATTCCGAATAACAGCAACACCGCCAAGGCAAATACGATATAAATAGTCCTTTTTCTTCCAATAACAATAGGTAGGGTAGTGATCCCCCCATTCTTATCTCCATCTACATCCTGGACGTCTTTGACCATTTCACGGATCAGATTTAGAATAAAGGCAAAAAGTGCATAATCCATTACGATACTGAAAAATGTAGACTGGGTACTTTGGTTCTCCTCAGTAATTGCTGGAAGCAGATCAAATAGTCCTACCACGATCAAGGTCATCGCCACCAAAGCAGAAATGATGATATTACTTAAGACCATAACCGATTTCAAGTAGGTGGCATATAGGTATAATAGTGCTGAAATAATGATGAATAAGGCAAAGAATCCTGGTTTTCCAATGGAATTCGAAAGAAAGAATCCCAAAACGACCCCCATGCAATTAAGCACGATGAATAAGGTGTAGGCGTTCTTCTCTGTTATTTTCTTTCCAACGATCACCTTTTCCGGCTTGTTGATCCGATCGATATCAACATCCTGTATATCGTTGATGATATATCCAGCTGCTGCAATACTTAAAGTAGCCAAGGCCAACATTGAAAATTGCAAGGTCGTCAAGGTGGTATCGATCTCAAAAGCATGAAAGAGAGCATATTTAATGATCACTTGAATGATCAGGATCAGGATCAGGTTTTGAACCCGGATGAGTTTTAAGTAAGCCAATGAAGAATTAGTTATTGAGTTATTTAGTTTGTTAGTTTTTGAATTGGTGAGGCATCATTAGTCATAATTCGCACTTTCCTGTTCATTGTTCAACCATTTCCCTTGCACTTTCAATACCTGTTCTATGATATCACGAACACAACCGGTTCCACCTTTTTTATGAGACACATATCTCGAGATCTCCTTGATCTCTGGAACAGCGTCTTGCGGACAGCAGGGTAGGGCTATTTGCTGCATGACATGAAGATCGGGAATATCATCTCCCATGAAAAGTACATGATCCCTGCTGATGTTATTGATATCCAGATACTCGTCCATGATCTCACCTTTATGGTGCGTTCCAAGATAGATGTCGGTTATTCCAAGTCCTTTGAGTCGTTTTCTAACACCTTCATCGGTTCCGCCAGAAATGATGCAGACATTAAAACCTTGATCAATAGCTGTTTTCAATGCAAAACCATCTTTTGTATGCATGGTGCGGTGCATATCCCCATTGGTGGTGATGGTTATTGTTCCATCGGTTAAAACACCATCTACATCAAAGATAAAAGTGTTGATCTGTTGTAAATATTCCTTATAGTTCTTTTCCATAGGATTTTGAAATGATAGTTGAAAACATTCGATAGGCTTCTTTATCGGAATTGTTCTTCAACAAATGTATATGTTTTTCTATAGTTTTTAAATCATTTCTAATGGCTGGACCTGTTTGGGCTTTAGAAGGATTTATATTATTGATCTTATCGGCAGTCTCATGGATCAATGGTTTCAATAGATCGAATGATAATGATTCTTCTTTAAGCAGGTCATGACCGATCGCATAAAGATGATTTACAAAATTGTTTACAAATACAGCAGCAAGATGTAATGTGGCTCTTTTTTGAGAATCGATAACCTCAACATGATCGGATAATGCAAGCCCCACTTCTTTTAACAGATCGAGATCGTCCTGGTGTTCAGTTTCCAGACAAATGGGAATGGTCTTAAAACTCAATTCCCTTTCCTTTGAGAAGCTTTGTAATGGATAGAAGACCCCTTTCCTATTATGGTTATCCAATTCACTCATGGGAACAGATCCTGAAGTATGGACCACAAGACTATTGCTGACAGGAATTATTTTGGAGAAGTCATTTATGGCATCATCTGAGATCGCTATGATATAGACTTCAGCTTTTTTGAGATTGGTCAGAGACGTTGTTGTGTCGATATATTTTGGTATGGACTTCAATGATCTCTTAGTCCTTCCATATACCTGTTTTACAGTTATCTTATCTGAGGAATGCATCGCCTTACATAGATGATAAGCAACATTTCCAGTTCCAAAAATAACAATATCTATCATAGGGCTAAGATAATGAAAATAGGACTAAAGCTTAATTGGAACACTAAATATTAAATCAAAATAGAAAGTGATAAACATCTGGAATCGTTAACATAAATTAATTCGCAAACTAATTCTAAATGTCTAAATTTGCCGGAATTAAATTGTCATGCTATGATCAAAAAAATCACCCAGTTTCTTTTTTCTACAAAATTAATGTCAGCTCTATTCATATTTTTTGCAGCAGCAATGGCTGTTGGAACATTTATGGATGCCTCCTCTGAGACTTCGCCGACACCCTATTCAAGGGAGATGATATATAATGCCTGGTGGTTCGAATTGATCATGGTGCTTTTAATGATCAATTTCATTGGAAATATTAAGAAATACAGACTTTTTAGAAAAAAACAATGGGCGTCCTTAATGCTTCACCTCTCTTTTATTTTGATCTTGTTAGGTGCATTTGTGACCCGATACATTAGTTATGAAGGGGTTATGCACATCAGGGAGGGAGCAACACAAGACACCTTCTTGTCTTCAGATGCCTATCTGAGTACTTTTATCGATGGAGATTATATGGTTGACAGTATTCCGCAAAGAAGAAGAATTGCTCCCAAGCTATTGAGGCTTTCTGAACGATTGAACAATGATTTTTCCATTGAGACCGATTATAATGGACAACCGGTCACCATTGAGTTTAAGGATTATATAGAGAATGCAAAAAAAGACATTGTTCTGGATGATGAAGGAACCAATTTTATAAAAATTGTTGAATCTGGAGGAATGGGAAATCGACATGAACATTGGATCGCCGATGGCCAGCTTCTCAACATTCACGATATGTTTTTTACATTCAATAATCCCATGCAGGGTGCAGTCAATATAACTCATGATAATGGGAATTATACTATTGTTTCTCCTACTGAAGGTCAATATATGAGAATGGCCGACCAACTAAAGGGAACACTTGTAGCCGATAGTGTTCAGCCCTTTTTATTGAGAAGTTTGTATCAAATACACACCATGAGCTTCGTGGTTCCTGAGGGTGTGGTAAAAGGATCTTACCAAGTGATCAAAGCACCCGCAGATCAACCAACCAATCAGAATGCCCTGATCGTTGATGTCACTTCAAATAACGAGACCAGGACCGTAGATGTTCTTGGTGGTAAAGGATTTTCTTCTAAACCTATAATGACCGAAGTTGGAGGATTGAAAGTCTATTTACGATACGGTTCAATAGAATATAAGTTGCCATTCAGTATCACCTTGAATGATTTCATCGCCGATAAATATCCGGGAACTCAAAAAAGTTATTCAGCATTTATGAGTAAGGTTACTGTTAATCAAGCTGATTCAACTTTTTATGATTACGATATCTATATGAATAACATATTGGATCAGGGAGGCTATCGATTTTTTCAGGCCTCTTTTGATAATGATGAGAAGGGGACGATCCTATCTGTAAACCATGATTTCTGGGGTACCTGGATCACCTATATTGGATATTTCTTTTTATATTTTGGATTGTTGGCCATATTGTTTGATAATAACAGCCGATTTGGATTCTTAAGAAAAAGACTTAAAAAGATCCGTATCGATAAGGGCTCTGCAATCACATTATTTGTTCTATTCTTTTCGGTTGCCGGATTTGCACAGCATGAGGAGTTGAATGAAAAGATTGATAAGAGTCAGATTGATTCCATACTGAGTACGAGGATGGTGAGTAAGGATCATGCCAATAAATTTGCAAACTTGGTCATACAGGATAATGGTAGGATGAAACCCGTAAATACTTTTGCCAGTGAACTTCTTAGGAAGATAAGCAGGAAAAGTTCCTATGGGGAGATGGATGCCAATCAGGTATTCATGTCCATGATCGAAACACCCAGACTTTGGCTTGAAGCTCCTTTGATCAAATTAAAACGTGGAAATGACAGTATTCGCAAGATAATAGGCGTTCCATTGGAGACCAGCCATATATCATTGATGGATCTTTTTGATGAGGAAGGCGATTATAAATTGGAACCTTATCTGGAGGCTGCGACCTCAACCAATACCCCCAATCAATTTCAGAAGGACTTTGTGAAAGCTCATGAAAGCTTCTATTTATTGAATCGGGCTTTGAGTGGATCGATCTTGAAAATATTTCCGATCCAAGATGATGAGAATAATAGATGGGTGTCCTATTCAGAATTGGCTGAGACCAATTATAAGGATATGGATTCGGTTTTTGCAAATAACATTTTAAAGATGTACTACGATAGCCTTGAGACTGCAAGAACAACAAACGATTACACCGAAGCAGAGCAGTTGTTGGGTGGTATTTCTAATTTTCAGAAAAAGTTTGGTAGTGAGGTTCATCCATCTGATAATAAGATCAAGGCAGAAATTGCCTATAACAAAGCTGATATTTTTAACAGGTTGTATAAGTACTTTGCCATGTTTGGCATATTTATGTTCCTATTCATCATTATTCAAATTTTCAGGGAGAGTAAGACCTTACTCACCTTGATCAAGGTTTGTAAGTATATAATTTGGATTTTCTTTATTATGATGACCCTGGGATTGGCATTAAGATGGTACGTAAGTGGTCATGCACCCTGGAGTGATGCCTATGAATCGATCATCTATGTGGCATGGGCCACTGTATTGTTTGGATTGACCTTGGGTAGAAAAAGTTTCTTAACCATCGCATCAACCGCATTTGTTGCGGCTATCATTTTGTGGGTAGGCCATCAGAACTGGCTGGATCCTTCGATAGCAAATCTACAACCAGTACTGAATAGTTATTGGTTGATGATCCATGTTGCTGTGATCGTGGGTAGCTATGGACCGTTCACATTGGGGATGATCCTTGGTGCGGCATCGCTGATGTTAATGATTTTGACCACCAAAAAGAACAAAAAGAAGATGCGGTTGAATATTGATGAGCTGACCGTGATCAATGAAATGGCTCTAACTGTTGGATTGGTCATGCTTGCGATCGGAAACTTCCTTGGAGGTCAATGGGCAAATGAGAGTTGGGGACGTTATTGGGGATGGGATCCTAAAGAGACCTGGGCGTTGATCAGTATTATGATCTATGCCTTTGTCGTTCATATGAGATTGGTACCTGGATTACAAGGCAGATGGACGTTTAACTTTGCTGCTGTGATCGCATATGGTTCCATTATGATGACCTATTTTGGTGTTAATTTCTATCTAACAGGTTTGCATTCCTATGCCAGTGGAGACACTCCGGTTACCCCTACATTTGTTTATTACATTATAGGTAGCACAGTGGTATTAAGTGCTTTGGCATTATATAAATACCGAAAGCACTATCACATTCATTAATGTGATAGTGAATCCTTAATTGTATAGATAATCCGGTTGGTTGTCTACCATCCTGTAGTCTTCCTGGATCTGTTCACCAATTTCCAGTTTTTCATACAGAAGTTTGGTCTGTTCTTCCAATTCTGACTCGGATAACTTCAGTTTTCTGGCGATCTTCCCATTCGTTTTACCTTCTGAGATGTATTGAAGTAATTTGATCTCCAGTCCGTCAAGGTCATAATGCATGATAAGGTTCTCCAAATAGACATCCTCAACCATTTGTTCAACATTTTGTCGATGCATAACATCCTGTCGTTTTAAAAATATACGCATTTCTGTTTGTCTTAGTTCGTTTTCTTCCTTAATAGCCTTCATTCTAAATATGATAGCATAGGTCATTAGTAGCATTTCGGCAAATACAGCCACTTTTATATGTACTGAATTTGTGAAAAGGAAATCTATTCCAAATCCACTCAACACAAAATAATCGATTGTGAATAACAGGGGTATACAGCTGGCAATGACATAAAATTTCACATAGTTCTTTCTGCTGAAAAGGATCACTCCGGTTATAAAGTAGATACTTAGAATTCCAAATGAAACGGCATTGGCAATACTTGATGTAAATTCATTTCCGGTAATCCATGCTGTGATCACTAAAATGGCTGCGATCATATATAAGGGAACAACGATCTTTGTAATGAAAGGATAATGTTCCTTGATCCTTATATACTTTGAAGCGAATAAAGCTCCAGCTCCAATAGTTACCAATAGGAGTGTGGACTCTAATACGGCATTTGTTGAAATTTGTTCTGCCCCAATCAATACCAATAAACCATCATTATAGAAAAAGACGCTGGCTAAACCGGCCAATACCATTGAATAGTATAAAAATATCTTTTCATCAAATAGTAAAAAACAAACGATATTTAAGAATATCATTGTTAGAGCAAAACCATAATAAAGACCTAGGTTGAAAAGTTGATCTTTTTTAGAGGTCAATGTGTAAATATCCAAGGCAGAATTACCTGAAATGGCACTTTTTTCAGTATCTTTTTTGTAGGAAAATTCTTTAATATTAGAATTTGCATCAATTTTTCCTACAACTGGGGTGGTGGAAAAATGACTGCTATTATCCTCTTTTTTGGGTTTATCCTTGGTATCGGTATCCTTGATATCCTTAAGAGTGATCAGCGTGACTTCTATATCATCAAACTCCCTATCATTACTGGCGTCAAGGTTGTTTAATAATGAAGTGTTTGAATTTGCTGATAGTGGCAAACTGATGATCAGAGTCATCAAAAAGCACAGAATAAAGGGGACTATTCGTGGTCTCATTTTAAGTAGGTTTATTAATTTGGGTACTCTAAATATATAAAAAAATTACATTTCAACCATAAAATATGCATTTAATCGATAATATTATTAAAAAACACTCTGATGAGGATTTTTGAAATAAGCTATTTTGATGTATTATCAGGTCTGGATCAATGACCAACCATATCTTCCGGCTTGACCCATTCGTCAAACTGTTCTTCGGTCAGATACCCTAATTTCACTGCCTCTTCCTTGAGTGTAGTGCCATTCTTATGAGCAGTATTGGCAATCTCTGCAGCTTTGTAGTACCCTATTTTGGGATTTAAAGCCGTAACCAGCATCAATGAATTGTTCAATTGTCTTTTTATAACTTCAATATTTGGTTTAATTCCTCTTACGCAATTTACTTCAAATGAGATAGATGCGTCTCCTAAAAGTTGTGCAGATTCTAAAAAGTTAGCCGCCATGACAGGTTTGAACACATTCAATTCATAATGACCTTGCATTCCACCTACAGCTATAGACATATCGTTACCAATTACCTGCGAGCAAACCATGGTCAATGCTTCAGATTGTGTCGGATTCACCTTTCCGGGCATGATCGAAGAACCGGGTTCATTGGCAGGAATAATGATCTCACCAATGCCGCTTCTAGGACCACTGGACAACATACGAATATCATTGGCGATCTTATTAAGCGACACGGCCAGTTGTTTCAATGCTCCATGTGATTCAACAATGGCGTCATGAGCTGCCAGAGCTTCAAATTTATTTTTTGCCGAAACAAAAGGCAAGCCGGTAAATGTTGCAATTTGCTTGGCCACATGCTCTGAATATCCCTTTGGAGTATTGATTCCTGTACCTACAGCTGTTCCACCTAATGCCAGTTCTGCAAGGTGCGGTAGGGTATTCTTCAACGCGGTGATCCCATGTTCCAATTGGGACGCATATCCACTGAATTCCTGTCCCAGTGTAAGGGGAGTGGCATCCATTAAGTGCGTACGTCCTATCTTTACCACATTTGAGAACTCTTTGGCTTTTTCTGCTAAGGACTTTTGCAGGGTCTCAATTCCCGGGATGGTGACTTCGACTAATTTCTTATAGGCAGCTATGTGCATTCCGGTAGGGAAGGTATCATTCGATGATTGTGATTTATTGACATCATCATTGGGTAGTAAGGTCTTTTCACCTTCTCCTATGGCGTTACCTGCAAGTTGGTGTGCCCTGTTAGCGATCACTTCATTGACATTCATATTGCTTTGAGTGCCACTTCCGGTTTGCCAGATAACCAATGGAAATTGATCGTCGAGTTTCCCTACTAAAATCTCATCACATACGGCTGCAATCAGATCCCTTTTTTCAACTGAAAGCACACCCAAATCACAATTGGTGTATGCAGCAGACTTCTTTAGATAGGCAAATCCGTAAACTATTTCCAAAGGCATGGAGGCTGGTGAGCCGATCTTAAAATTATTTCTGGATCTTTCGGTCTGTGCTCCCCATAATTTATCGGCAGGAACTTTAACCTCACCCATGGTGTCCTTTTCTACTCTGTATTTCATAGTTAGGTGTTTTCTGATCAACAAAGTTAAAGAAAACCCCAATCTTACTCAATAGCTTACCGGTTTATTTCGTGTTAATAAAATTTTGTAGAATTTGCAAAATTTCAAAAAAGCATAGTATATTTGAGCCACTTGAATAAACACCAGATTTATGTTCGAATTTGATCAATATTTAGGATTTTTAGCCTTCTTGACCATAATCACCATCGGTTTTTGGCTGATGATATTTTTAATTTCCATATTGCCTTATTGGATAGGCGGATACTTTTTTGAAAAATGGAAATTGAAACGTGAAGCCCGTAGGCAAGAAGAATAAATAGTATTCAATCCTTTATTTTAGATTCTTTTAAGTGCATGCATATCCCTGCACAAATCAAATACCTATCCCTGAAAATCCATATCGTCGTCGTTACCACCGTTTCGCTGACCCCGTTCTCTTTGCTTTTTCTGATTGAATCGATAGGTAAAGGATAGGGTGATTTGTCTTTCTCTCCATTGGAATTCAGTATCACTTAAGAATGTTTCGGTCTCGGTAAGGGATCTTCTTTTCCTGGAATTCAACAGATCACTTACATTAAAGGTAATGGTACCATTATCATTCATGATATCCTTACTTAAGGCAAGATTCATTGAAAATATACCCTTATATTCTGTTTGCGCTGTGTTTCTTGGACCTCTATAGAACATGTTGGTCTGCCATTCAAAATTTGCAGGAAGGGTCACCTTCGAACTGAATCTTGCAAACCAACTGGTGTCTTCGGTGCCATAATCCACATTGTTGAATTCCCCTTCAGATTCGAACTTATAGAAATTAAAGCTGCTATTTAGTCTCAACCACTTCTTCGGATTATATAGGATTCCAGCTTCGAAACCATACCTCTGATTGGTCGAAAGGTTTATCGGTAATGAGCGAATAATGGGAATTCCATTGGAAGTAAGCTCGCCCGTATCTTCTTGTATCCTTGCAAATGCATCGGTTTCATATTGATAATAAACAGATGTTGTCAATGTTAATTTCCCCCATCTTTTTAGATAACCCAGATCGTATGCATCTGCAAAAGCAGGATCCAGATTCGGATTACCCTGGAATATATTTGCTTCACTGGAACGGGAGGGGAATGGGTTGATGTACCAATGTCTTGGGCGGTTTATTCTTCTGTTGTATCCAAATGTGATATTCTCGTATTCATTGAGCTCAAAGACTAAATTGACAGTTGGAAACAGATTCAAATAATCCTTATCGAAATTGATCGTAAATTCATCATCATTATCGGTGTTTAAGTCCTCTCCGGTAACATCACCGATCAAGACCGTGTTCTCCATTCTAAGTCCAAGTAGAAATGAAAATGCACCGAATTTATTTCCATATTGAGAATACAATGCATTGGTATTCTCCTCATAGGTGAATATGTTCGACAGGCTATCATTTCTTACAAAAATACCTGAGGTTCCGATCTCATCCCTTAACGTATAATCGGTGGTGGTCTTTCTGAATGTACCACGGTATCCAGCTTCAAATTGTGCATTCTCACCTATCGGCAATACATAATCCACTTGAGCCAAATAATCATTTCCATCTTCTATAGATGTGATCTCTTCTGAGGGAAGCTGTTCCATAATTGGAAAGGTGTTCATTTCCTCGATCAATGAGGTATTGGTCTCCTCATCGATCCCATATTGGAAATCAGCCGTAAGCTTATGCCCGTCTGTATTGAAATTATTGACGTAATTAAGTGATAGTTGAAGATTATCACCATCCTCTTTCTCGAATTCAATACGGTCCCTTGATATGGCCAATATGTCGGATGGATCAAATTCATTGGTGACATTGGTGATTTCATCATCATCTTTCCCCTTACGATAAAAACCGGATGCGGTGACCGATGATTTGTCATTGATGAAATATTCAATTCCCAAATTTATATTGAAGCCTTTATTCAATCTGTCATATTCACGGTCTTCTATAACCAAAGGGTTGACTATATTAGGTGAGAAGAACCTATTCTCAAAAGTCCCACCTCCGGGTCTGTTTCTATAACGGTACCCCATCGAATTAAATACATTGAACTTATCGGTTCTCAGATTCACATTTCCAGATATACCAGTATTAAGGGGAACTCCAACACTGGTCATTACCGACGCATTCAGTCCCAAGGTCTTTTCTTTCTTTAAGATTATGTTCAATATACCGGCAGTTCCTTCAGCATCATATCGGGCAGATGGAGAGGTGATCACTTCAATGCGATCGATAGCCTCAGCTGGGAGCTGTTTCAATGCATCCGCATCACCATATCCAGCAATAGTTGAAGGCTTTCCATTAATAAGGATTCGTACATTCTCATTTCCTCTCAGGTTTACTGTTCCATCTACATCAACCGTAACTGATGGGATATTGCTCAACGCATCACTGATTGTTGCACCACTGGTGGTCAAGTCTTTACCAACATTATAGATCTTCTTATCCAATCGGATCTGTACCTCAGTAGTCTCAGCTCTCACGACTACTTCATCTAAACTTGTAGCATCCAGGGTCTTCTTAACCAAGGGAAGGTTGGTAGGTTCAAATATTCTCTGTTCTATTAATTTTACAGATTTGTAGGAGATGAAATCATATTGGATGGTATAAATTCCTTTTGGTACTTCAATATTATAATTCCCATTTTCATCTGAAATTCCACCCGCAACAACTTTTCCTTTATCATCTATAAAGGAAACAGTTGCATATACCAATGGAAGATTTGATTCTTCTTCAACTATCTTACCAGTTACAGGTACAGTCTCAGTGTTATTTTGTTGAGCCAGAATGATGCCAGGCAACACAAAGAAAAGAATAAGCAGGTATTTTCTCATGAGATGGTTATAAAATTTAGGCGAATTTACAAGAAAGAATGTTTATACGATGCTAATCAAATGTTAAAATGTTTAATATTATTTAGAATTTGTTGAACATTTTCCAAAAGCCTCGCTATTAAAGCCTTTCCCTCTTATAAAACAATGGGTCTTTCAATGAGTTTTGGGTGGGTGACTAGAATAGGAATACTATAAGTTGACTTTTCATTAGATGTTTTATATTTAAGACCATGAAATTACCTTTAAGTTTTAAGGTTGAATACTAATAATTTGTTAAATAAAATAGAGGCTTATAAAATCTTTTCAACATTTTCTATAGGCCTTGCAATTACAGCTTTTCCTTTATTTACAACGATGGGTCTTTCAATGAGTTTTGGGTGAGTGACCATGGCTTTTATGATCTCTAAATCAGATAATGATCTTCCTTTGAATTGTTGTTTCCATATTTGCTCATTCTTTCTTACTAGATCTATGGGGGCAATACCCAACATACGAATCACTTTTTTAAGAGAATTGACCGTAAATGGATCATTGAAGTAATTCACTACCTTGACCTCTTCGTCTAAATGAGAAAGATAGGTATTGCAGGATCTTGATTTGCTGCATCTTGGGTTATGGTATATAGTAATCATTTGTTTTTATTTTAAAAAATTAGTTTATTAAAGTTCTTCACTTTGTGGCTCTTGTCCCATCATCATAAGATAGGCTTTTAGAAAACCATCGATAGCACCATTGAGTACTGCATCGGTGTTCCCGGTCTCATGCGATGTTCTCACATCCTTAATTAGTTTATACGGGTGCAATACATAATTCCTGATCTGTGACCCCCACTCGATAGCTTTTTTTTCAGATTCGATCTCATCTCGTTGAATTTGTTGCTTTCTCAGTTCGATCTCATAGAGTTGTGACCTGAGCATCTGCATGGCTTTTTCACGATTTTCCAATTGTGATCGGGTCTCAGAATTGTGAATTACAATTCCAGTTGGTTCGTGGGTGAGGATGGCCTTGGTCTCGACCTTGTTCACATTCTGGCCTCCGGCACCACTACTTCTTGCAAAATCCCAGGATATCTCAGAAGGATTGATCTCGATCTCAATGGTGTCATCCACCAGGGGATATACGTAAACCGAAGCAAAACTGGTATGCCTCTTTGCATTGCTGTCGAAAGGGGAGATCCTGACCAGTCTATGAACCCCGTTTTCACTCTTCAGCCATCCAAAAGCATATTCACCATCGATCTCCAAGGTTACGGTTTTTATGCCTGCCACATCACCTTCTTGTAGATTGAGTTGCCTGACCTTAAAATCATTCTTTTCTGCCCACATCAAATACATACGCATGAGCATGTTGGCCCAATCACAACTCTCAGTTCCACCAGCACCTGCTGTTATCTGAAGTACTGCGCTTAGATTGTCACCCTCATCGCTCATCATATTCCTAAACTCCAATGTTTCAATGGCATTTAATGCCTTATCATATCTTGCTTCCACATTGGAGGCAGTTCCTTCACCCTCCTTAAAAAAATCGAATATGATCTCTGCTTCTTCAAATAATGAAACGGCTGTATCATAATCTGAGATCCAATTTTTCTTATTCCTGAGCTGTTTCATGAAGGATTCCGCTTCCTGGGGGTTGTCCCAAAAATTTGGGTCAAAGGTTTTCTCTTCGTCATTAGAGATTTCTATGTTCTTACCTTCAACGTCAAAGATACCTCCTTAACGCATCCAGGCGATTCTTTAGATCCTTGATTTGATCTGTAGTTATCATATAAATATGTTTCTGACAAAAATAGAATTAAACTATTTCAGCTAAAAGTTATTTATTATATTTTTATAGATTTAAGAAATATTTTCGACAATGCGATTCCTATACATACTAATCTTCTTAATTGTCCCTCATTTGCTTAGCGGACAATTCCTTGACACAAAAAAAGACCTTGTTAAATATGAGGGCTTTTTTGATTTTTACTATTCTGAAAACGATGGAGAGATCTATTTGGAGGTAGAAGCATTGGATCAGGAGTTCCTGTATGTTCATTTTTTAAGCTCCGGCCTGGGTTCAAACGACATTGGTTTGGATCGCGGACAAATAGGTGATGGCGTGGTGGTCAAGTTCATCAAGAGTGGAAATAAGCTCTTATTGCTTCAGCCCAATCAGAATTTTAGGGCGAACACCGATAATGAACTTGAAAAACGATCTGTTGAACAGGCTTTTGCCAAGTCGGTATTATTTGGATTTCCAATTAAGGAGACCAAGGATAAAAGCTATATAATAGATATCACCCCATTTCTGATGGAAGATGCTCATGGTGTGATCCAAAGTCTAAAGAGCAAAAAGGAAGGGACCTATAAGATCGATAAGACCAGAAGCGCCATTTGGACAGAAAACACCAAGGCATTTCCTAAGAATGTCGAGTTTGAATCGATGATCACTTATATTGGTCAGCCCACAGGAAAGCAAGTCTCAACCGTATCTCCCGACCCGACATCGATTACGATGATTCAGCATTATAGTTTTATTGAATTACCGGATGATGGATACGAACCTAGAATTTTCGACCCCAGATGTGGTTCTTTTCCAATGACCTACATGGATTATGCGACACCGATCTGGGAACCCATACAGAAACGATATATATATCGTCACCGACTGGAAAAGAAATTCCCTAATGCAGATGTCAGTGTCGCTATTGAACCCATTATCTATTATTTGGATCCCGGAACTCCGGAGCCGGTCCGATCGGCATTGATGGATGGTGCACGATGGTGGAATCAGGCTTTCGAGGAAATAGGCTACAAGGATGCATTTCAGGTAAAAATGCTTCCTGAAGGTGCAGATCCCCTGGATATAAGATATAATGTGATCCAGTGGGTACATCGTTCGACAAGAGGATGGAGCTATGGAGTTACTATTTCTGATCCCAGAACCGGAGAGATATTAAAAGGCCATGTAAGTTTGGGAAGTCTCAGGATCAGGCAGGATTTCATGATAGCACAAGCCTTGCTGAACAAGCCGTTTGCAAAATCGGATAACGATTATCAGCCTATGCTTGAAATGGCACTTGCGAGGATCAGACAGCTTTCTGCCCATGAGGTCGGTCATACATTGGGCTTTGCTCATAATTTTGCAGCAAGTACCAATGGAAGATCCAGTGTCATGGATTATCCACACCCCATGATTCAGCTTAGGAAAGGAAATATCGACCTGTCAAATGCTTATGATGATAAGATAGGTGTTTGGGATAAAGTAACTGTTGCATATTCCTATTCTGAAGTTTCAGACGGCATCTCTGAAAAAGACTATTTAAATTCACTATTGGACAAGGCCTTTGAAAATGGACTAAGGTATATCTCCGATCCGGATGCAAGACCGCAAGGAAGCGCTCATGAGAAAGCACATCTCTGGGATAATGGGATAGATGCATCTACTGAACTGATGAATGTCCTTGCCATTCGAAAAAAGGCAATGGATCATTTCTCAATCGACAATATTAGAGTAGGTGAAGCCTATACGGTATTGGAGGATATATTTGTACCCTTGTATTTCTTTCATCGATACCAAACAGAAGCCACAGTTAAATTGATCGGTGGCATGGATTACAACTATGCCGTGAAAGGTAGTGATGGAATTGTAGTAAAAATGACCTCTAAGGAAAAGCAAAACGAAGCCCTGTCGAGCGTATTGGAGACCCTGTCGGTAAACCACCTTTGTATACCTCAGAATATTGTTGACTTGTTCCCGCCAAGGGCCTATGGATATGATAGAACACGAGAATCATTCAAAAGTAATTTGGGAGTGGCATTTGATGCATTGGGAGCACCTGCGACTGCATCAAAGATGACCCTTAGATTGTTGCTTCATCCGGAACGAGCCAACCGATTGATCCAGCAATCATCCATTGATCCAAATAACTTAAACCTGGACGAAGTGATCGAACAGCTATTTCTGCATGTGTTTAGTTATAGAAAAGGGACCCCTTATGAGAGTGAGGTGGAAAACTCGATTCGATTTGTAACACTTGATCAAATGATGAGTCTGGCCGTTGATGATAGAAGTATTCCGCAGGTAAAGGCTAAGGTCAATGATCATATCAATAATTTGGAAAAGGAATTGAAGAAAAGAACAGATGCTTATTCTAAGGAAATGGTGTATGCGATAACTCAATTTAAAAAGGATCCAACCAAGTATAAAAAAGTGAATGTACCAATTATTCCAGACGGGTCACCGATAGGAAGTTTTCAATGTATGAATCATTAAAACATAGCATGATAAAAAAACGACTATTAATACTATTGTTCTTGATCACCTCTTTTGGATTTTCCCAGAACGATGAGAAGAAATTGGAAGATATGATCGATCAGTTTACTGAAGATCTCCATGAGAATGAAATAGACACCTTCTTTTATAACAAGCGTTATTGCATTGGTAAGACGGTCATGTTCAAAAATAATGATGGTTCCATGTGTTTTTCAAATGGGACGTATTATGAGGTCTATTTCTTTTGGAAAGATGAAGAAAAGATGATGATGAAGAAACTGGACAATTGCGGAGGTTACTCTTCGATCCAGATCAAGGATGAACTGGTATACGATGTTTTCAGTGAAAATATCGAGCTATTACAAGCCGAAGAAGTCAAAGGATACACCGTAGAAAATCCAGAGAATGTCCCTGTTCAAAGATCAGATGTTTATCCCTGTTTCAGAGAATTCATGTTTA